>NZ_CP085344.1:351250-702500 GCF_020618415.1 Cupriavidus sp. MP-37 | reverse complement strand
GCATGGTGCCGAGCTTGACCTCGGGCTGGCCGAATTTGGCCGAGTCCGCCGCGATGATGATGTCGCACATCATCGCCAGCTCGCAGCCGCCACCCAGCGCATAACCGGCCACGCCCGCGATCACCGGCTTACGGATCTTGCGGATGGTTTCCCAGTTGCGGGTGATGTAGTCGCCCTTGTAGACATCCATGAAGGAATACTTGGCCATCATGCCGATGTCGGCGCCGGCGGCAAAGGCGCGCTCGCTGCCGGTGATGACGATGGCGCCGATACCGTCATCCTGGTCGAAGGCGGTCAGCGCGGTGCCCAGTTCATCCATCAGCGCATCATTGAGCGCATTCAGGGCCTTGGGGCGGTTCAGCGTGACCAGGCCAACGCGGCCGCGGGTCTCGACCAGGATGTTTTCGTACGGCATGTCTTCTCCTATCTATGTGTGGTCAGGCGGATGGCATGTCGCCACCGGCTGCGGGCTATTCTGCCATCGGTTGCGGCGTGGCGGCGCCAGCTAGAGCATGTGCGCCAGGAATTCGCGGGTGCGCGCGTGGGCGGGTGCCCCGAACACTTCGCCGGGCGGGCCTTCCTCCAGAATCCGGCCCTCGTCCATGAACACGACGTGGTTCGCCACTTCCCGCGCAAACCCCATTTCGTGAGTGACGACGAGCATGGTCATATGCTCCTCCGCCAGTTGCCGCATGGTGCGCAGCACCTCGCCGGTCAGTTCCGGATCCAGCGCGGACGTGGGCTCGTCGAACAGCATGATGTCGGGTTCCATCGCCAGCGCGCGCGCGATCGCCACGCGCTGCTTCTGGCCGCCGGACAGCCGCGCCGGGTAGCTGTCGCGCTTGGCCAGCAGGCCGACCTTGCGCAGCAGTTCCTCGGCCTTCGGAATCACCGCATCGCGCCGCAGTCCCTTGACAGTCACCGGCGCCTCGATGATGTTCTGCAGCACCGTCATGTGCGGAAACAGGTTGAACGACTGGAACACCATGCCCATCTTGCGGCAGATGCGGCGTACTTCGGCGTCCGCCACATAACGGGCCGCTCCGTCGGGGCCGGCGGCGGCGAGCGTCTCGCCCTCGATGTGAAGGGTGCCGCGGTCGATCACCTCGAGATGGTTCAGGCAGCGCAGCAAGGTACTCTTGCCCGAGCCCGACGGGCCGATCACCGCGGTGACATCGCCCTTGCGCAAGGTCAGCGAAACGCCGCGCAAGACCTGCAGCGGGCCGAACGACTTGAAGATGTCCCGCGCCGCGATCATGACGCCGGCCGCATCGTGGGAAGGGACGCCGTTCGGGTCAGTCATCATGTTTGGCATAGCGTTTTTCGAGATTCTGGAAAAACCAGGTCAGAATCAGCGTCATCACGAGGTAGAACAGCGCGGCGACGAGGAAAGGCGTGGTGGTGAAATCGCGCTGCACGATGCCGCGCGCGGTGCGCAGGATGTCGTTGAGCGCCAGCACGTAGATCAGCGAGGTGTCCTTGATCAGCGTAATGGTTTCATTGCTGACCGGCGGCAGCACGCGGCTGACCATCTGCGGCAGCACGACGCGGCGCATGGTCTGGAAGTAGGTCATGCCCAGCGCCTTGCTGGCCTCGTACTGGCCGCGGTCGACGGACTTGATTCCGGCGCGGAAGATTTCCGCGAAGTACGCGGCGTAGTTGAGCGCGAAGGCCACCACTGCCGCGGGAAAATCAGGCAGCCGCACGCCGATGACCGGCACGAACGGCAGCGCGAAATAGATAAACAGCATCTGCAGCATCAGCGGCGTGCCGCGCATCAGCCAGATATAGCCGTTGACCAGGCCGCTCAGCAGCGGCCAGGACGAAATGCGTGCCAGTGCCAGCGCAAGCCCGAGCGGCACCGACAGGGCGAGCGTGATGGCGAATAGCGTCAGCGTGACTTTGGCACCCTGCGCCAGCGGCAGCAGAAGAGATAGGACGTAATCCATGCTCGCGCGTACAGAAGGAGGTAATTCCCCGGAAAGCCCGGCGAACGGGTCGGGGTGGCGTGCCCCCGTCTCAACCGCGGGGCGTCACGCCGGATCTGGATTACTTGGTGAGGTCGGTGCCGAACCACTGGGTGGCGATGCGCGCCGCGGTGCCGTCCTGCTTCATCGACGCCAGGGTCTGGTCGAGCTTGCCGAGCAGTTCGGCGTCATCCTTGCGCACGCCGACGCCGTAATCCTCGGTGCCGAAGTTTTCCTCCAGCACGCGGTATTCGCCGGCACGCTTGCTGATCAGGTAGCGGCCCACCACTTCATCGACCACGATCGCGTCGAGGCGGCCTGCCGACAGGTCCATCAGCGCCGTCACGTTATCGCCGAAGGTCTTCAGTTCCTTCAGGCTCGCGGCAATCTGGCTTTCCTTCTTGATGGCATCCACCGCGCTGCTGCCGTCCTGCGCGCCGACGGTGCGGCCAGCCAGGTCAGCCTTGGCCTTCACCGGCGACTGGGCGCCGACGATGACGATCTGGTGGTTGGTCATGTAGGGCGCGGTAAAGCTGATGTTCTTCTTGCGCTCTTCGGTAATGGTCAGCCCGTTCCACAGCACATCGACGCGCTTGCCGTTCAGCTCCGCCTCCTTGGCGCTCCAGTCGATCGGCTTGAACTCGACCGTCATGCCGAGCCGGCGGCTGGCCTCCTTGGCCATGTCGATATCGAAGCCAACCAGCTCGTTGTTGGCATCGCGGAAACCCATCGGCGGGAAATTGTCGTCCAGGCCCACGATGATCTTGGTGGCCGTATCCGTGCCGGCGGCGGGCGCGGGGGCGGATTCTTTCTTGCCGCACGCGGCGAACAGCGCGACGGACGAGATCAGGAGCAATGCAGCGAGCTTCTTCATAGGAGTTCCAATGCGAATGGGAGAGCGCGCCGGGATTCGCTTGCGCAGGCCGGCGGGGTTTCAGATTGTTGTTGGCAGCGCGATTATAGAGCGGCGCCATCGGCCGGCATTGCGCAGTGGCCGGCATTCGCGCCAATCTCGCCTCGCCAGCGGGTAAAAATTGGTGCTAACATTGTCCGACCGACTGGTCGGTTTATTTTAGAGGCCCGCCTCAGCCCGCATAGACGTACCGACCGCAAGTGCTGGAGTCCTCGATTCCATTCGGCAGGAGACAACAATGCCCCCGACGTCCACGCCCGCTGGCCAGCCGGTCAGCATCGAGAGCGGCCCCATCCTGCTGGCATGGCAGGGTCAGGTCGCGGTCATCACGCTCAATCGTCCCGACAAGCTCAACAGCTTCACCCGCGCCATGCACCAGGCGCTGCAGCAGGCGCTCGACCAGGTCGAGGCCGGCGGCGCCCGCGCCCTGCTGCTGACGGGCGCGGGCCGCGGCTTCTGCGCCGGCCAGGATCTGGCCGACCTGGATTTCACGCCGGGGCACATGACCGACCTGGGCGAGCTGATCGATACCTGGTTCAACCCGCTGATCCGCCGCTTGCAGGCGCTGCCGCTGCCGGTGGTAGCGGCGGTCAACGGCACCGCCGCCGGTGCCGGCGCCAACCTCGCGCTGGCCTGCGACATGGTGCTGGCGGCGCGCTCCGCCAGCTTTATCCAGGCCTTCGTCAAGATCGGGCTGGTGCCGGATTCGGGCGGCACCTGGCTGCTGCCGCAGCGCATCGGCATGGCGCGCGCGCTGGGCCTGGCCATGACCGGCGAGCGCCTGAGCGCCGAGGAGGCCGAAAACTGGGGCCTGGTCTGGCAGACCATGGACGACCCGCTGCTGCCGGAACAGGCGCTGGCGCTGGCCACGCACCTGGCCGGGCAGCCGACGCGCGCGCTCGCCGCGATCAAGCGCGCCATGTACGCCAGCGCCACCGCAACGCTCGACGCCCAGCTCGACCTGGAACGCGACCTGCAGCGGGAACTGGGCCAGTCCGCCGACTATGCCGAGGGGGTCAACGCCTTTCTCGCCAAGCGCGCCCCGCACTTCACCGGCAAGTAGACCGCGGGCCCGCCCCGCATTCCCTGACAGGAGACCAGCTTGAAACAGGACCCCCAGGCCCTCGCGGAAGCCGCCGCCGCGGCAATGTATGAAGCCGACACCTGCAGCCGCTGGCTGGGCATCACGGTCGAGGCGGTGCGGCCGGGCTATGCGCGGCTCACCATGCCGGTGCGCAAGGAATTCCTCAACGGCCATGGCATCTGCCATGGCGGCCTGATGTTTACGCTGGCCGATTCGGCCTTCGCTTTTGCCTGCAACAGCCATAACATCAACACCGTGGCGGCCGGCTGCAGCATCGAGTTCCTGCGGCCGGTGCACGGCGGCGACGTGCTTACCGCCGAAGCCGCCGAGCAGGTCCTGTCCGGCCGGCACGGCATCTACGATATCCGCGTGACCAATGCCGCGGGCCAGGTGGTGGCGATGTTCCGCGGCAAGTCCGCGCAGATCAAGGGACACGTGGTGCCGCCACCTGACGTAACCGAAGGCGCCTGAGGCAGCCCCGGCAAGACACTGACGACAAACGCCCCCCCGTGCAGGAGACCCCATGAGCACGCGCCTGACCGATCTGCCCCTGGATCCGATCGAGACCGCCAGCCGCACCGAGCTGCAGGCGTTGCAGCTGGAGCGGCTGAAATGGTCGCTCCACCACGCCTACGCCAATTCGCCGGTCTACCGGCGCAAGTTCGACGAGGCCGGCGTGCACCCGGACCAGCTGCAATCGCTCGCCGACCTGGCCCGCTTTCCGTTCACCAGCAAGCAGGACCTGCGCGACAACTACCCGTTCGGCATGTTCGCGGTGCCGCAGGACCGGGTGGCGCGCATCCATGCCTCCTCGGGCACCACCGGCAAGCCGACCGTGGTCGGCTACACGCTGCAGGACATCGACAACTGGGCCACGGTGATGGCGCGCTCGATCCGGGCCTCGGGCGCGCGCCGCGGCGACAAGGTGCACATCAGCTACGGCTACGGACTCTTCACCGGCGGACTGGGCGCGCACTACGGGGTCGAGAAGGCCGGCCTGACCGCGATCCCGTTCGGCGGCGGGCAGACCGAGCGGCAGGTGCAGCTGATCCAGGACTTCAAGCCGGAAGTGATCATGGTCACGCCCAGCTACATGCTGGCGATCGCCGACGAATTCGAGCGCCAGGGCATCGATCCGGCCAGCACCTCGCTGCGCGTGGGCATCTTCGGCGCCGAGCCGTGGACGCCGGAAATGCGGCTGGCGATCGAGAAGCGCATGGGCATTTCGGCGGTCGATATTTATGGCCTGTCGGAAGTCATGGGGCCCGGGGTGGCCAACGAATGCGCCGAGACCAAGGACGGCCCCACCATCTGGGAAGACCATTTCTACCCGGAGATCATCGACCCCGACACCGGCGCGGTGCTGCCGGATGGCGAGTTCGGCGAACTGGTGTTCACCTCGCTGACCAAGGAAGCCATGCCGGTGGTGCGCTACCGTACGCGCGACCTGACCCGGCTGCTGCCGGGCACGGCCCGCGCGGCATTTCGCCGCATGGAGAAAGTCACCGGCCGCACCGACGACATGATGATCGTGCGCGGCGTCAACGTGTTCCCGTCGCAGATCGAGGAACTGATCCTCAGGCACGCCGAACTGGCGCCGCACTACCAGTGCGTGCTGGCCAAGGAAGGCCACCTCGATACGCTGACGGTGCGGGTCGAATGCGCGCATGGCAGCGACACGGCGCAGGCGCACCCCGCGCGCGAGCGGCTGGCGCACGAGATCAAGTCTTATATCGGCGTGACCGCGGGGATCGAGGTGCTGCCGGAGGGCGGGATCGAGCGGTCAGTGGGAAAGGCCAAGCGGATCGTGGATCAGCGCAAGCGCTGAGATCGCGGGTTTTGCTCCCCTCTCCCACAAACAAATGGGAGAAGGGAGACAACCTTCGCAGTATTAGCTCTGTCGACGCTCAGCTGCGCGGCATCAGCACCCACATCCTGCCGCCCTGCTTCATCCGTCCGGCGGTCTCGCCGGCGGCATCGCCGGCGCCCCAGAAGAAGTCCGCACGCACGCCGCCCTTGATGGCGCTGCCGGTATCCTGCGCGAACATCAGGCGCTGGATCGGCTCGGTCGACAGCGGACGCGTGGTCGACAGGAACACCGGCACGCCCAGCGGGATCGTGGCCGGGTCGACCGCGATCGAGCGCTCGGCGGTCAGCGGCACGCCCAGCGCGCCCACCGGGCCGTCGTTGCTGGGCGGCAGCTCGCGGAAGAAGACAAAGCGCGGGTTGATGTTCAGCATCTCCTCGACGCGGCCGGGATTGGCACGCGCCCACGCCTTGATGCCCTGCATGGTGGCCTGCGCCGGGGTGATCTCGCCGCGGTCCAGCAGCCACTTGCCGAACGAGCGGAACGGCTGCTCGTTGGTGCCGCCGAAGCCCACCCGCATCATGCTGCCGTCCGCCATGCGGATGCGGCCCGAGCCCTGGATCTGCAGGAAGGCGGCCTCGACCGCGTCGTCGACCCAGACCAGCTCGTTGCCGCGCATGGCGGGGTTCTGCAGCAGATCGGCGCGCGCCGGCAGCGCGCGGTTGCCGAACTGCGCCGGCTTGCGGTACAGCGGCACCTGGAACCTGCCCTGGCGCGTGCGCGAGCCATGCAGGATGGGCTCGTAGTAGCCGGTGATCAGGCCGCTGTCGGTGCCGTCGCCGTTGACCACGCGGTAGGGCTGGAAGTTGCTTTCGAAGTACGCGCGCAGCGCGTTGATGTCGCCGGCGTTGACCATCATGCCGGCGGCGCAGGCGCGGCTCCATTCCGCGCGCTTCTTCAGCGCCTGG
Organism: Cupriavidus sp. MP-37; assembly: GCF_020618415.1. NCBI lineage: Bacteria > Pseudomonadati > Pseudomonadota > Betaproteobacteria > Burkholderiales > Burkholderiaceae > Cupriavidus > Cupriavidus sp. MP-37. The sequence continues at coordinate 695,761 of NZ_CP085344.1, read as the reverse complement.
CAGCTTTGCTGCAGCGCCGGCCAGGCGGCGCGCACATCGTCCTGGGCCCAGCCGCCGATCTCGGCCCAGCTGGCCGCCTGCAGCCGGCCCTTCTGCGACGACGCCGTCGGCGGCGCGGTGCCGGACGGGGTGGTCTCGATGCGCGGCGGCGGGCCGCTCATGCAGCCGGCCAGCAGTACCGCCGCGCCGGCCAGCGCGAGCCAGCCGCGCAGGCGGCCCATGCGCAGCGAGGGCGAGGAAGAAGCCAGGGAAACCTGGGGAGTCGGGAAAGCGTCCGCGTATGCCATCTTGCTATTGTTCAAAGTCCTGGAAGCTGCAGCCTGCAGGGCGCATTGCGCTGGAATGCCCCTACAATGCCACCGTCATCCCTCAACCACTGCCTGCGCCCCCGCGGGCCGCGCTGCATCTGCCATGAGCAAGTTCTTCGAAGCCCATCCCATGCTGCTGTTCGCCCTGGAAGCCGGCGTGGCGCTGTTCCTGCTGATCTTTATCGTGGTCTGGACCATGGGCACGGCGAAAAAGCATCCGCGTCCCACCCGCGCGCCGTCGGAGCACCCGTCGCGCCAGCCGGCGCCGGGCGACACGCAAGCGCCGCCGCAGGATCAGGACAGCGCACCGCGCCCGTAGGTTCCCCCAGGTTCAGTGCAGCATGCGCGGCAGCACCAGCGCGAATTCGGGGATCGGCACCTCGAAGCGGTGACCGTCCTCGGCCACGCAGAAGTATTCGCCCTTCATCGAGCCCACCGGGGTCGAGATCGTGGCCCAGCTGGTGTACTCGAAATGCTCGCCCGGCTTGAGCAGCGGCTGGTGGCCGACCACCCCCAGCCCGGCGACTTCCTGGGTGCCGTTGTCGCTGTCCGTGATGATCCAGTGGCGCGAGATCAGCTGTGCCGCGACCTCGCCGGTATTGTGGATGGTGATGGTGTAGGCGAAGGCATGGCGCCCGCGCTCGGGGTCGGACTGGTCCGGCAGGTACTGGGTGCGCACCGACACGGAGAAGGCGTACTCGCTCATTTGGGCAGGGCCGGCGGCGGGACCGGCCGGCAGGGGAAATGGGTAGCCGCATTGTGCGGGATGGGCGCGGGACGGGCAAGAGCACGGGACGGGCGCCGGCCGGGCGCGATCCCACCCGGCGGGCGTAGAATATCGGTCTTTCAACGCCGCGCGGCCCGCCGCCAGCGGCGATAACAGCATTCCCCGCATTCACCGCGCGCCATCATGACCCAGCCCAGCTTCCGCATCGCCCCCTCCATCCTCTCCGCCGACTTTGCCCGCCTGGGCGAGGAAGTGCGCCGCGTGACCGAGGCCGGCGCCGACTGGATCCACTTCGACGTGATGGACAACCATTACGTGCCCAACCTGACCGTGGGCCCGCTGGTGTGCGAGGCGATCCGCCCGCACGTGACAGCGCCGATCGACGTGCATCTGATGGTGCGCCCGGTGGACCGGATCATCCCGGACTTTGCCAAGGCCGGCGCCAATATCATCACCTTCCACCCCGAGGCCAGCGAACACGTCGACCGCTCGCTCGCGCTGATCCGCGATAACGGCTGCCAGGCTGGCCTGGTGTTCAACCCGGCCACGCCGCTGCACCACCTGGACCACGTGATGGACCGCCTCGACGTGATCCTGCTGATGTCGGTCAACCCGGGCTTCGGCGGCCAGTCGTTCATCCCCGAGACGCTGAACAAGCTGCGCGCCGTGCGCCAGCGCATCGACGCCTACACCGCGCGCACCGGCCGCACCATCCTGCTGGAAGTGGACGGCGGCGTGAAGGTCGACAACATCGCTGAGATCGCCCGGGCCGGCGCCGACACCTTCGTGGCGGGCTCGGCCGTGTTCGGCAAGCCCGATGCCGACGGCGGCTACCGCGGCATCATCTCGGCGCTGCGCGGCGAACTGGCCAAGGCCGCCCAATGACCGAGGGCGTGGTGCTGCGCCGCGCCGACTGGCGCGGCATCGAAGGCGTGATCGTCGACCTGGACGGCACCATGGTCGACACCGCGGGCGATTTCCACGCCTCGATCAACGCCATGCTGCTGACGCTGGGCCGCCAGCATCCCAACCTCGGGCCGGTGGCACCGATGTCCGAGCAGGAAATCGTCAGCTACGTCGGCAAGGGCTCGGAAAACCTGATCCGGCGCGTGCTGGACGCGCGCTTTTCGCCGCTGCACGCCAACGGCCTGTTTGCCGATGCCTACGCGCTTTACGACCGCGAGTACATCCGCATCAACGGCCAGTTCTCGCAGGTCTACCCGGGCGTGCGCGAAGGCCTGGCGGCGATGAAGGCGGCCGGGCTGCGGCTGGCCTGCGTGACCAACAAGCCTTACAGCTTCACCGAGCCGCTGCTGGCCAAGACCGGCCTGGCCCAGTACTTCGAGCTGGTCTATGGCGGCGACGCCTTCCCGCTGCGCAAGCCCGACCCGTTCCCGCTGCTGAAGGTGGCCGATGCCTTCGGCCTGGAGCCGTCGGCGATGGCGGCGCTGGGCGACTCCGAAAACGACGCGCAGGCAGCGCGCGCGGCCGGCATGGGGGTGCTGCTGGTGCCCTATGGCTACAACCATGGCAACCCTGTACAAGGCGTCGACGCCGATGGTATAGTCGACTCCATTGCCCATGCCGCAGCGCTTTTTGCCGCACACCGGGCCGGTCATCGATAGTCCGTCGATCCCGACCAAATCCTGAATTTCAATGTTTCTCAACCGCAAACGCATCTCTTCTGGCAGTGATCGGCAGGCCTGGCCCTGGCGTCGCTGGCGCGCCTCCCAACAGGCGTAAAGTGCGTTCGCGAGTCTGCTGACACGCCTTCGATCCGAAGGCGTTGCCACCACCGGCCCAGGCGACCAGCCATGCCGGGCATCACCACCCAAACCCGCCGAGCCAGCGTAGCCCGATTTCTCTGCTACGTTTAGCTCAAGAACGCGCCGCACGCCCTCATTCCGGCCGTGTGCAGCCTTGTCCGCAAGCTGGCTGCATCACGGTCCGCAACCGGGGCGGAATTCCCATACGCTCCAGCCAACTCTGCCGACAAGCGGCACCGCGCCAGGCCATCGCCCGCGGCGCGGGCCGAACAAGAGGACCGACATGACCGAACTGGAATTCAAATCGCTGGCCGACCAGGGCTACAACCGCATCCCGCTGATCGCCGAGGCCTTTGCCGACCTGGAAACGCCGCTGTCGCTGTACCTGAAGCTGGCCCAGTCGCAGACCCGCGGGGTCAACACCTTCCTGCTCGAATCCGTGGTCGGCGGCGAGCGCTTCGGGCGCTATTCCTTTATCGGCCTGCATGCCCGCACGCTGCTGCGCGCCTACGGCAACCGCACCGAGGTGGTGACCGACGGCAAGGTGGTGGAAACCCACGAAGGCAATCCGCTCGACTTCATCGCCGCGTTCGAAAAGCGCTTCAAGGTGGCGCTGCGCCCCGGCCTGCCCCGCTTCTGCGGCGGCCTGGCCGGCTACTTCGGCTACGACGCGGTGCGCTATATCGAGAAGAAGCTGGCCAATACGCAAAAGCCCGACGACCTGAACCTGCCCGACATCCAGCTGCTGCTGTGCGAAGAGCTGGCGGTAATCGACAACCTGTCGGGCAAGCTCTACCTGATCGTCTACGCCGACCCGACCACGCCCGAGGCCTATTCGCGCGCGCGCCAGCGCCTGCGCGAGCTGCGCATGAAGCTGCGCCAGCCGGTCGACGTGCCGGTCACCAGCCCGTCGGTGCAGACCGAGGTCTACCGCGAGTTCGCCAAGGCCGACTACCTGGCCGCGGTGCACAAGGCCAAGGAATACATCATGGCCGGCGACATGATGCAGGTGCAGATCGGCCAGCGCCTGGTCAAGCCCTACCGCGACGCGCCGCTGTCGCTGTACCGCGCGCTGCGCTCGCTGAATCCGTCGCCGTACATGTACTTCTACAACTTCGGCGACTTCCAGGTGGTGGGCGCGTCGCCGGAGATCCTGGTGCGGCAGGAGCAACGCAAGGTCGGCACCAATGGGGAAAACGGCGGCGAGACCCGCACCGAACACATCGTCACCATCCGCCCGCTGGCCGGCACGCGCCCGCGCGGCAATACGCCGGACAAGGACGCGCAGCTGGCCACCGAGTTGCTCAACGACCCGAAGGAGATTGCCGAGCACGTGATGCTGATCGACCTGGCGCGCAATGACATCGGCCGCATCGCCGAGACCGGATCAGTCAAGGTCACCGACAAGATGGTGATCGAGAAATACTCGCATGTGCAGCATATCGTCAGCTCGGTCGAGGGCACGCTGCGCGAGGGCATGAGCAACCTCGACGTGCTGCGCGCGACCTTCCCGGCCGGCACGCTGTCGGGCGCGCCCAAGGTCCATGCGATGGAGATCATCGACGAGCTCGAGCCGCGCAAGCGCGGCATCTATGGCGGCGCGGTGGGCTACCTGTCGTTCGGCGGCGAGATGGACCTGGCCATCGCCATCCGCACCGGCATCGTCAAGGACGGCAACCTCTACGTGCAGGCCGCCGCCGGCATCGTCGCCGACTCGGACCCCGAAGCCGAATGGAGGGAAACCGAGGCCAAGGCGCGCGCCGTGATCCGCGCCGCCGAGCAGGTCCAGGATGGCCTGGACTCCGACATCTGAGAGAACAGGAGACAGACGCCATGCTGCTGATGATCGACAACTACGATTCGTTCACCTACAACCTGGTCCAGTACTTCGGCGAACTGGGCGTGGACGTGCGCACCTATCGCAACGACGAGATCACCATCGAGGAAATCGAGGCACTGAAGCCCGACCATATCTGCGTGTCGCCCGGCCCGTGCAGCCCGAAGGAGGCCGGCATCTCGGTGGCGGCGCTGCAGCACTTCGCCGGCAAGATCCCGATGCTGGGCGTGTGCCTGGGCCACCAGGCCATCGGCGAAGCGTTCGGCGGCAAGGTGATCCGCGCCAAGCAGGTGATGCACGGCAAGGTCAGCACCATCGAGACCACGCAGCAAGGCGTGTTCAGCGGGCTGCCCCGGCACTTCGACGTGACGCGCTATCATTCGCTGGCGATCGAGCGCGAAACCCTGCCCGATTGCCTGGAGATCACCGCCTGGACCCCGGACGGCGAAATCATGGGCGTGCGCCACAAGTCGCTCGCCATCGAAGGCGTGCAGTTCCATCCCGAGTCGATCCTGTCCGAGCACGGCCATGCGCTGCTGGCCAACTTCGTCAAGGCGCCGCGATGAGACTGCTCGATTCCGCGCCCGCCAGCCTCCATCACGCCATCCAGACTGTCAACGAGAACGCCATGATCACGCCGCAAGAAGCCCTGACGCGCTGCATCGAACACCGCGAAATCTTCCATGACGAAATGCTGCACCTGATGCGGCAGATCATGCAGGCGCAGATCTCGCCGGTGATGGCCGCGGCGATCCTGACCGGGCTGCGCGTCAAGAAGGAAACCATCGGCGAAATCTCGGCCGCCGCGCAAGTGATGCGCGAGTTCGCCAACAAGGTGACGGTGAAGGATCGCGCCAACTTCGTCGATATCGTCGGCACCGGCGGCGACGGCTCGCACACCTTCAATATCTCGACCGCGTCGATGTTCGTCGCCGCCGCCGCCGGCGCGAAGATCGCCAAGCACGGCAACCGCGGCGTCAGCTCCAAGTCCGGCAGCGCCGACGTGCTGGAAGCGCTCGGCGTCAATATCATGCTGACGCCCGAGCAGGTCGGCCAGTGCATCGAAGAGACCGGTATCGGCTTCATGTTCGCGCCCACGCACCACCCGGCGATGAAGAACGTCGCGCCGATCCGCAAGGAAATGGGCGTGCGCACCATCTTCAATATCCTGGGGCCGCTGACCAACCCGGCCGACGCGCCCAACATCCTGATGGGCGTGTTCCATCCCGACCTGGTCGGCATCCAGGTGCGCGTGATGCAGCGCCTCGGCGCGCAGCACGCCATCGTGGTGTACGGCAAGGACGGCATGGACGAGGTCTCGCTCGGTGCCGCCACGCTGGTGGGCGAACTGAAGGACGGCGAAGTGCGCGAGTACGAGATCCACCCCGAAGACTTCGGCCTGTCGATGATCTCCAACCGCGGCCTGAAGGTGGCCGATGCCGCCGAGTCGAAGGACATGCTGCTCGAGGCGCTGTCCAACGCGCCGGGCACGCCGCGCGAGATCGTGTCGCTGAACGCGGGCACCGCGCTGTACGCCGCCAACGTGGCGGACTCGGTCGAAGACGGCATCCGCCGCGCGCGCGAAGCCATCGCCAGCGGCGCGGCCCGGCAGAAGCTCGACACCTTCGTGCGGGCCACGCAGCAGTTCAAGTAAGAGACGCCGCTATGTCCGACATCCTGCAGAAAATCCTGGCCGTCAAGGCCGACGAAGTCGCCGCCGCGCGCAAGCGGCGCGACCTGCCCAGCCTGCGCGCCGAGGCCGAAAGCCTGCGCAGCGAGGCCGCCCTGGCGCCGCGCGGCTTCGAGCGCGCCCTGCGCGACAAGATCGCCGCCGGCCACGCCGGCGTGATCGCCGAGATCAAGAAGGCGTCGCCGTCCAAGGGCGTGCTGCGCGAGCAGTTCGTGCCCGAGGCCATCGCCGAAAGCTATGCCACGCACGGCGCCGCCTGCCTGTCGGTGCTGACCGACGAGCACTTCTTCCAGGGCCACGCCGACTACCTCAGGCGCGCCCGCGGCGCCTGCCCGCTGCCGGCGCTGCGCAAGGACTTCATGGTCGACCTGTACCAGGTCTACGAAGCGCGCAGCTGGGGGGCAGACTGCATCCTGCTGATCGTCGCCGCGCTGGACCATGGCCTGATGGCGGAGCTGGAAGCGTGCGCGCTGGAACTCGGCATGGACGTGCTGGTGGAAGTGCACGGCGACGATGAGCTCGAGGCCGCGCTGCGGCTGAAGACGCCGCTGCTCGGCGTGAACAACCGCAACCTGCGCACCTTCGAGGTCTCGCTGGCCAACACGCTGGACCTGCTGCCGCATATTCCGGCCGGCAAGCTGGTGGTGACGGAATCGGGCATCCTGGGGCAGGCGGATGTGAAACGCATGCGCGATGCCAATGTGCATGCGTTCCTGGTGGGCGAGGCGTTCATGCGGGCGAAGGATCCGGGGGTGGAGCTGGCGCGGTTGTTTGGCTGATGTAAATCGCGTCGGATTCAATCTGCCGCTTGTTTGCTCCCCTCTCCCGCGCGCGGGAGAGGGGCCGGGGGTGAGGGCAGGCGCGTCGCTCGCGATATGGCGCATTGGTCCGCAACGGCCCGCCCTCACCCTAACCCTCTCCCGCAAGCGGGAGAGGGGACCGGTTGGTGGTGATGGGGAAGCCATCGCCATTGCCCACCGCTGATTCGCCCCACCATGCCCCAGGAAATCGAACTCAAGCTCGCCGTCCCCGACGCCGCCCTCGCCCCGCTGGCCGCCTGGCTCGACGCCAACGGCCTGCCGCAAGGCGCAGCCGCGCTGCTCAATGTCTACCTCGACACGCCCGGGCGCGACCTGGCGCAGGCGCGCGCCGCGCTGCGCCTGCGCCGCAAGGGCGCGCAGTGGCTGCAGACGCTGAAGACCGCCGGCAGCAGCCAGGGCGGCCTGGCCACGCGGCATGAATGGGAAACCGCCATCGCTGGTGAGGCCATCGAGCTGCAGACCTTCCCCGCTGAAGCGCAAGCCGTGCTCGCGCCCCTGGTAGGCGAGCTGGCACCGGTGTTCCGCACCGACTTCGTGCGCCGCAGCTGGATCGTCACGCAGGACGGCGCGCGCATCGAAGCCGCGCTCGATACCGGCACCATCACCGCGCCGGCCAGCGCCGCGCAGGAACGCATCCAGGAACTCGAACTGGAATGGCTCGACGGCGATGCCGGGCACGCCGCCGATGCGCTGCGCGCCTTCGCCGCAAGGCTTGCCGCCGTGGTGGCACTGGCGCCCTCCGACCTGAGCAAGGCTGCGCGGGGCTACCGCCTGGCCGGGATCGCCGAAGGCAAGGCGTCATAATCGCGGTTTTGTCGCCGCGCATTCCAGCATGCAAGCCGATCTTTTTGCCGCCGAAGCGCCCCCTGCCCCCGGCGAACCCTCTCCCGCCGCCAGCCTGCAGGCCCAGGCCGACGCCCTGCCCGCCGCCTGGCGCGCCTTGCTCGAACCCTGCATCGCCGTGCCGGCGTGGCGCGAACTGGCCGCCTTTGTCGACGGCGAGCGCGCCGCCGGCAAGCCGGTGTTCCCGCACCATGTCTTCCACGCGCTGCACCTGACGCCGCCCGATGCGGTCAAGGTGGTGATCCTGGGCCAGGACCCCTACCACGGCACCGGCACGGTCGGCGGCGTCGAGCTGCCGCAGGCGCATGGACTGGCCTTTTCGGTGCCCGAAGGCGTCAAGGTGCCGCCGAGCCTGCGCAACATCTTCAAGGAAATCGCCGCCGAATTCGGCACCGACGGCAATTGCCCGCCGCGTACCTCCGGCAACCTGGAAGGCTGGGCCCGCCAGGGGGTGCTGCTGCTCAATACCGTGCTGACGGTCGAGCAGGGCCAGGCCGCCAGCCATGCGCGGCGCGGCTGGGAAGCGGTCACCGATTGCGTGATCCAGCACCTCGCCGCCAGCCGGCCCAACCTGGTGTTCATGCTGTGGGGCAGCCATGCGCAGGCCAAGAAGCCGCTGCTGGGCGCCGGCCACTGCGTGCTGGAAGCGCCGCACCCGTCGCCCTTGTCGGCGCACCGGGGCTTCCTGGGCTGCGGCCACTTCCGCGAAGCCAACCGCTGGCTGGCGGCGCACGGCCGCACGGCGATCGACTGGACCGCCGCCTAGCGCACCGGGCCGCTAGACCGTGGGCCGGAACTCGAAGCCGGCAAACTCGCCTTCGCCGCGCCCGACCTCGACAAAGGTCACTTGCGCCGCCGGCGGGCCCTGCTCCATCCACGCCTGCAGCGCTTCCAGCTGCCTGACCGTGCCGTGCGCCATCACCTCGACGGTGCCGTCGGCCCGGTTGCGCACCCAGCCGCCCAGGCCGAGTTCGTCCGCCGCGTCGGCGCAAGCGGCGCGATAGCCCACGCCCTGCACGCGCCCATGGGCGACCAGGCGCCAGGTTGCCTTGTTCATGGTGGGTTCCCCGCGAGCGCACGCGACGCGTGCGCGTTGTGTCATCGACACCAAGTAAACTAGACCGCCATGCCGGGCGTTACCAGGGGATGCGCGCCGCCCGGCGCTCAGCATGAAGCCGGCGGCACGCGGGCTTTGCCATTGTCCGCCGGGGCCGCGAACCAGGGGTCAGGCCACAAGCCTGCACCCGCCAAGCTCGACACAGCCCGAGAAGCGCCCATGATGCCACCCGCCGACCGCAGCGCGGCCCAGCCCGCCCCTGGCTTTGACAGCCAGCTGCTGCGCGCCCCGCCCAACCGCTTCGACCTGGCGCTGCTGCCGATCATCCTGGCCGTGATCGTGATGATCGCGTTCGCGGCGCAGCAGATGAATGTCCCGTTCCGGCCCGAGCAGCCACTGGCGGTGCACCTGGACGTGGCCTACCTGCCCTACTACCTGATGCGCACCAGCATCCGCATGCTGGCCGCGCTGGCGGCGTCGCTGCTGTTCTCGCTGGCCTTTGCCGCGCTGGCGTCCAAGAGCCGCACCGCCGAGAAGGTGCTGGTGCCCGCGCTGGACATCCTGCAGTCGATCCCGGTGCTGGGTTTCCTGTCGATCACCGTGACCGGCTTCATCGCGCTCTTTCCCGGCAACCTGGCGGGCGTGGAGTGCGCGGCGATCTTTGCCATCTTCACCTCGCAGGCCTGGAACATGGCGTTCAGCCTGTACCAGTCGTTCCGCACCATCCCGGGCGATCTGCTCGAGGCCGCGGCCATGTTCCGGCTGTCGCCGTGGCAGCGCTTCTGGCGGCTGGAAGTGCCGTACGCCATGCCGGGACTGCTGTGGAACATGATGATGTCGATGTCCGGCGGCTGGTTCTTCGTGGTCGCGTCCGAGGCGATCTCGGTGTCGGGCCACGATATCCGGCTGCCCGGCATCGGCTCCTATATCGCGCTGGCGATCCAGCAGCAGGACCTGGCCGCGATCGGCTGGGCCATCGTGGCGATGCTGGTCGGCATCCTGCTGTACGACCAGCTGCTGTTCCGCCCGCTGGTGGCCTGGGCCGACCGCTTCCGCTTCGAGACCCTGGCGCAGGACAAGCTGCCGCAGTCGTGGCTGCTGGACCTGCTGCGCCGCTCGGCGTGGGTCGGCGCGCTGCTGGCGCAGGCGGCGGCGCTGGCCTCGCGCACGCTGGCGTGGGGCGCGCGCACGCGCGCACCGGCGCTGGCGCGGCCGGCCGATCCGCGCCGCGCGCGCTGGCTGGGCCGTGCGCGCGACGCCGCGATCGTGCTGGTCGCGCTGGCCGCACTGCTGCGCGTGGGCTATTTCGTCCACAGCGAGGTAGGCTGGGCCGAAGTCGTCCATGTGCTCTGGCTCGGCACGCTGACCATGGTGCGCGTGATCGTGCTGATTGCGCTGGCGGCGCTGGTGTGGGTGCCGATCGGCATCCGCATCGGCCTGAACCCGGACCTGGCGCGGATCGCGCAACCGATCGCGCAGTTCCTGGCGGCATTCCCGGCCAACCTGATGTTCCCGCTGGCGGTGATGCTGATCGCGCGCTTCGGGCTGAATCCGGAGATCTGGCTGAGCCCGCTGCTGATCTTCGGCACCCAGTGGTACATCCTGTTCAACGTGATCGCGGGGGCGTCGGGCATCCCCACCGAGCTGAAGCTGGCCGCGCGCAACTTCGGCCTGCGCGGCTGGCTGCTGTGGAAGCGCTTCCTGATTCCGGCGGTCTTCCCCAGCCTGCTGACCGGCCTGGTCACCGCCGCGGGCGGCTCGTGGAACGCCAGCATCGTGTCCGAATACGTGACCTGGGGCGACCGCACCATCGTCGCCACCGGCCTCGGCAGCTATATCGCCGAGACCACCGCGCGCGGCGACTTCCCGCGCATCGCGCTGGGCATCGGCGTGATGGCGCTGTTCGTGGTCGGCTTCAACCGGCTGCTGTGGAACCGCCTGTACCAACTTGCGCAGGAGCGCACCCGCCTGTAAGGCATTGAAGGCAACGATGGCAGAGAACATTGCAAGCTCCACCGCGCCGGCGGTGATCGAACTGCGCGGCGTCGGCAAGATCTTCCGCACCGCCAGCCAGAGCGACCGCGCCGTGCTCGAGGGCGTGGACCTGACCCTGCGCGAAGGCGAGATCGTCGCCATGCTGGGCAAGTCCGGCTCGGGCAAGTCCACGCTGCTGCGCATCATGGCCGGGCTGGTCGGCGCCGACCGCGGCGAGGTGCGTTTTCGCGGCCAGCGCCTGGCCGGCACCGCCGAGGGCATCGCCATGGTGTTCCAATCGTTCGCGCTGTTCCCGTGGCTGACGGTGCAGCAGAACGTGGAGCTGGGGCTGGAGGCGCAGGGCGTGCCCCGGGCCGAGCGCGAGCGCCGCGCCGAGGCCGCGATCGACATGATCGGCCTGGCCGGCTTCAACAGCGCGCTGCCGCGCGAGCTGTCGGGCGGCATGCGCCAGCGCGTGGGCATTGCGCGCGCGCTGGTGACCGAGCCCGACCTGCTGCTGATGGATGAAGCGTTCTCGGCGCTGGACGTGCTGACCGGCGAGACCCTGCGCGACGAGATGCTGGCGCTGTGGGAAAGCGGGCGCGCCAACATCAGGAGCATCCTGATCGTTTCGCACAATATCGAAGAAGCGGTGATGATGGCCGACCGCATCGTGATCCTGTCGAGCGACCCCGGACGCATCCGCGCCGAAGTGCCGGTGGCGCTGCCGCGCCCGCGCAACCGCGACAGCGCGCAGGTGCGCGCACTGGTCGATGAAATCTACGCGCTGATGACGGCCCCAACGGAAGCGCCCGTGCCCGCGCCGGCGCGCGAGATCGGCTACCGCCTGCCCGACGCCGATATCAGCCAGATGGAGGCCATCCTCGACCTGCTGTGCGAGGCGCCCTTCCACTGCCGCGCCGACCTGCCCCACCTGGCCGACGAGGCCGGCCTGACCGACGACGAACTGCTGCCGGCCTGCGAAGCGCTGCAACTGGTGCAGCTGGTGTCGATCGAGGCCGGCGACATCACCGCCACCGACGCGGGCCGCGCCTACTACGCCGCCGGGCCGCAGCAGCGCAAGGCGATCTTCGGCCGGCAACTGCTTGCCAACGTCGCGCTGGCCGCGCATGTACGGCGCGAGCTGGTGGCGAGCGAATCCGGCGAGATCGGCGAGGAACAGGTGCTCGAGGAACTGGAGCAGTTCCTCAAGCCGGCGGAGGCCGAACGCGTGCTGAGTGTGGCGATCGGGTGGGGGCGGTATGGAGAGATCTTCGAGTACAGCTACAACAGCGGGAGGTTGACGTTGCCGGAGGATGGGGGGGGGGCGGGGCACGGAGCATGAGCCTGCCGCGGGTTTTCTCCCCTCTCCCGCTTGCGGGAGAGGGGCGGGGGTGAGGGCGGGAGCTTGCAGCAGGCAAGGCGCTCACTTCGTAGTATCGCCCGCCCTCACCCCTGGCCCCTCTCCCACTGGCGTGGGAGAGGGGAGCGAACCCTCGCAAGGCGGACCGCAGTACGGCCGTTATGATCGCGCCCGCATCGCCCTGCCAATCGCCCCCGTCCGCAGCGCAATCTTCGCCGCGTCTTCGCGCAGCGCGCGCAGCCGGCGCTCCAGCACCGCGTTGGCGGGACGTCCGGTCGAGCTGGAGGTCGCCCCCGCCTGTTCGCTCGACTCTCCCGCCGCGGCGGCCTGCACCAGCGTGTCGGTGCGGCGCTTGTCGGCGGAATCCGCCAGCCGTGCGCGGCGTTCCGCGGCGGCGTCTTCCGCGGCTTCGGCGGCTTCGGCCGCTTCGGGCGTTTCGGGCGTGACGGTTTCCACCGCCGGCTCGGCGCTTGCTTCGGCCACCGGCTCGGGCGCTGGCACCGCGGCTTGCGCGCCAACCGCCACCGGCGTCTGCGCCTGCGCGGCCACGGCTTCCTTGCGTTCCACCGGCGCCTTGGCGCCGCGGATAAAGCCGGCGCCGCGGCCGCCGCCGCGCTCGTCGGCGTGCAGCCGTTCGCTGGCCACCTGCAGGCTGTGGCTGGCGGCCTCGGTGGCTTGTTCGATCGCGGCTTCGGCGGCCGGGAGATCGAGCTCGTCGTAATGCTGGCGCACCTGGATGCGCGCCGCCGCCACGTGCGCGGCGACCAGGTAGTTCTGCACGATGAAGCGGTTCAGGTTGTCCACCGCGCGGTGCCGGCTCTTGGGCTCGTCGAGCATGCGCTGGAACGACGAGATCAGCGCCGACAGGTTGTCCATAAACTGCTTGCGCTGCACGCGGTAGGCAAAGTCATCCTTGGCCCGGCGCAGCAGCAGGTCGCGCGTGGCCGCGATATAGCGGCGGTTGGCCTGCAGCACGTTCTCCACCAGCTTGGGGATGGCACGGTACTCCCAGCTCGGCAGCACGAAGCTGAACAGCGACGCGATGATGCCGCCGATGACCGTATCCACCAGCCGCTCGCCCGCCACGGTGGGGCTCCCCGGCATCAGCAGGTGGATCTGGATCAGCACCTGGATGCAGGCGGCGATCGCGGTGTAGCGGTACTTGATGGTGACGAACGCCGCGCTGGCCACCAGCGACAGGAACAGCACGCCCAGCAGGATCAGCGGCTGGTGCACCACCTTCAGGATCGCGACCGACACCACGCAGCCGATCAGCGTGCCGATGACGCGGTCGTTGTAGCGCTGCTTGGTCATGCTGAAGTTGGGCTTCAGGATCACGATGATGGTCAGCAGGATCCAGTAGCTGTGCGACACGTAGGGCAGGCGTTCGGCGATCCACAGCCCCAGCGCCACCGCCATCGACACCCGCAGCGCAAAGCGGAACGCGGGCGAGCGCCACTTCAGGTTGTCGCGCAGCACGCTCAGCTCGTACTTCTGGCGCGTCAGGAACGGCGTCATGTCCGAGCCGGGCAGCACCTTGGCCGGCTCCACCGGGGTGCGCGAGGCCTCGTGCAGCTGGCCGATCAGCGTGATCGCGCCGCGCATCATGTCGAGCGTTTCGACCAGCGCCGTCATCGCCGCCGGGTTGATGTGGTGGTGGCGCAGCTGCGCGATCTCGGCCTCGACCGCGCGCAGGCCCTGGCGGTATTCCACCGTGGCGTACGAGCCGCGTCCGCGCGTGACCTCGTAGGCGATCTCTTCCACGTCCTTGCACATCTGCATCACCAGCCCGCGCAGGTGGTCCAGCACCGGCGTGCCGGCGAAGGTCTGGCGCAGCATCGGATAGTCGGTGTTGGTCGACAGGATGTACTCGTACAGGTCGAGCATGCGCAGGTGCACCTGCACCAGCAGCCCGTCGTGCGGGGTGCGGTTGCCGCGCAGCACCAGGTCGCGCGCGGCCTGCTGGCGCTCGGCCACCACGATCTGCTGGCGCACCAGCTGGTTGAACTGGGCCTCGAAGTCATTGCCGGCGTCGTAGAAGCCGGCCTTGATTTCGAGATAGCCCGCCAGCTCGTACAGCGATTCGGCCAGCACCTGCTGCCGGGTGCGGCGCTCGGTGACCCAGCTCACCAGCATCGCGTAGCCCAGGTAGGCCACCGCGCCGATGCTGAACAGCGCCGCATGCTCCAGCGCGCGCCGCACCAGGAAGTCTTCGTTGATGGTGAGCGTCATCACGAACAGCGCGGCGAACTGCAGCGGCAGCGTCTTGTTGCCGTACACCGTCATCATGCCGGCCAGGAACGTCACCAGCACCAGCAGGAACGGCATCACGCGCGGGAACGGCGTCGCCAGCGCCACCACCAGCGTGACCACGCTGCACAGCAGCACGCTGGCCAGCATCTCGTTGAACTTGTGGTTCAGCGGGCTGGGCAGGTCCATCAGGCTGGTGCACAGCGCGCCCATCGACACCACCATGGCGGTGGGCAGGTCGCTGAAGTGCAGCGCGATCAGCGTCGCGCCGATCACCCCCGTGGCCGAGCGCAGCCCCCGGTAGACATAATGCGAATACAGGAAGGTGCGGGGATCGTGCGCGTATTGCATGCAGCGGGGGCGGTGGACTGCGGTGGCGGTGGCTGGTGTCGCGGAAGACGTCGCGGAAGAAGACTAGCTCACTGGCCCAGCCAGCGCGAGCGCGCCGCGTGGCGTCCGCCTTCCGGCCTGAGCTTGTACTGCGCCGCCGGCTCGCGCGCCAGCGTCACCGGCAGCACGTGCAGCTCGTCATGGCGGAACGCGTGCACCTCGATGCGGTCGCCGGTGCGGTAGCGCGCCAGCAGCTTGTCGAGCTGGCCCGGCGCCGCGCGCAGGCCGTCGAGCGCCACCAGCAGGTCGCCCGCGGACAAACCCGCGGCCTGCGCCGCGCCGCCGTCTAGGACCTGGGTCACGCGCACCCAGCCGTCCTCGGTCTTGACCTTGATCCCCAGCGCGGCGGTGCGCGCCGGCTTCTGTGCCTCGGCCTTGATCCCGAACGCCTTGAACAGCCCCGGCAGCGGCAGCTCGCCGGTGCCTTCGGTGAGCGTGCGCAGCAGCGGCCCCAGGCGCAGTCCCGTGACCTCATCGAACAGCGCATGGACCTCGGCCTCGGTGACGCCGCGCTGCACCGCGCCCGGCGCATAGAAGCCGCGGCCGTAGCCGCGCCACAGCGCGCGCATGACATCGTCCAGCGAGCGCCGCCCGCGGGTCTTGTCGCGGATGGTCAGGTCCAGCGCCAGTGCCACCAGCGCGCCCTTGGTGTAGTAGCTGACGATGGCGTTGGGCGCGTTCTCGTCCTGGCGGTAGTACTTGGTCCAGGCGTCGAACGAGCTTTCGGCCACGCTCTGCTTGGTGCGGCCGTTGCCGCGCAGCACGCCGTTCCAGGTCTTGGCCAGCATCTCGACATACTGCGCCTCGGTGACGCAGCCCGAGCGTACCAGCACCAGGTCGTCGTAGTAGCTGGTAAAGCCCTCGAACAGCCACAGCAGCGGCGTGTAGGTTTCCTGCGCCAGCCGGTAAGGCACGAACGCGGCCGGCTTGATGCGCTTGACGTTCCAGGTGTGGAAATACTCGTGGCTGCACAGCCCGAGGAAGGTGCGGTAGCCCTCGCTGGTTTCGCTGTTGCCGCGCACCGGCAAATCGTTGCGCGAGCAGATCAGCGCGGTGCTGGCGCGATGTTCCAGGCCGCCGTAGCCGTCGCTGGTGACCATCGTCATGAACACGTAGCGCCGGTTGCTGTCGAGGAACGGCGCCTGCGCGCTGCGGGGCTCGAACAGCCGGATCTGGGTCTCGCAGATGCGCTTCAGGTCGCGGCACACGCGCTCGAGGTCCAGCTGCGGCACGCGGCCGGTGAAGACCACGTCGTGCTGCGCGCCGCAGGCGCGAAAGCTGGCCAGCTGGAAGGTGCCCATCTCGACCGGGTGGTCGACCAGCTCGTCGTAGTCCGCCACCTGGTAGCGGCCGAAGCCGTAGCGCTTCGCCCCCTCGCGGCCCGGCGCCTCGCGCATGGCGGTGGCCACGCGCCAGTCGCGGTAGGCCTCGCCCGCGGGCGCATGGATGTCGACGGTACACGGCCGCTCGGCCTGCCCTTCCACGCACAGGAACACCGAGCTGCCGTTGAAGAAGCCGTGGGTGGTGTCCAGGTGCGCGGCGCGCACCGACAGGTCCCACGCGTAGACCTCGTAGCTGAGCGTCAGCGGGCCGTCGGCCAGGGTGACCGGCGCGGCCTGCCAGCGCTGCTTGTCGAGCTTGGTCAGCGCGACCTCGCGCCCGCCCGCGTCGGCGCGGATGCGCACGATATTGCGGGCGAAGTCGCGGATCATGTAGCTGCCCGGAATCCACGCCGGCAGCGAGAAGCACTGCCCGGCCGGATCGGGCTCGCTGACGGTAACGGTAACGGCAAACAGGTGCGCTTCGGGCTGAAGCGGGGCGATGGCGTAGCGGATCGGCGTCATGGGCAAGGATTGTAACGTCGGCGCCTGCATGCGGCGCCGACGGGGGAAGGCGCGGTGAGACGGCCTGGTGCCGCTCAGCCGCGATTCACATCCACCACCACGCGCCCGCGCATGCCGCCTTCCATGATCTTGCGACCGGCCTCGATCGCCTCGCCCAGGCCGATCTCGCGCGTCAGCGCATTGAGCCGGTCCGGCTCCAGGTCGCTGGCCAGCCGCTGCCAGGCCTGCTCGCGCAGCGGCATCGCCGCCATCACGCTGTCGATGCCGTGCAGCGTGATGCCGCGCAGGATGAAGGGCGCGACCGAGCCGGGGAAGTCCAGTCCCTGCGCCAGCCCGCACGCCGTCACCACGCCGCCGTAGCGAACCTGCGCGCACGCATTGACCAGCGTGTGCGAGCCCACCGCATCGATCACGGCGGCCCAGCGCTCTTTCTGCAGCGGCTTGCCGGGCGCGCCCAGCTCGGCGCGGTCGATCACGTCGTCGGCGCCCAGCGCCTTGAGGAAATCCGCCTCGCGCGTCTTGCCGGTCGACGCCACCACCTTGTAGCCGAGCTTGCTCAGCAGCGCGATCGCCACCGAACCCACCCCGCCCGAGGCCCCGGTCACCAGTACCTCGCCGTCGCCCGGACGCACCGGACCGTTGACGCCGCCGCGCTCCAGCGCCAGCACCGACAGCATCGCGGTATAGCCCGCGGTGCCGATCGCCATGGCCTGGCGCGTAGTGAAGGCAGTTGGCAGCGGCACCAGCCAGTCGCCCTTCAGGCGCGCGCGCTGCGCCAGGCAGCCCCAGTGGGTCTCGCCCACGCCGTAGCCGTTCAGCACCACCTTGTCGCCGGCTTTCCAGCGCGGATGCGCGGATTCCAGCACCGTGCCGGCCCCGTCGATGCCCGCCACCATCGGCCACTTGCGCACCACCGGCGAGCGCCCGGTGATGGCCAGGCCGTCCTTGAAATTGATGGTGGAGTAATCGACGGCAACCAGCACGTCGCCGTCGGCGGGCAACTGGGCCTCGTCGAGGGTGGCGAGGTTGGCCTGGGTCGCGCCGTCGGCCTGGGTCAGCAGCAAAGCCTGGAAGGTCATGGTGTCTCCTTGGTCGCCTGGCGGCGATCGCGTGTCGGGATGGGAATGGCGCAAAGCACGACGGCCGGACAAGTCCGGCCGTCGCTCGAGCCGGGACAGGTCCGGCGCGCGCTTATTTCTTGATGCTGGCGAGCTTGCGCTCGAGCGTGGCGACGTCCGCCGCGCCGGGAATGCGGGTGCCGTCGGTGAAGAACACCGCCGGCGTGCCGGTCACGTTCATGCTGTGGCCCAGCGCCAGGTTTTCTTCCAGCGGAGTCTTGCAGCTGCCGTTGCCGGTCAGCGCCACCTGCTTGAGCATCCAGTCGCGCCAGGCCTTGGTGCGGTCGGCCGCGCACCAGACCTGCTTGGCCTTGGTTTCCGAATCGGGCGACAGCACCGGGTACAGGAAGGTGTACACGGTGATGTTGTCCATCTGCTGGAAGGTCTGCTCGATGCGCTTGCAGTAGCCGCAGTTGGGATCGGAGAACACCGCGATCTGGCGGCTGCCGTCGCCCTTGGTCCACTTGATCGCGCGCGCCAGCGGCAGGTCCGACCACTTGATGCGGTTGATCTCGGCCAGCCGCTCCTCGGTCAGGTTGGTGCCGGTGCGGGTATCGATCATCTCGCCGTTCAGGATGTAGCGGCCGGTGGCGTCGGTGTACACCACCTGGCCGCCGATATTGGCTTCGTACAGGCCCGGCACCGGGGTCTTGCCGACGCTCTTTACTTCGGCGCGGCCGCCCAGCATCTTCTGCAGCGACTCCTTGATGCGGTCGGTGCCGGGCTCGCCCGCCGCCATGGCATGCAGCGCGAAGCCGGCCGCGGCCAGGCCGCCGGCGATGGCCGCGATCGTGGCGGTGATGGCGGGACGGCGGCGCAGGAATGGGAACATGTGGACTCCAGGGAATTCGGTAAGGGGTTCGGACGATGCCCGCGGACTCAGCCGAGCGCGCGCCCGATCAGCAAGCGCTTGAGCAGCGACTGACCGCCCACCGCGCGCATGCCGGTATTGCGCACCACCCGCGCCACGCTGCCCGGCAGCGAGAACAGCCGGTGCAGCCCGTCGGTGGCCGCGGTCAGCGACAACAGGTCGGTGGCGCGCGCGCGCTCGTAGCGGCGCAGCAGGCGCAGGTCGCCCTCGCTGCGGAAAGGTTCTTTGTCGGCCATCACGCGGCCAAGTTCCGCGACGTCGCGCAGGCCCAGGTTCATGCCCTGGCCGGCCAGCGGATGCACCACGTGGGCCGCGTCGCCCACCAGCGCCACGTGCGGCTGCACGAACTGGTCGGCACGCTGCAGCACCAGCGGGAAGCCCTGCGCGGGGGTCACGCAGCGCAGCGTGCCGAATTGCGCGCCGACCGCGCCGCTGGCGCCCTGCATCACGGTGGCGGCCAGCGCCTCGGGCGACAGCGCCAGCAGTTCGCGCGCGTGAGCCTCGTCGGCGGACCAGACCATCGACACATGGTTGCCCGGCAGCGGCAGCATCGCCAGCACTTCGCCGTTGGCGGGCTCCTCGTCGGCCATCAGCTTTTCCGGCGCGCCCAGGAACCACTGCCACGCGGTTTCGCGGTGCGGCCGCTCGCAGGCAAAGTTGGCCACCACGCCAAGCTGGCGGTACTTGCGCGTGCTGACGCCGATATGGCATTGCTGGCGCAGCCACGAACGCGCGCCGTCGGCCCCGATCGCCAGCGCGGTGCGCACCTTGCTGCCATTGTCCAGCGTCAGGGTGATGCCTTCGGGATCGCGCTCGCACACGCCGGCGGTGCCGTCGTGCCACGTCACCTGGTGCTGGAAGCCCAGCGCGGTGTCGAGCGCGCGCTCGACCAGGCGCGACTCGATGATCCACGCCAGCTGCGGCACCGCCGCGGCATACGCGGAGAAATGCAGGTCGCCGTCGAAGCTGGGCGAAGTCTCGCCGGCGCTGACGTCGCCGAACACGCGCATGTCGCGCACCGGCTGGATCCGCGCCGGGTCCAGCGCCTCCCACACGCGCATGCGTTCGAGCAGCGCCTGCGAGCTGGCGGAGAAGGCGTAGATGCGGCTGTCCCAGTCGTCCGGCCCAGCGCTGGCCGCGGCGCGCGCCGGCTTGGGCGCGATCAGCGCGACATCCATGCCCTGCTGGGCCAGCAGCAGCGCGCAGGACTTGCCGACGATGCCGCCACCGACGACGGCAACCTGGAAAGCGGAGGATTTGCGCGCGGCAGGTCGCGCGGACGCGTGGGATCGGGTCATGGCTGGATTATAGCCACGTCACTCCGGGGCCCGTCCGGGCCTGCTTGCCCGCGCGGTAGTGGCCTCCGGGGCGCCTTGGGGCAGCCCTGATGAAGTTCCGACGCTGCGCCCCTGGTTGGGCCGATCCATATAGCTGCAGGTCATAAGCCTTAGAACTAAACAATCGGGTCAGCGCTGCCGTGTTTGGATACGCACGGGCCTATAGTGAATCGAAATGTTTCTGGCCGGGGAACTTACCACCTGAAGGGAGGTGGAACGATGCTCAAACAAGCACTATTGATTGCCGTCGCTACCGCAGGGGCCATGGGCACGGCATTCGGGGGTACCGGGCTTCGCGATGTTTATACGGACGGCGCGAAGGTTTCGAAATTTGATGTCTATACCGACGGCGCGAAGGGTTCGAAGTTCGATGTCTACACCGATGGCGCGAAGGTTTCGAAGTTCGATGTCTACACCGACGGCGCGCGCACGACCGGAACCCGCGACACGTTCACGGACGGCGCGAAAACCTCGGATATGCGTGACCAGTTCACCGACGGCGCCTGATCGCGACCATCACGATCCGGCACCACACCACGAGGCACGGCCAGGCTGATACCTTGGCCGTTTTCTTTGCCAGGGCGTCACTTCTGCCCTGACACCGCTCCGCCCCCCCAAAAGGTTACAATCGCGGTTTTCCGTGGCAACGCGTGCAACTTCGCCGAGCCAGCGCGATGTGATGTCTTTGTCTCGTCCCGACGCAGTTTCCGGCGGTAGCGCGCAATGCGCGGCTGCCACGGCGCTGCCGGCACCAGCGGCATCACGCAACCCATTGTTTCCGAAGACCACACCATGAGCCTCAAATGCGGCATCGTCGGCCTGCCCAACGTCGGCAAGTCCACGCTGTTCAATGCCCTGACCAAGGCCGGCATCGCCGCCGAAAACTATCCGTTCTGCACCATCGAGCCCAATGTGGGCGTGGTGGAAGTGCCGGATCCGAGGCTCGCGAAGCTGGCCGACATCGTCAAGCCGGAGCGCATCCTGCCGGCCACGGTCGAGTTCGTCGACATTGCCGGGCTGGTGGCGGGCGCCTCCAAGGGTGAAGGCCTGGGCAACCAGTTCCTGGCCAATATCCGCGAATGCGATGCCATCACCCACGTGGTGCGCTGCTTCGAGGACGACAACGTGATCCACGTGGCTGGCCGTGTCGACCCGCTGTCGGATATCGAAGTCATCAATACGGAACTGGCGCTGGCCGACCTGGCCACCGTCGAAAAGGCGCTGGCCCGCTACGTCAAGCCGGCCCGCGCCGGCGACAAGGAAGCCCAGCGCCTGGTCGCGGTGCTGGAGAAAGCCCAGTCCGTGCTCGACCAGGCCAAGGCCGTGCGCACCCTGGACCTGGCGCCGGAAGAGTGGGATGCGATCCGCCCGTTCTGCCTGATCACCGCCAAGCCGACCATGTACGTGGCCAACGTGCGTGAAGATGGCTTCGACAACAACCCGCACCTGGACGCGGTGCGCGAGTACGCCAAGCAGACCGACTCCCCCGTGGTCGCCGTGTGCGCCGCCATCGAAGCCGAGATCGCCGACCTCGACGACGCCGACAAGGCCGAGTTCCTGGCCGACCTGGGCATGGAAGAGCCGGGCCTGGACCGCGTGATCCGCGCCGGCTTCAAGCTGCTCGGCCTGCAGACCTACTTCACCGCCGGCGTCAAGGAAGTGCGCGCCTGGACCATCCACGTGGGCGACACCGCCCCCAAGGCGGCCGGCGTGATCCACACCGACTTCGAACGCGGCTTCATCCGCGCGCAGACCATCGCCTATGACGATTTCATCGCCTTCAAGGGCGAAACCGGCGCCAAGGAAGCCGGCAAGATGCGCGCCGAAGGCAAGGAATATGTGGTGAAGGATGGGGATGTGATGAACTTCCTGTTCAACGTCTGATTCCCGCCAGACCCATGAAAGAGCCCGCAGCGATGCGGGCTTTTTTACGGGCGCGGCGCCTGTCGCGCCCGCTTCACAGCTTCTCCATCCCCTTCCCGCGCAACCCCACCAGCAGCGCCTGCCCGTCCGCCCCGACGCGGAATTCCCCGTATTCGGCCTGGGCGAAGCGCTGGCCCTGCCCTTCCTGGAAGAAATACGCGTCGGTCGACACCTGCACCTGCATGCCGCCCCAGCGCGAGCGCGCGGTCTGGTAGCGCAGCAGTTGCTCGCCGGCAGCCAGCGGCTCGGCGCGGTGCACGCGCACGAAGCTGGCCACGCCCTGTGCGTCGCGGCGGATCACGGCGACGCCGTCGCGCGGAAGCTGGCGGTCTTGCGCCTGCGCGGCGCGGATCTGGTTGCCGATGTCGAAGTTCAGCGCCATGTAGTCGCCCTGCATCAGCGAGCGCGGGTCCACCGGCGCCAGCCGCAGGAAAACAGTATCGCCGCGCGCCAGCAGGCGCTCCTTGCCGGCGATGCCGACGGCGGCGAGCGCC
Source organism: Cupriavidus sp. MP-37 (assembly GCF_020618415.1). Classification (NCBI taxonomy): domain Bacteria; kingdom Pseudomonadati; phylum Pseudomonadota; class Betaproteobacteria; order Burkholderiales; family Burkholderiaceae; genus Cupriavidus; species Cupriavidus sp. MP-37. The sequence goes on along the minus strand of NZ_CP085344.1, from coordinate 673,148 downwards.
AGCGTCAGCGCCCACGCGATCAGGATCCATCGTTTCATGCGATCTCCATCCGTGCACGGCGCAGCAGCCAGTGGCGGCCGGCCAGCAGCAGCACGCCGGCGGCGGCGAGTGTGGCGGACTTGGCCAGCAGGGTCCAGTGCAGCGCCGAGTAGTACCAGATAAAGCCGATGGCGATGCTGGTGACGCCCAGGCCCAGCCACGGCATCGAGGCGCGGCGCAGCGCCAGCCCCAGCGCGAGCACGCCGGCCACCACCGCGGGCGCGGCCGCCATCAGCGCGCCGAATGCCACCAGGCCGCCCAGCACGGCGCCTTGCATGGCCGGGCCCAGCGCCAGGCGGCGGCATTCGGCCAGGGCGAAGCCGGCCAGCATCAGCGTGACCAGTCCGCCCGCGGCCCAGTGCGCCAGCGGGATGCGCGCGGCTTCCGGGCCCTCCAGCCACGCCAGCGGATGACTCATGCCGGTGACCACCAGAGCCGCCGCCAGCGTGAACAGCAGGGTCGCGTCGGCCAGCGGTTCCAGCAGCGCATGGCGGCCGTGCGCGCACAGGCGGGCTTCGGCCAGCGTGAAGCCGGCCGCCAGGGCCGCGCCGAGCGGCACCAGCCAGCCGAGCGACCACGTCAGCAACAGCCAGTCCTGCGGCTTGCTGCCGGCGATGGCGAGATGCACCGCGCCGGCCACCCCGATCCACACGCCCAGCCCGCACAGCAGCCGGTGCAGCCGGTTGGGCACCAGCCAGGCCAGCGCGGCCTCGAACAGCGCCAGTGCGGCCCAGAAGCCGGCGCTCTCGGCCACGCGCGTGAAGCCCAGCGCCTCGGTCAGGCCGAACACGGCCATGCCCTGCCCGCTCAGGCTGACAGCCAGCGCGAACTGCCCCGCCGCAATACCGCCGCCGCGCCAGTACAGCAGCGCCGCCAGCGCGATCATGGCCAGCCCGGTGACGGCCATCGCCACGCCGTTCTCGCGTGCGGCAACGAAGACCGTGCCAATCAGGAAGAACTGGAAGAACAAGGCGCCCAGCCAGCCCGCCGCGCCCATCAGGCAGCGCACCGCCCACGGCGTATGGGGATGCGCGGGCGGCTCGCCCTGGACCTCGCCGCGTGCGGCGAGTTGTTGCCAGAGCCGTTGCTCAGTCTGCAGTACGTTGCTCATGCCCGCTCCAGCTGGCTGCGCCAGGCCCGCATCAGCCAGGCGGCCGCGGCGGCGGCCAGGCCGATGGTCAGCAGGCCGAGCAACAGGAAAGCACCGAAATCGTCCTTGCCCTCGAACAGCACCTTGGCGACCGCGGCCACGGCCAGCACGATGCCGGTCAGGCAGGCCAGGCTCAGCACCACGATGTCGAAGGCATGCCAGCGGAACCACCAGACCAGCGCGGCCAGCGCCAGCACCGCCAGCGCGAAGGCGGCGGCGTCGAAGTCGCTGCGCAGCAGGCTGGCCAGCCCGAGCGAGCCGGCATGCAGGCACGCCAGCGCCGCCAGCATGCGCCCGCCGGTCAGCCCGCGAAAGCCAAGCGCCGGCGCCTTCGCGCACAGCAGCTGCCACAGCACCAGCTGCAGCGCCACCGCGCCCAGCAACGCCAGCGTGGCGGTGCGCACGTGGCGTGAATCGAACAGCAGCGAAAACACGCCGTCGACGCCGAAGCGGATGCTGAAATACCGCAGCAGCGCCAGGTTGCCGACCACGATCACCAGCCACCAGTGCGGCGCCGCGCGTGCCGCCAGCGCCCACGGCAGCGCCAGCAGCGCCCACAGCGTGAACAGCTGCCAGGCGTCGGCGCCGGTCTGGTAGGTCTGGCCGATCACAGCCAGCAGCACGCCCGCGACCACCTGCGCGCCGCCCAGCGCGGCCCGGCCGGCGGCATCGCCGGCCGGGCGCAGCCAGGCAAAGCCGGCAAGCAGCGTGATGGCGCCGGCCAGCAAGCCGAACTTGGAAAACTTGTGCAGGTCCTGCCAGTTGAAGGCAAAGAACACGATCACGCCGGCGCACAGCAGGGCGGTGCCCAGCGCCATCAGCGCGGTGTCCAGCCAGCGGCGCCAGTCCGCGGCGACCGGTTCGGTGCGCGCCCATGGCGCGGCCACCGCTGCCGGCGCCAGGCGGCGCAGCGCGCGCCAGTGGGCCAGTGCCTGGCGGACGGCGCGCCGCTCGCCGACGGCTTCGCGGTCCGGGCCATTTGCTCCGATGCGGGTTGCTTGCATGCTCGCCCTTGCGTGCTGGAATGACGGCGACTTTAGCAAAGTGATACCTGGGCCGCACCTGTCGCGTGGGAGGGGGCGTGCGGCCGCGCGCGCATCTGGGCCCGGCCTGCGCGGGGCGGTATGCTGTGGCCTTTTCTCCAGGCTTCGCCCATGACCCTCGGAATCCTTGCCGCCATCCACGATGAAGTCGACGACCTCGTCGCCGCCATGCGGCATGACGACAGCCGTGCGACCGTACGCACCATCGGCATGCGCGACTACTACGCCGGCCATTTGTACGGGCAGCCGTGCGTGCTGGTGCTGGCGCGCATGGGCAAGGTGGCGGCGTCGGCCACCACGGTCACGCTGATCCGCGAGCTGGGCGCCACGCAGATCGTCTTTACCGGACTGGCCGGCGGCATTGGTGCGACCACGCAGGTGGGCGACATCGTCATCGCCGACCGCACCTTGCAGCATGACCTGGATGCGCGCCCCTTCTTCGGCCGCCATGAAGTGCCGCTGCTGGAGCGCGCCGAATTCCCGGCCGATCCGGCGCTGACTGCCGAGCTGCATGCGGCCGCGGCGGACTTCCTGCGCCACGACCTGGCCGTCGACGTGCCGCTGGCGGTGCGCGAGAAGTTTGGCGTCGCGGCGCCCGCCCTGCACCACGGCATGATCGCCAGCGGCGACCAGTTCATCGGCTCGCCCGCCGCGGTGGCGGAACTGCGCGAGCGGCTGCCGGGCCTGCTCGCGGTCGAGATGGAAGGCGCCGCGGTGGCGCAGGTCTGCCATGAATATGGCGTGCCTTACGCGGTGATGCGGACCATCTCCGACCGCGCCGACGACACCGCGCATGTGGATTTTTCGGCATTCCTGACGGACGTCGCCAGCCACTATTCCAGCGGGGTACTGCGCCGTCTGCTCGCGGCCAGGGCCTGACGCCAGGCAACGCGGCCGTCTGACCGGGATCAAACCCCCCGCAGATTCCTGACCGGAAAGTCGGTTCAGTATTTACCGTCCGCGCGGGCGCACCGTGCCCCAGACGCCCACCAGCAGCGCCGACCCGGCGATCACCGCCAGCCAGCTGCCGAGCTGGCCGTCGACAAACCAGTGCAGCGCGCGGCCGCCGTAGAAAGCTGCCGCCGCGCCCGCCGCGCCCAGCACCAGCGCGGCCGGCAGGGTCACCACGCGCCCTGCCGGGTGCAGCCGGCGCGCCGCCAGGCCCACCAGCAAACCGACGATCAAGGTGCCCAGCATCCGCTTCTCCTGTGTTGTTTGCATCACAGCCACCATGGGCCGCGGCATAACGATACTGCAATCCGCGGCCGCTGCCACCCGTAGGGGCGGGTGACTGCAATGATCGGTCCCGGCGGTATAATGGCATCCGGTCCGGCCGCGCTCCGGACCACACCAGTCCCCAACAATGCAACTGCTCGCGATCGGCATCAATCACACCACGGCACCTGTCTCGCTGCGCGAGCGGGTGGCGTTTCCGCTCGAGCAGATCAAGCCGGCGCTGGGGGCCCTGCGCTCCCACCTGTCGGGGCGCAGCGGCACCGAAGCCGCCATCCTCTCCACCTGCAACCGCACCGAAATCTACTGTGCCACCGACGTCCTGACGCCCGGCACGGATGGCTTCGAACATACCCTGCGCTGGCTGTCGCAGCATCACAACGTGCCGGCCACGGAGCTGGCGCCGCACCTGTACGCGCTGCCGCAGTCCGAAGCCGTGCGCCATGCCTTCCGCGTGGCCAGCGGGCTGGATTCGATGGTGCTGGGCGAAACCCAGATCCTGGGCCAGCTCAAGGACGCGGTGCGCACCGCCGGTGAAGCCGGCTCGCTCGGCACCTACCTGAACCAGCTGTTCCAGCGCACCTTCGCCGTGGCCAAGGAAGTGCGCGGCCAGACTGAGATCGGCGCGCATTCGGTGTCGATGGCCGCGGCCGCGGTGCGGCTGGCGCAGCGGATCTTCGAAAGCGTCTCGACCCAGCGCGTGCTGTTTATCGGCGCGGGCGAGATGATCGAACTGTGCGCCACCCACTTTGCCGCGCAGCAGCCGCGCCAGATCGTGGTGGCCAACCGCACCGTCGAGCGCGGCGAGAAGCTGGCCGAGCAGCTCAGCGGCCAGGGCCTGACCGCCAACGCGATCCGCCTGTCGGACCTGGGCGAGCGTCTGCATGAGTTCGACATCGTGGTGTCGTGCACCGCCAGCTCGCTGCCGATCATCGGCCTGGGCGCGGTCGAGCGCGCGGTCAAGCGGCGCAAGCACCGTCCCATCATGATGGTCGACCTGGCCGTGCCGCGCGACGTCGAGCCCGAAGTCTCGCGCCTGGACGACGTCTTCCTGTATACCGTCGACGACCTCGGCGCGGTCGTGCGCGAAGGCAACGCCCTGCGCCAGGCCGCGGTGGCGCAGGCCGAAGCCATCATCGAAAGCCGCGTGCAGAACTTCATGCACTGGCTGGAAACCCGCAGCGTGGTGCCGGTCATCCGCGAACTGCAAAGCAGCGGCGAAGCCATCCGCCAGGCCGAACTGGAGCGCGCGCGCCGCATGCTGGCGCGCGGCGACGACCCGCAGGCCGTGCTCGAGGCGCTCTCCGGCGCGCTGACGCGCAAGTTCCTGCACGGCCCCACGCACGCGCTCAACCACACCCAGGGCGAGGACCGCGAGGCGCTGCTGCGCCTGGTGCCGGGCCTGTTCCGCCACAGCAGCCATTCCGAGCGCTAGCCGCGCTTGCCTCGCCGGCGCGCCGCGCCGCACGCCCCTCGCCGCCGCCCCTCTTTGCGCGCGCGGCCCGGCCCACCCGATTCCCTGTCCGCCCCGATGAAAGCCAGCATGCTTGCCAAGCTCGACCAACTGGCCGAGCGACTCGACGAAGTCAACGCCCTGCTCGCGCGCGAAGACGCGACCGCCAATATCGACCAGTACCGCAAGCTCAGCCGCGAGCATGCGGAGCTGTCTCCCGTGGCCGAGCAATACGGGCAGTACCGGCAGGCCCAGGATGACCTCGCCACCGCGCAGGCGCTGCTCGACGATCCGGAAATGAAGGACTTCGCCGCCGACGAGATCGCCGCCGCGCGCGAGCGGCTGGAAGCGTTGCAGGCCAGCCTGCAGCGCCTGCTGCTGCCCAAGGACCCCAACGACGACCGCAACCTGCTGCTGGAAATCCGCGCCGGCACCGGCGGCGAGGAAAGCGCGCTGTTCGCCGCCGATCTGCTGCGCATGTACACGCGTTATGCCGAGCGGCAGCGCTGGCAGGTCGAGGTGATGAGCGAATCGGAATCGGACCTGGGCGGCTACAAGGAAGTGATCATCCGGATCGCCGGCGATGCCGCGTTTTCGCGGCTGAAATTCGAATCGGGCGGCCACCGCGTGCAGCGCGTGCCGGCCACCGAGGCCCAGGGCCGCATCCATACCTCGGCCTGCACCGTCGCCGTGATGCCCGAGGCCGACGAGCTTGGCGAGGTCGAGATCAATCCCGCCGACCTGCGCATCGACACCTTCCGCGCCTCCGGCGCGGGCGGCCAGCACGTCAACAAGACCGATTCCGCGGTGCGCCTGACCCACCTGCCGACCGGCATCGTGGTCGAGTGCCAGGACGACCGCAGCCAGCACCGCAACAAGGACAAGGCGATGAAGGTGCTCGCCGCCCGCATCAAGGACATGCAGGCGCGCGCCGCGCAGGCGCGCGAAGCCAGCACGCGGCGCAGCCTGATCGGCTCCGGCGACCGCAGCGACCGCATCCGCACCTACAACTTCCCGCAAGGCCGCGTGACCGACCACCGCATCAACCTGACGCTGTACAAGATCGACATGATCATGGACGGCGACATGGACGAACTGCTGTCGGCGCTGGCCGCCGAGCACCAGGCAGATCAGCTGGCAGCGCTGGGCGAAGACGCCTGAGCGCCACTTCTGCGGCGTCTGCCGACGCTTCGGTAATGAACACCGCGTAAAGTCGCCGATATCTTTGTATTTCTTGTAAATGCTTGAAACAGCACTGGCGGGGGTAAAGTCGCTGTCTATAATCGATTTCGACCGGCAAACGGAGAATGGTGCCGGGTAGTCACTCCCGAGAACATAGCTAGGACGAAATCATGAAAAAACTGCTCGCGCTGTTGATGATTACCGCGGCCATGGCCGCTTGCAGCAAGAAGGAAGAAGCGCCGCCCGCCGCCTCGAATGCCGAGAGCGCGATGCAGAGCGCCGCGGAATCCGCCAAGGCCGCTGCAAGCGATGCCGCCGCTGCCGCCAGCAACGCCGCAGATGCCGCCAGGGCTGCCGCCAGCGACGCCGCCTCGAACGCTTCGGCCGCCGCGGAGAAGGCCAAGGAAGACGCCGGCAACGCCATGGAGAACGCCAAGCAGGCTGCCAAGGATGCCGTCAACGCCGGCGCCGACAAGGCCAAGGACGCCGTCAATAAGTAATCGTCCCGGCAGGGCCATTGCGCCCGCCGCGGCCGATGAGCGGTACACTGGCGCGAAGCCGGAAGCTTCACCGCAGAGCACCGCCCCAAAGCCCCGCCAGGTCTCGCACCGGTGGGGTTTTTTATAGCCGGCACCAGAACCGTCCCTTGCCCCGCTGATGTCCTCCACCGATTCCACCGCGCTGCCGGCAACCCCCACGTTGCGCGAGGCGCAGACCCTGGCCGCCATGGCAGGCCTGCCTGCGCTGGAAGCGCGCATGCTGCTGACCCATGTCACCGGCCTGAGCCGCACGCAACTGATCACGCGCGACACCGACGCGCTCACCATCGCCCAGCGCGACGCGTTTGCCACGCTGCTGGCGCGGCGGCTGGCGGGCGAGCCGATGGCCTACCTGATCGGCGAGCGTGAATTCTTCGGCCGCAAGTTCCGCGTCACCCCCGATGTGCTGATCCCGCGCCCCGACACCGAGGTTGCCGCGGAAGCGGCGCTCGCGCGCCTGGCCACGGTGCCGCAGCCCAACGTGCTGGATCTCGGCACGGGCTCCGGCATCCTTGCCGTGACGCTGGCGCGCGAGCGGCGCGACGCACGGGTCTGGGCCACCGACATTTCGCCCGGCGCGCTGATGGTGGCGCAGGACAACGCCCGCGCGCTGGGCGCCGAGCGCATCGAGTTCCTGGTCTCGGACTGGTACGCGGCGCTGCCGCCGGACCTGCGCTTCCACCTGATCGTCAGCAATCCGCCCTATATCGCCGCGGGCGACCCGCACCTGGCCGAAGGCGACCTGCGCTTCGAGCCGATCGACGCGCTGACCGACCACGACGATGGCCTCTCCGACCTGCGCGCCATCGTCGGCGGCGCCGGCGCGCGGCTGCTGCCCGGCGGCTGGCTGCTGATGGAACACGGTTATGACCAGGCGGCGGCGACGCGCCAGCTGCTTGAAGCCTCCGGCTTCGACGAGGTCTTCACCGCGCGCGACCTGGCCGGGCTGGAGCGCTGCACCGGCGGGCGCTGGCCGGGCGCGCAGCCCGCCGGCACGGCCGCGGCGCCCTGAAGCGCGGCGGCGATTCCGGTAAAATCGCCTCAGATTCCCGCCGTGCGGCCCGGCCGCGCGGTATCCCATTCTCCCCAGGCGGCGCCCGCGACACGGCCTCGCCCCACTGAAAAGCAAACCATGAGCGACGTGCAGCAACAGATCGACCAGATCGTCAAGGGCAATCCCGTAGTCCTGTTCATGAAGGGCACCGCGCAATTCCCGATGTGCGGCTTCTCCGGCCGCGCCATCCAGATCCTGAAGGCCTGCGGCGTCGACGCGCCGACCACGGTCAACGTGCTCGACGACGAAGGCATCCGCCAGGGCATCAAGGAATACGCCAACTGGCCGACCATTCCCCAGCTCTACGTGAACGGCGAGTTCATCGGCGGCTCGGACATCATGATGGAGATGTACCAGAACGGCGAACTGCAAACCCTGCTGAAGGGCTGAGTCCGGCCATGTCCGGGGCTGGCGGCACACCGCAACGGCTGATCGTCGCCATCACCGGCGCCACCGGGGCGATCTACGGCGTGCGCCTGCTGCAGGTGCTGCGCGCGGCGCCCGCGGTGGAAACCCACCTGCTGATTTCGCCGGCCGGCGTGATGAACCTGCAGCACGAGCTGGACATCGGCCGCGCCGAGGTGGAAGCGTTGGCGAGCGTCGTGCACAACGTGCGCGACATCGGCGCGACCATCGCCAGCGGCTCGTTCCGCGCGCAGGCCATGGTGGTGGCGCCGTGCTCGATGCGCACGCTGGCGGCGATCGCGCACGGATTCTCGGACAACCTGATCACGCGCGCCGCCGACGTCACGCTGAAAGAGCGCCGCAAGCTGGTGCTGATGGTGCGGGAAACGCCGTTGAACCTTGCGCATCTGCGCAACATGACGGCGGTGACGGAAATGGGCGGGATCGTGTTCCCGCCGGTGCCGGGCTTCTACCAGAAGCCGCAAAGCATTGCCGAGCTGGTCGACCATACGGTCGGGCGGGTGCTGGACCTGGTCGACCTGCCGCAAATCGGCCAGGCCCTCGCGCCCAGCTGGGGCGGCCTGAACGCCCGCGCCGGCGACGCGGCCGGCAACTGAGCCGCGCCGGCGCGCTTACCGGGACCGCTTACCAGCGGCGATAGCCGCGGCCATAGTAGCCGTAGCCGCCGTAGTAGTACGGACGCGGCGCCACCACCACCGGCGCGGGCGCCACGTACACCGGCGCCGGACCGACCGCCGGGCCGGCGGGCGTGGGATAGACGGCGCAGCCGCCCAGCAGGGTCATCGATGCCGCAGCGGCAGCCAGTCCAATCGTCAGCATTCTCATCATTTCATCCTTGGGGTCGCAACGGGCATGTGCCTGCCTTGCTGACGTTATACGGGCGGAACGCGTAATACGGCGTCAAGGCCGTGTAACGCTTGTTACCGTTCCCTACGCGCCATCTCGCCCGCCCCCGGGATGCCGTCAGATTTCGAAGCGGATGCCCTGCGCCAGCGGCAGCGAATCGCCGTAGTTGATGGTGTTGGTGGCGCGGCGCATATAGCCCTTCCACGCATCCGAGCCTGACTCGCGGCCGCCTCCGGTCGCCTTCTCGCCGCCGAAGGCACCGCCGATTTCCGCGCCGCTGGTGCCGATATTGACATTGGCGATACCGCAGTCGCTGCCCGCCGAGGACAGGAAGCGCTCGGCCTCGCGCATCGATTCGGTGAAGATGCACGACGATAGCCCGTGCGCGGCGGCATTGTTCAGCGCGATGGCCTCGTCCAGCGTGGTGTACGGCATCAGGTACAGGATCGGGGCGAAGGTCTCGGTCAGCATGGTGTCGTGCTGCGCATCGGTCATCACCAGCGCGGGCCGCACGTAGTGCGCATGCGGATAGCGGTCGGCCAGCAGGCGCTCGCCGCCGGTGACGATATTGCCCTGCGCGCGGCACGCCGCCAGCGCGTTGGCCATGGCATCGCCGGCGGCGGTGTCGATCAGCGGGCCGACCAGCGTGCCGTCTTCGAGCGGATCGCCGACCGGCAGGCGGTCGAACACGGTGATCAGCCGGCTCGCCATGGTGTCCATCAGGTCGGCATGGATAAAGCAGCGGCGCAGCGTGGTGCAGCGCTGCCCCGCGGTACCGGCCGCGGCAAAGGTGATGGCGCGCACCGCCAGCTCGATATCCGCCGACGGGGCGACGATGGCGGCGTTGTTGCCGCCCAGCTCGAGGATGCAGCGCTTGAAGTGCCCGGCGCAGGCGATGCCGACCTCGCGGCCCATGCGGGTCGAGCCGGTCGCGCTGACCAGCCGCACCGCCGGATGCGCCACCAGGTGGCTGCCCAGCATGCGCCCGCCCGGCAGCACCGCCGAGATGCCGTTGTGCTGCGGCGCCGCCGCGGCCAGCACGCGCTCGAGCAGGCCGTGCGCGGCCAGCGCGCACAGCGACACCTTCTCCGACGGTTTCCAGATCACGCCGTTGCCGCACACCAGCGCCAGCGCGGCATTCCACGCCCACACCGCCACCGGGAAGTTGAACGCCGAAATCACGCCGCACAGGCCGTACGGGTGCCAGGTCTCACGCATCGCGTGCTGCGGGCGCTCGGAGGCGATGGTCAGCCCGTGCAGCTGGCGCGACAGGCCGACCGCGAAGTCGCAGATGTCGATCATCTCCTGCACCTCGCCCAGCCCTTCCTGCAGGATCTTGCCGGCTTCGAGCGACACCAGCCGGCCCAGCGCCGGCTTGTGTTCGCGCAGCACCTCGCCGTAGCGCCGCACGATCTCGCCGCGCGCCGGCGCCGGCAGCAGCGCCCAGGTGCTCTGCGCCGCATGGGCGCGCGCGATCAGCGCGTCGGCCTGCGCCGGCGTGCAGGCCGGCAGGTGGCCGATGGCCTCGCCGTCCACCGGCGAGCGCACCGTCACGGCGCCGGCCGGCGTCCCTTCCCGCCACGGCCGCGGCAGGCCCAGCGAATCCCAGCAGGCAGCAAATTCTTGCGCTTTCATACGAGGCTCTCCTGGAGCGGATGCTGCGTGTAGTGGCGGCCGAAGCGGTTGGCCAGGAAGGCGTCCAGCGGCATCGACTCCTGCCGCACGAAGCCCGCCTGCGGCAGCGCGCCGGTGGCCACCATGTCGAGCGCGGTGCAGATGCCCGCGGCGGTGGTCAGCTGGATCGCATTGACATGCCCGTCCGCGCCGTCGACCCCGCCGATGCGCGCCGAGAACGAAGCCTGCGTCAGCGGCCCGCGCCCGCGTTCGCCGCCGGCCGGATAGCCGGTGGCGGTGGCGAACACGATCACCACGTCCTGCTCGGTCAGCGGAATGGCGCGGTCGAAGATATCGCGCAGCCAGTCGCGGCGTTCGCGCAGGCGCAGGTCGTTGAGCAGCAGCTTCATCAGCGCACAGTGGCCGGGATAGCGGATCGATTTGTAATCGACATGGCGCGCGCGCCCGGCCAGCGTCTCGGGCAGCGTGCCGAGGCCGCCCGATGTATTAAAGGCTTCATATTCGATGCCGTCCAGCGCAAAGCTCTCCAGCCCTTCCAGCGCCGTCAGTTCCACGCGCCGGCCGTCGACGATGGCCTCGCACGGGTTGCAGTACTCGTTGATCAGTCCCTCGGTGCTCCAGGTCAGGTTGTACTTGAGCGCGTTGCTGGGGTAGCGCGGCAGCGCCCCCACCCGCATCTGCAGGTCCAGCAGCTCGCCACCGCCGCGCAGGAAGCGCTGCGCCAGGTCGTGCCCGACCACGCCGATAAAGCCCGGCGCCAGTCCGCATTGCGGCATCAGCACCGAGCGCGAGCCCTGCGCCAGCTGGCGGATGGCCTGGGTCGCGGCGACGTCCTCGGTCAGGTCGAAGTAATGCACGCCGAGGCGCGCCGCCACCGAGGCCACGCTGATCGCGGCATGGAACGGCAGCGCGTTGAGCACGGCGTCGGCGCCGGCCAGCAGCGCGGCGCAGGTGCCGGGCTCGGTGGGATCGCCGGCGCGCGCCAGCACGCCGCGCGGCAGGCCATCGAGGCGGCGCCCGTCATGGTCGACCACGCTGACGCGGTAGTCGCCGCTGTCGTGCAGCATGGCCGCAATGGTGCGGCCGATCTTGCCGGCGCCCAGCACCGTCACGTGCAGCGGGCGGGCCGCCGCGGGCAGGTCGCGCGGGGCCTGCCGGCCGAGATTCGAGGCTTGCATGATGTCTCCGTCCACAAAAAAGAGGGTTCCGTTGACTGGAGTATGGATAGCCCGGCCGGCACAATGAAGGCCCAAGAACGACGAAAAACCGCCATAATCGAACGAAACGACGAGGCATCCCGACGCAATGACCGAACTCGACACCACCGACCGCCACCTGCTGTCGCTGCTGCAGGCCAATGCCCGCGAAAGCGCCGCCAACCTGGCCCGGCACCTGGGAATCGCGCGCACCACCGTGGTCGCGCGCATTGCGCGGCTGGAGCGCAGCGGCGTGATTGCCGGCTACGGCGTGCGGCTGGGCCAGCGCATGGAAGACAACGCGATCCTGGCCTACTGCGGCCTGTCGGTGCAGCCCAAGGCCGCGCCCGCGATCCTGCGCGCGCTGCAGCGGCTGCCCGAGATCGAAGAAGTCAATTCGGTCAGCGGCCCGGTCGACTACCTGGTGGCGATCCGCTGCGACACGCATGACCGGCTCGACCGGCTGCTCGACGAGATCGGCATGCTCGACGGCGTCAACCACACCACCACCTCGATCGTGCTGGCGCGCAAGCTCGACCGCCGGCGCGCCGCCGGCTGACGCGGTATGCTGCCAGACCCATCAGCCTTTGCGGAGCAACAGAACATGAACAATCCGATCCGTGTCGCCGTGGGCGGCGTGACCGGCTGGGCCGGCGGCGAACTGGCGCGCGGCGTGGCCCATGCGGCCGACATGACCCTGGTGGCCGGCCTGTCGCGCGGCGCCGCCGGCCAGACCCTGGCGCAGCTGACCGGCCATGCCGGGACCCCGGGCGTGGCCGCCGCCAGCATCGAGTCGCTGGGCGAGACGCCTTACGACGTCTACGTCGAATACACCAAACCGGGCATCGCCAAGCACAACATCCTGCAGGCGCTGGCGCATGGCGCACACGTGGTGGTGGGCACCTCCGGACTGACCGACGACGACTATGCCGAGATCGACGCGGCCGCGCGCCGGGCCGAGCGCGGCGTGCTCGCCTGCGGCAATTTCGCCATCACCGTGGTGCTGCTGCAGAAGTTTGCCGAGATGGCGGCGCGCCACCTGGAACACTGGGAGATCATCGACTACGCCAAGGCCGGCAAGATCGACGTGCCCTCCGGCACGGTGCGCGAGCTGGCGTACCGGCTCGGCCAGGTCAAGGCCGCCGCGCAGGCGGTGCCGGTCGACCAGGTCAACGGCCCGAAGGAAACCCGCGGCGCGACCATGTCGGGCACGCAGGTGCACGCGGTGCGGCTGCCGGGCTACCAGCTGGGCGTGGAAGTGATCTTCGGCGCCGACGGCCAGCGCCTGCACCTGAAGCACGAGGCCGGCGACGGCTCCAAGCCCTATGTTGCCGGCGCGCTGCTGGCGATCCGCAAGGTCCACACCGTGCGCGGCGTGGTGCGGGGGCTGGACAAGGTGATGGAAGGACTGTGAGGCTGCCGGCGACGCAGGCGGGCGGGTCGCCGCCTGCGCGTGCCGTTACCAGCTGCCCGGCCTTTCCGGCTTGGGAGTGGCCTTCAGCGCGGGCTTGGCGGCGGCGGCCTTGCCCTTGGCCGCCGGCGCCGAGGCCGGGTTGAGCTGCTTGTCGACCTCGGCGTCCTTGTGCGCCATCAGCGCGCGCGCCTGCGGCAGCAGCATCTCGATGGTGCCGGTGTTGGGGTCTTCCGGCATCGCGTACAGTTCCACCGTCAGCGGCCTTTGCATCCAGCCGGCATGCAGCGTCTTGACGGTCTTGCCCGCCTTGTCGGGCATGTCCTCCTGCTCCTGGCGGAAGGGCTTGCCGTACAGCGCGCTGATGCTGTCGGCCGCGGCCTGCTGCGAATTGGCGCCGGCAGTCGGCACCACCAGGCCGACCAGCGCATTGCGGTCGACAAAGGCCACCACATAGGGACCATCCATGAACGCCGGGCGCTGTGCGCGCGGCACGCCGACCTGGCGCATCAGGCCGTCGCCCTTCAGTTCGACGCAAAAACCGGTGACATCGCGGCCGTCGGGCGAGCGCTTGTCGGCGCAGTCCGGCAGCGCCGGCAGCGGGTTGCCGATTTCCAGCATGGCCAGCAGCGGCGACAGCGCGCTGTTTTCGGCCTGGGCCGAGGGCTTGGCGGCCGGCGCGGAGGCGGGGGTGGCGGTAGGGGCGGCAGGGGCGCCGGCGGCGCCCAGCAGGCCGGCAAGCGCCAGCCCGGCAACGGGGAATTTCAAAACGGACTCCTGGTGAAAGGCTCCGGGTTGGAGCCCGCCCCCGCCGGGTTGTTCCGGCGCGGCGCAAGATCGTGGCGCACGGTTCACTTGCGGCCGCGCACGGCAAGGGCGACAAGGGGGCGTGCGCTAGCTTACCCGATGGCGCCGGCGCCGCCGCCCCTTGGGCGCCGCGCCGGCATCAACCCGCCTGGGGCTTGCGCGCCAGCGCCAGCGCCTCGCGCCGGAAGGTGTGGCCGACCTGGTGGTAGAACGGGTGCGGCGAGAACTGCCGCGAGATAAACGACGCCAGCAGCGACGCCGCCAGCAGGAACACCGTCAGGTCCTGCGTGCGCGTCATTTCCATCACGATCACGCTGGCGGTGATCGGCGCCTGCGTCGCCGCGGCCAGGAACGCCGCCATCGACACCAGCGCCAGCACGCGCGGCTCGGCCATGCCGCTGACCAGGTGCGCGACGTTTTCGCCGATGCCCGCGCCGATCGCCAGCGCGGGCGTGAAGATGCCGCCCGGGATGCCGGCGAAGTACGACACCACGGTCGCCACCAGCTTGGCCAGCCCGAACCACAGCGTGGCCTGCGATTCGCCATTGATCAGCGCCGCGGCCTGCTCATAGCCGGTGCCGAAGGTCGCGCCCGCGGTGGCCCAGCCGAGCAGCGCCACCACCAGCCCGCAACCGAACGCGGTCCACACCGGATGCCGTCCCGGCCAGTCGCGCCACGCGCCCGGCAGCAGCGCCGGCACGCCGCCCTTGAGCGCCTTGGCAAACACGCCGCCCAGCACGCCGGTGACCACCGCGCACAGCAGCACCGGGCCCCAGGCCTCATGCAGGCCCAGCATCGGCACCTTGACCACGAAGTACGGGTTGTTGCCCAGCACCGCCAGCGACACGAAACCCGCGGTCAGCACGCCCGACAGCACCAGGCGGTCCCAGCGCACCGCGGTGCCGCGGCCCAGTTCCTCGATCGCGAACACCACCCCGGCCAGCGGCGTGTTGAACGCCGCCGCCAGCCCGCCGGCCGCGCCGGCGGCGATCAGCGCATTGGGATGGAAGCCGATGCGAAAGCGCAGCTTCTCCTGGCACCAGCGCCCCCAGGCCAGCATCGCCGCCGCGCCCACCTGCACCGACGGGCCCTCGCGCCCGACCGAGGCGCCGGCCAGCAGCGCGGCGGCGGTCAGCACCACCTTCCACATCGACTGGCGCAATGACACCAGCAACGTCTGCGCCGGGCCCGACGGCGGCAAGGTCACCGCCGCGATCACCTGCGGGATGCCGCTGCCGCGCGCCTGCGGCGCGAACCGGATGGTCAGCCAGCGCAGCGCGGCCAGCCCGAACGGCAGCATCACGAACGCCAGCCACGGCGTGGCCTGGGTCAGCTGGCGGTTCCAGTGCAGCGCCACTTCGGCGATCCACGCGAACACCAGCGCGAACAGCCCGACGCAGCCCGCGCCGAACATGAACGCCGCATAGCGCAGCGTGGTGCGCGAGATGCGGCCGGCCTGGCGCGACTTGCGCCAAGCCGCCACGCGCGCGCGGCGGCTGATCTGGTGCAGCAGGCGGGGATCGGGAGGGGGGATACCGGCATCGGGGCGTGCCTCGGAGTCCGGGCTGGCGTCCGGATCGGTGGAAGAAAAAGCGGGAGGCTTGGGATCGTTGGGCTCGCGATCGGTCATGACTGGGACGTGGCGTAGGCATCCGGCGCGGCGCGTATGGCGGCGGGTACCGGGATGACGTTGAACTATACGCCCAACGTCAATGCGACGACCTGGCCGGGGCCGGTGATCGGCGGATGAATGCGCAAGCTGGGACAGACTTGCGTCCTGCCGACCCAGTCGGGAAAAGCCTGCCACCGCTGGTGAACGCTCCCCTCTCCCGCAAGCGGGAGAGGGGAGAAAGCCGGCGGTGCGGAAAAGCATTCGCACCAAGTTCCGGCGCGTCAGTCCAGCGAGATGTTGTTCGCCTTGATCACCTTCCCCCAGTGCGCGCGGTCGGCTTCGAGATAGCGGTCGATCTCGGCCTGCGTGCGCGGCGGCTGCACCAGCAGCCCCAGGGCGCTGAAGGTGGCGCGGAACTGCGGGTCCTTCAGCACGTGGTCGGCGGCGGCTTGCAGCCTGGCGACCGCCTCGGGCGGCGTCTGCGCGGGCACGGCCAGGCCGAACCAGGTGGCGGCCTGGAAGTTGGGATAGCCGCTCTCGGCCACGGTCGGCACGTCGGGCAGCACCTCGAGGCGGCGGCGCCCGGTGACGGCCAGCGCCTTGAGCTTGCCTGCCTTGATATGCGGCAGCGAGGTGCTGACCACGTCCACCATCAGCTGCACGTCGTTGGCCAGCAGCGCCGCCAGCGCCGGCGCGCTGCCGTTGTAGGGCACGTGCGTGACGCCGATGCCCAGTTCGGTCTTGAGCATCTCCGTGGCCAGCTGCAGCGCGTTGCCCAGGCCCACCGAGGCATAGTTGAGCTTGCCGCCCTCGGCCTTGGCGTAGGCCGCGAACTCGCGGATATTGCCGGCCGGCACCTTGGTGTTGGTGACCACCACCAGCGGCGCCTCGGCGCCGATGCTGAAGATGCGGAAATCCTTGGGCGGGTCGTACTGGATCTTCTTGTACAGCATCGGGTTGAGCACCATGCTGCCGTTGGTCGCCAGCACCATGGTGTAGCCGTCGGCCGGCGCGCGCGCCACGCTGGTGGTGCCGATCATGGTGGCGGCACCCGGACGGTTTTCCACCACCACGGTCTGGCCCAGCTGGCGCGACATGCCATCGGCCAGCGCGCGGCCGAACTGGTCGGTCGAGCCGCCCGGCGTGTACGGCACCACCAGCTTGAGCGGCCGGTCGGGATAGGCCGCCTGCGCGGCTCCGCCCCAGAGCGCCAGCGCGCACCCCGCGCCGGCCGCGATCGCGGCGAGCCAGGCGCGCCGTGGCTTGAGTCCGGTTGTCCTGGTCGGTTTGTTCTGCATCGCGTCTCCTCCTGTGGTTATCGGCTTGGGCCTGGTGCAGTCCCACCGTTGCGCTTAGACGCGGCGCTGGCGGCCTTCCCAGTATCGGTCGCGCAGCCGGCGCTTGGCCAGCTTGCCGGTTTCGTCGCGCGGCAGTTGCGCCTCGACCACGATGCTGCGCGGCACCTTGAAACCTGACAGTCGCTGGCGCAGCCAGTCGATCACCTCGGCCTCGCGGATGTCCGCGCCCGGCATCGGCTGCACCATGGCCAGCAACCGTTCGCCGTATTCCGCGTCGGGAATGCCGAACACCACGCAGTCGGCCACGCCGGGGTAGCGCACCAGCTCATGCTCGATCTCCGCCGGGTAGATGTTGACGCCGCCGGAAATCACCATGTCCGAAGCGCGGTCGCAGATGAACAGGTAGCCGTCGGCATCGACATAGCCCATGTCGCCCAGCGTCACCAGCCCGTCGCGGTCGATCGCGGCGCGCGCGGCCTCATTGTTGCGGTAGGTGAAGTCGGGGTAAGCGGGCTGGCGCACATAGACCAGGCCGATTTCGCCCGGCGCGCATTCGCGGCCGTGCTCGTCCAGGATGCGCAGCTGCGCGTCGTCGACCGGCCTGCCGGCGGTGCCGGGGCGCGCGGCGGCGTCGGCGGGCGTGGCCACGGTGATCATGCCGGCTTCGCTGGAGGCATAGGTTTCATGGATCACCGGGCCCAGCCACTCCAGCATCGCGCGCTTGACTTCGGGCGCGCACGGCGACCCGGTCGAAGCGACGAAGCGGATCGAGGACAAGTCATACCGGGCGCGCACCTCCGGCGGCAGCTTGAGCAGCCGCACGTACATGATCGGCACCAGGTAGAGCACGTCGATGCGGTGCTTCTCCACCAGCGCCAGCACCTGCTCGGCGTCGAAGCGCGGCGTCAGCACCAGGCGCTCGGCCATCTGCAGCGCGTTCTGGATAAATGAGCCCGGCGCGCTGTGGTACAGCGGCGCCGACATCAGCGCGCGGCAGCCCGGCTCCAGGCCGTAGCTCTGCCGCACCACCGAGCGCACGCGCGCCAGCTGCTCTTCAAGGCCGTCCAGCGGCAGCGGCTGGCGCACCACGCCCTTGGGCCGGCCGGTGGTGCCGGAGGTGTACGCCATATGGCCGCGCGGCGCCACGCGCGGGCCGTCGTAGGCGGGCTGCTGCGCAAGCCAGGCCTCGTATTCGGTGGCACCTTCGGCGGGGCCGCCCACCGACAGCACCACCATGCCGGCCGGGACGGCGTCGCGCACCGCGGGCAGCAGGTCGTCCTGCACCAGCAGCACCTTGGCGCCGCTGTCGGTCAGCAGAAAACGCACTTCCTCGGCGGTGAAGTGCCAGTTGATCGGGCAGTAGTAGCAGCCGGCGATGCGGCAGGCATGGACCACGTCGGCATACACCGGATCGTTGCGCAGCAGGACCGCGACCACGTCGCCTTCCTGCACGCCCAGCGCGCGCAGGCCGCCGGCCAGCCGGGCGCCGCGCGCCAGCAAGGCCTCGCCGCTGCGGTGCATGTCTTGATACCAAAGGTCCGTGGCCATCCGCTGTCTCCTTGCCGGGTTCGTCAGCCGACCACTGTATCGGCGCAGCCACGCATCGACAATCGGGCGAGGTGGAATCACAATGTTGCGCCAGACGTGACAATCCTGCAGGCAATCCCCGATGGACCTCAACCTGATCCAGGCCTTCGTCGACATCGTCGATGCCGGCAACCTGGCCGAAGCCGGGCGCCGGCGCGGCGTCACGCGATCGCAGGTCAGCCGCCAGCTGCGCGAGCTGGAACACCAGGCCGGCGCGCAGTTGCTGCGCCGGACCACGCGCCGGCTCGAGCTGACCGAACCCGGCCATGCGCTGTACCAGCACGGCGTGCGCATCCTGCAGGAGGTCGCCTCGGCACAGGCCGAGATCGACAGCCTGGGCCGGACCCTGCGCGGCCATGTGCGCGTGAGCGTGCCCACCGGGCTGGGCGACGCCTATATCGCGCCGCTGCTGCTGCAGTTTGCGCACAAGCATCCCGGGATTACGTTGCGCGTGTTCTTTGCCAACCGCGTCAACGACCTGATCGCGGCCGAGATCGACGTGGCGCTGAAGGTCACCTCGGCGCCGCCGCTGGACCATGTGGCGCGTGAAATCTGCGATATCCGCTGGCAACTGTATGCATCGCCGCAATACCTCGCCAGGATTGCGCCGGTGCGGGTGCCGCCTGACCTGGCCGGCTGCAGCTTCCTGTGCCCGCCGTATCCGCCGCGGCAGTTCCCGCTGTCGCTGTACCGCGACGGCCAGCGCGTGGACGTGGCGCTGACGCCCACGCTGCAGTCCGAGCACTTCCTGTTCCTGGCTCGCGCCGTGCGCGAAGGCCACGGCATCGGCATGCTGCCGGTCTATATCGGCTGGGAAGAAGTGCGGGCGGGCCATCTGGTGCCGGTGCTGCCGGACTGGCGTCCGGAAGGGCTGGGCAACAAGCTGTTCATCATCACCACGCCCAACCTGCATCCGTCGATGGCCACGCGCGCGCTGATCGGCTTCCTGCGCGAGGAACTGGACAAGCTGGAGGTATTCCGCGATGCGGTGAAGTAGCCGGCACCGCTGGCCGGTGAACGCACGTTTTCAGCCGGCGATGGTCGCCCGCCGCCTGCATGCTTTCAATTTGCAAGCTATGCTGCAACCAGCTTGCAATTTGAAAGCAAGCAGCACGCAACGGCGGAGACCCATGCCCCCTACCGATTTCACCGCGATGCCCTGCCCCGTGGCCCGCTCGATGGCCGTGCTGGGCGAACGCTGGGCCATCCTCGTGCTGCGCGAGGCCTTCTACGGCAGCACGCGCTTCGACGAATTCGAACGCAACCTGGGCATCGCCCCCAACATCCTCAGCGCGCGCCTGAAGACGCTGGTCGCGCACGGGCTGCTGGCGCGCGTCGCGCCCGAGGGCGGCGCCCGCCATGTCTACCAGCTGACCGACAAGGGCCGCGATTTCTTTCCGGCCTATGTGGCGCTCAAGGCCTGGGCCGACCGCTGGATGACCGACGACAAGGGGCCGCTGACGCTGCTGCAGGACCGCCGCACCGGCACCGAGATCGCCGAGCCCGCGCTGACGCGCGCCGACGGCAGCGCGATCACGCTCGATGACGTGCGCGTGCTGCCTGGGCCGGGCGCTGGCCGCTTCCTGCGCCGTCGCTTCGGCGAAGCCGGGGCGGTCGGACCGGAGCGCGGCCATGACTGACACGCGCGCCTTGCCCGCGGGCAGCCTGCCGGCCGACGCGGTGCCGGCCACCGAAATCGCCCGCCGCATCGGCAAGCTGGCCGGACCCACCGCGCTGATCGCGCTGCTGCAGGCGGCCGCCCAGCTGATCGAAACCTGGCTGGCCGCGCGCCAGGGCACGGCGGCGCTGGCCGGCTGGGCCGTGGTGCTGCCGTTTGCGCTGTTGCTGCAGCAGATGTCCACCGGCGCCATGGGCGGCGGCGTGGTCGCCGCCATTGCGCGCGCGCTGGGCGCCAACAAGCGTGACGATGCCTCGGCGCTGGTGATGCATGCGCTGTGGATCGCCGTGATCGCCGGGCTGGCGTTTGCCGTGGCGCTGGCGGGGTTCCCGCGCGCGGTGCTGGGCGCGGTGGCGGGCGCCACCGCCGCCGAGGCCGCCGCCACCTATGCGATCTGGCTGTTCGGCGCCGGTGCGATCCCGGCCTGGCTCGCCAACACGCTGGCGTCGGTGCTGCGCGGCGGCGGCCGCCATGCGCTGGCGGCGCGCGTGCTGGCGTTGATGTGGATCGCGTACCCGGTGCTGTCGTGGCTGCTGGCCGAGCCCGCCGGCATGGGGCTGGCCGGCATCGGCGCGGCGCTGGCGGCGGTGTCGTGGGCGGCGGCGCTGGCGATGGCGGTGGTGGTGGCGCGCGGCGGCGCGGGCTTCGTGCCGGTGCTGCGGGTGCGGCTGTCGTGGCCGCTGTTCGCGCGCATCCTGTCGGTGGGGCTGGTGGCGTGCGCGCTGGCCTCGGTGGCCAACCTGACCACCATCCTGGTCACCGCGCAGCTGCGCCACCATGGCACTGCCGCGGTGGCGGCCTACGGCATTTCGGCGCGGCTGGAATTCCTGATGATCCCGCTGGCCTTCGGCGTGGGCTCGGCGCTGACGGCGCTGGTCGGCCGCGCCGTGGGCGCCGGCGACTGGCACACCGCGCGGCGCACGGCGTGGGTGGGGGCAATGCTGGCGCTGGCCATCGCCGGCAGCGCGGGCGCCGCCGTCGGCCTGGCGCCGGTGCGCTTCGCCAGCCTGTTCACCCATGACCCCGAAGTGATCGCCATCGCCGCGCGCGCGCTGTCATGGGTGGGACCGGCATTCGGCGGCTTCGGCCTCGGCATGGCGCTGTACTTCGCCTCGATGGGCGCGGGCCGCATGCGCTGGCCGGTGGCGGCCGGGCTGTGCCGGATCGCGCTGGCCGCGGGCGGCGGCTGGGTGCTGGCCAATATCTTCGGCATGGGGCTGGACGGGCATTTCCTGGGCGTGGCGCTGGGGATCACGGCGTATGGCGTGGTCACGGCGCTGGGGGTCAGACAGGGGGAGTGGTCGGCGCGGTAATGGGTTGAACGACACTGCCGGTTGGCTCCCCTCTCCCGCCTGCGGGAGAGGGGCGGGGGTGAGGGCCGGCGCTGGCAATTGCGAGGACATGCACTTCGTGGCAGCGCCCGCCCTCACCCCAACCCTCTCCCAGAGGGAGAGGGAGTACCCAAACGGCAAGCTCCGCGCGACGGTTCCACTGTTTGCCCCCCTCTCCCTGCGGGAGAGGGGGGTGAGGGCCGGCGCTGGCAATAGCGAGGACATGCACTTCGTGGCAGCGGTAAGGACCAAAAAAGACCGCGCGCTACCGCGTCAACACCTTCGCATCCCCCTGCATCCCTGCCTCGCGCACATCCTGCGGCACCGCGGGCCAGCCGCCGCCGAGCGACTTGTACAGCGCCGCGGCACCGGTCAGCACATCGACCTGGCCCTGCACCGCCGCCAGCTGCGTGGCAAACAGCTTCTCCTGCGCGGTGGTCACTTCCAGATAGCTGGAATAGCCGCCCTCGTAGCGCGCACTGGACTGGTCGGCATAGACCAGCAGGCTTTTCTCCTGCTGGCGCAGGCTGACCAGCCGCTTGCGCGTTTCGATGCTGTTGGCGAGCGCGCTGTTGACGTCGGCCAGCGCCGCCAGCACGGTGCCCTGGTAGGCCAGCATGGCCTGCTGGCGCTGCGCCGCGGCGCTCTGCACCTGGCCGCGGATGGCGCCACCCTGGAAGACCGGCTGGGTCAGGCCGGCGCCGATGCCCCACACCTGCGACGCGCTGTGCCACAGCGCCCCGGGCGTGCTGGCAATGGCGCCGAACAGCCCGCTCAGGTTCACCGCTGGCAGGTACAGCGCCTGCGCCGCGCCCAGCTGCGCGTTGGCGGCGATGGCGGCCTGCTCGGCCTGCAGCACGTCGGGGCGGCGCGACAGCAGCGCCGCCGGCAGGTCGGCGCCCGCCGGCGGCGGCAGCAGGTCGTGCACGGGCTTGCCGCGCTCGACCGGACCGGGCTCGCGCCCCAGCAACAGCGACAGCGCGTTCTCGGTCTGGGCGATGGCGGTGCGCAGCGGCGGGATCGACGCCTCGGTCGAGTAGTAGTCGTTTTCCGCCTGCGCCAGCTCGACCTGCGAGATCACGCCACCCTCGTAGCGCTGGCGGAAGATATCGAGCCCGCTGGCGCGCGACACCAGCGTCTGCTGTGCGATCTCCAGCTGCGCGTCGAGCCCGCGCAGCGTCGCATAGCCCTGCACCACCGACGCCGCCAGCGCCAGCACCACGCCGCGGCGCCCGTACTCGGCGTTCCAGACTTCGGCTTCGGCGGCCTCGGCCTGGCGCCGGATGCGGCCCCACAGGTCCAGTTCCCAGCTGGCGTTGGCCAGCAGCTGGTAGCTATTGCGCGGACCGTCGAGTCCCGCGAACGGCGTGCCGTTGAAGGTGCCGGCACGCTGGCGCGCCGCTGACGCGGACAGCCCCAGTTGCGGGAAGAAGCCGCTGCGCGCGACCATCAGCTGGCCGCGAAACTCGTCGATGCGGGCCGCGGCGATGCGCACGTCGTAGTTGTTGCGCAGCGCCGCCTCCACCAGCGCATTGAGCACCGGGTCGCCAAAGCTGTCCCACCACGCGCTGTCCGCGGCCACTGCCAGCACGCCGGTGTCGAGGCGGTACTGCGCCGGGTCCGGGGTCTCGGGGCGCTGGTAGTTGGGGCCGATGGCGCAGCCGCCCAGCAGCGCGGCCAGGCAGGCGCCGGCAAGCGTGCGGCGCGCGCTCATGACGGCTCTCCCGTCGGCGGCGTGGCCGGTGGCGTTGTGGGCGGTGTAGTTGTCGTCGGCGCGGCGCCCTTGGCCTTGGGCTTGCGCTCGGACATCGTCTCCAGGCCCCAGAAGAACAGCGGGATAAAGAACAGCGCGATCACCGTGGCCCCAAGCATGCCGCCGATCACGCCGGTGCCGAGCGACTGCCGGCTCGCCGCCGAGGCGCCGCTGGCAATCGCCAGCGGCACGCAGCCCAGGATAAATGCCAGCGAGGTCATGATGATCGGCCGCAGCCGCAACCTGGCCGCGTGCAGCGCGGCGTCGTAGGCACTGAGGCCTTCCTTGTGGCGCATCTCCACCGCGAACTCGAAGATCAGGATGGCGTTCTTGGCCGCCAGCGCAATCAGCACCGTCAGGCCGATCTGGAAGTACACGTCGTTCTGCATGCCGCGCATCAGGATCGCCAGCAGCGCGCCAAACAGCGCGAACGGCACCGCCAGCAGCACGCCGATCGGCAACGACCACTTCTCGTATTGCGCCGCCAGGATCAGGAACACCATCAGCAAGGCAAAGGCAAAGACATAGACCGCGGTCGAGCCCGCGGTCTTTTCCTCGTACGCCTGGCCGCTCCAGGAGAAGCTGTAGCCTTCGCCCAGCACTTCCCTGGCGATGTCTTCCATCGCCTGCAGCGCCTGGCCCGAGCTGTAGCCAGGCGCGGCGTCGCCCATGATCTTGGCGGCCGGGAAGTTGTTGAAGCGCGTGACGATGTCGGCCCCGGGCACGTACTTCACGGTGGTGACCGCCTTGATCGGCACCATCTCGCCGTTGCGGTTGCGCACGTAGACCTTGTCGATATCCTCCGGGCGCGAGCGGTAGTCCGGCTCGGCCTGCAGGATCACCTGGAACAGCCGGCTGTTCTTCGGGAACTGGCTGACGTAGAGCGACCCGAACATGGTCTGCAGCGCCGAGTAGACCTGCTCCACCGGCACGCCCTGGGTCTCGGAGCGCTCGCGGTCCACCTCCACCATCAGCTGGCGCGAACGGGTGTTGATGGTGGAATTCACGCCGGTCAGCTCGGGCCGCTCGTGCGCCTTGGCGATGAACGCGCGCACCCTGGCCTCCAGTTGCTGGTAGGTGCCGTCGCCGGTGCTCTGCAGCCAGAACTCGAAGCCGCCGGTGCTGCCCAGGCCCGGAATCGAAGGCGGGTTGATCGGTATCACCACGCCCTCCTGGTAGGTGGAAAACTCCTTCTTTGCGTTGGCGATCAGGTCGGCCGCGCTTTCGCCGTCGCCGCGCTCGCTGAAGCCCTTGAGCGAGACAAAGAGCGTGCCGGCGTTGGACTTGTTCTGCGAATCGATCAGGCTGAAGCCGGTCGGCGCCGCCACCGCGGCCACGCCCGGCTGTTTGGAGAACCAGTCCTCGGCGCGGCGCGACAGCGCCTGGGTGCGGTCCAGGCTGGCCGCATCCGGCATGATCACCGCGCCCAGCAGATAGCCCTGGTCCTCCACCGGCAGGAACGACGACGGGATGCGCGCGAACATCAGCCCGATCGCCGCCAGCATCGCCACGATCACCCCCAGCGACACCACCGTGCGCCGGATCACCGCCCGGTTGGCGGCGTCATAGCGCTCGATCAGGCGGTCGAACCTGGCGTTGAACCAGCGGAAGAAGCGGTTTTTCTTCTGCTCGCCGGGCTTGAGCAGGATCGCCGCCAGCGCCGGCGACAGCGTCAGCGCGACCACGCCGGACAGCACCACCGACACCGCCAGCGTCACCGCGAACTGCTTGTACAGCTGGCCGGTGATGCCCGACAGGAACGCCACCGGGATAAACACCGCCAGCAGCACCAGCACGATCGCCACCACCGGCCCGCTGACCTCGTCCATGGCGCGCTTGGCGGCCTCCTTGGGCGGCAGGTTGAACTCGGTCATGTTGCGCTCGACGTTCTCGATCACCACGATCGCGTCGTCGACCACGATGCCGATCGCCAGCACCATGCCGAACAGCGTCAGCATGTTGACCGAGAAACCGAACATGCTCATGCCGACAAAGGCGCCGATAATTGACACTGGCACCGCCAGGATCGGCACCAGCGTGGCGCGGAAGCTCTGCAGGAACAGGTACACCACCAGGATCACCAGGATCACCGCGTCGCGCAGCGTGTGCACCACCTCGCCGATCGACTCCTGCACGAACTCGGTGGTGTCCAGCGCCACCTCATACTCCAGGCCGGGCGGGAACGACTTCTTCAGCTCGGCCAGCGTGCCGCGCACCTGCTTGGCCACGTCCAGCGCATTGGCGCCGGGCTGCTGGTAGACCGCCATCAGCGTCGCGGTCTTGCCCTTGTAGCGGCTGCGCAGCGAGTAGTCCTTCTGGCCCAGCTCGACCCGGCCCACGTCCTTCAGCCGCACCAGCGCGGCATCGCCGGACTGCGCGCGCAGGATCATGTTCTCGAACTCGGCGGGCTCGGTCATGCGGCCCTTGGTGGCGATCGGGAAGGTCAGCTTGACCTCGCCGTCGGTGGGCGACTGGCCGATGCGCCCGGCGGAATACTGCTGGTTCTGCGCGCTGACCGCGTTCTTGACGTCTTCCACGGTGATGCCGAGCGACGCCATCCGGTCCGGCCGCAGCCAGATGCGCATGGCGTAGTCGGGGCTGCCGAAGATCGACGCCTGGTTGGCGCCGGGAATGCGCTTGAGCGCATCCAGCACATAGATGTTGGCGTAGTTGCCGACAAAGGTCTGGTCGTAGCTGTTGTCCGGCGAATACAGCGCGATCACCATCATGAACGCCGATGACCGCTTCTGCACCGACACGCCCTGCGACGTGACCGCATCCGGCAGCGTCGGCAGCGCCAGGTTGACGCGGTTCTGCACGTCCACCTGCGCCAGCTGCGGGTCGGTGCCGATCTCGAAATACACGTTCAGCGTCATGTCCCCGGTGGAGGAACTCGACGAGTTCATGTACATCATGTTGTCGGCGCCGTTGACCTGCTGCTCGATCGGCGCGGCCACGTTCTGCGCCACCACCTCGGCGCTGGCGCCCGGATACTTGGTGCTGACCGTGATCGACGGCGGCGTGATCTCGGGGAACTGGGCGATCGGCAGCCTGGTCAGCGCCACCAGGCCGCCCACCACGATGATGATGGACAGCACCGAGGCAAAGATCGGCCGGTCGATAAAGAAATGGGATAGCTTCATGGCTTGCCCCCGGCGCCGGCGGCAGCCTGGGGCTGGGGTGGCGGCGCGGCTGCCGCGGCTGCAGCGGCCGGGCCGGACGCGGCAGCGGGCGCCGGCCGCGCCGCGGTGGCTTCCACCGGCCGCACCGGAGCACCCGGCGCGAGCCGCAGCATGCCGCTGACCACCACGCGCTCACCGGCCTTCAGGCCGGTGCTGACGATCCAGTTGTCGCCGCTCCACTGACCGGCCTCGACCACGCGCTGCTGCACCTTGTTGTCGGGACCCACCACCCACACCTGCTGGCCGCGCGGACCCTGGATGATGGCTTCCTGCGGCACCGCGATGGCCTGCCTGCGCTCGGCGCCATGCAGCTTCACGCGCACGAACTGGCCGGGGCGCAGCGTGCCTTCGGGATTGGCAACCTCGGCGCGGATCATGTAGGTGCCGGTTTCCGCGTTGAAGGCGGCATCGGCAAAGGTGATCTTGCCGTGATGCGGGAACTGGCTGCCGTCGGCCAGCACGATCACCACGTCGAACGCGCCCTGCGCCGGGAACCTGAGCGCGCCGGATTCCTGCCCGGTGCGCGCGGTCAACACCTCGTTTTCCGACAGGCTGAAGTTGACCCACATCGGGTCGAGCTTGGCGACGTAGGTCAGCAGGCTGTTGGAAGGATCGATATAGCTGCCTGCCTGCTTCTTGGCAAAGCTGGACACGCCGGTGACCGGCGACTTGATGGTGGTGTAGCCCAGGTTGAGCTTGGCGTTGGTAACGTTGGCCCGGGCCGCCTCGACCGCGGCCGCGGCGGACTGCTGCTTGCCGGTCGCGTCGTCCAGGTCGCGCTGGCTCAACGCGTTGCGCTCGGCCAGCGGGCGTACCCGCGCCAGGTCGGCGTTGGCGGTTTTGAGCCGCGCCACCTGCTGCGCCAGCTCGGCGTTGGCCGCGTCCAGCGCCGCGGCAAACGGCTTGGGATCCATCAGGAACATGGTCTGGCCGGCCTTGACCACGGCGCCTTCGGTATAGACGCGCTGGTCAAGAAAGCCATTGACCCGGGCGCGGATCTCCACCTGCTGCGAGCTCTGGGTCTGGCCGACAAAGTCGTAGACGATGGGGACGTCGCGCAGCGCCACGGTCATCACGGTGACTTCGGCTGCCGGTGGCGCATGCGCTGCCGGCTTGTCGTTGCCGCAGGCGGCCAGCGTCATGGCGCAGGCCAGCCAGAGCGCACCGCGCCAATGGAATGCAGTATTCACGGATCCCTCTCCCGCCATGGTTATGCATGCGATGGCTGCGGGCGGACGCCGTGGCCGGCCATGTTACGCCGCACCGGTCCGCCGGCCGCGCTCCCCTTCTCTCCGGCAGGGTAAGGCCCGGCCCGGCCGCGCGCCAATTCAATTCTTTTGTCGACGTCTTTACTGCTTTCGAAAGCGCCCTGTCAGCGCGCTGCTGCCGTAGCCTGATGCCGTAGCTTTAGCGGCGAAAGCCGCCATGGAAACCGCCGCCGCGGAAACCCCCGGCGCGACCGGCGAATCCTCCACCAGCGCCGCCAAGGCCGCGCCCCTGCCAGGCTCCCGCCATGCCCTGCAGGCGCTGCTGGCCGGTCTCGCGTGCCTGGCGCTGTTGCTCCAGCCTGGCGGTGGCGTCGTTGCCCGGCTGCACCGGCTCCCATCCGCCGGGGGTGTGCTTCTGCCAGCCGTTGTCGGTGTGCTGGTAGACCGAGCCGTCGTGCCCGGCATACACATTGCCGTTGTTCCACACCACCGCGTTGTCCTTGCCGGGGTTGGCGACAAAGCCGCGGCTGCCGGCGGTGTGCTGGCCGGTCTGGGTATTGCCGGCAATGCCGGCCTCGGCCGCGCCGACGCGGCCGGTCTGCGCGTTGTAGCCGGCGGCCTGCCGTCCTGCCGCATAGTCGCCGCTGTAGGTGTTGCCGGCCACGCCACCGCGCGCCGCGCCTTCGCGCCCGGTCGACGGGTTGGCGAAGCTGCCCTGGCGGCCGGCCGCGTAGTCGCCGGAATACGGGTTGAAGGCGGCGCCGCGGCTGCCCTGGTAGCGCGCGCCGGTGGCGGGGTTGTAGCCGGCGCCCGCGGTACCGCGCCACTCGGTGCCGGTCCAGGCATTCCAGCCCTGCGCGTGGGTCACCGTGCCCTGGCCCCAGCGGCCGTAGAAATTGGCCTGGTTGACGTTGACGTAGTTCCAGTTATAAGGGCCGCCCCACCAGTACGGGCCCCAGTATGGCGACGCCGCGCCCCAGAATGCGCCCGCGGCGAAGCCGAAGGCGAAGCCCTCGGCCAGGCCGATGCCGAAGCCCGCGCCGTAGCCGTAGGTGGCCGGATAGCCGTAGTAGACCGCGCCCACGTAGGGCGGATAGACATAGCCGGTGCCATAGACCACGGTGCCGTCGGCGCTTACCACCACCCCCATGTAGCCCGGGGTGTAGCCCACCACCACGGTCTGTGGCGTGACGGCGTAGATGCGCACATAGGTGACGTAGTACACCGGCGAGGTCGGCGGGATGGTGTAGATGGCGGACGGCACCTCGGTCGCGACCTGCCAGGGGCCCGTCGGCGCCGGCGCGGCAAACCAGACGCCGTTGGCCACCGCGTAGTAATGGCTGGCGTCGACCTCGATCACCGGCGTGCCGGTATTGACCGCATAGCTGAGCGAGGTGCCGGTGATCGGCACGAAGCGCGGCGCGCCGTCATACGTGACCGTCAGGCTGGCCTTGCTGCGCGACACCGTGGCGGTCTGCGGGATGGTGGCGGCGATCTCGGCCTCGCGCGCCTGCGGCGTGCCGGGCACGGAGACCAGCACATTGGCCTTGGGATCGGTCGGCGGAATGCGCGCGAAGTCCGCCGGCAGCTGGCTGCCAGGCACGTACTGCCACGGCCCGGTCAGCATCGGCGCGCGGAACCAGCGCCCCGAGACCAGCACGTAATACTGGTTGGCGGCTGGATCGACAAAGACCGCGTGGTCGGCATTGGCCATGGTCAGCAGGCTGACCCCGCTGACCGGCGCCATCTGCGGCGCGCCGCTGGTCACCACCAGCTCGGTCGGCTGCGTGGCGAACAGGATCGCCGGGGCCCGCGCCGGCCGCTTGCCGTCGGCGGGCAGCATCGCATCGGGCTTCATGCCGGCCGCCGCCTTGCCGGCGGCGCTTTCCAGCGCCTGGGGCACCGTCGCCACCGCCTCCCAGGCGCCGCCGGCGGATTCCGAGCGATACCAGTAGCCGGCCGCCTTCAGGAACAGCTCGCCGCCCGGCGCGCGCAGCAGCAGCGCGCGGCTGTTCAGCGCGCGTTCGTACGAAGTGCCCGGCACGGTGCGCCAGGCGGGCTCGCCATCGACCAGCACCAGCAGCGTCGGCGTGGTGGCGAACAGGATCTGCGGCGCGTCATTGCGCACCGCGACGCGGCCGGCTTGCGCCAGTTGCTGCGATACGGCATAGCTGGCCTGCAGCTGGTCCAGCGGCACCGTCAGCCCGTTGGCCGGCAGGCGCGATACCAGTGCCTGGCGCACGCGGTCGGCGGCGTCGGGGCGGGTGGGGACCTCGACGCTGTCGACCGTGATGCGGCTCAGTTGCACCAGCCCGGACGGCTTGTCGATATCGCCGGTGGCAGAAAAATGGACCACGCCGTAGGTCGGCGAGGCCGCCTTGTCGCCCACCGCCACCGCGGCGCGCCCGGACAGTCGGTTGCCCTCCCAGGTCTCGATCTGGGGCTGGTACAGCTCGACATGGTCGGCGGCCGTATCAAAGTTGCGCGGCCAGGTCAGCGGTGCCGCGGCCGCCGCCGACGAAGACGACGACTTGGGCGGCGTGGCGGCCTGGGGCGCGAACGGGGCCAGCGCCAGCCAGGCCGCCGCGATCAGCGCGCTGGTCTGCTTTAACCGAAACGACATGGGTTTCTCCGGGAGGGCGCCGCCTGCGCCGGCTGGCCAGCCGGCCGGCACTCGCGGGCACCATGCTGCACAACAGGCGGCCCATTTCGCGAATCTAGATTAGCCCGTCAATGGGAACAATCCGATTCGAAAACATTCAGGATCCGCCAGAAAACGGACAGATCAGCCGCCCGCCCCGAAGGACGCGCGGATCGTCCCAATAAGACAGGCATTGGGCCGCGGCGAGGCGGCGTCAAGCCGCAATGCGCCGTTGCGGCGCGCGCGGGCGCAGCGGGTGTGCATCTTGCATGGCCCGGTGCCACCGTCCCGGCCCTTGAAGCCGGCCGCCGCGGCCCTCATCTCTGAACACTCCATCCCGGCCCCTGCCCCATGCCCCCACGCACCACCATCCTGACCGCGGCCCTCATCACGGCGCTGCTGCATGGCTATATCGGGCTGCGCCTGTTGCCGGCGATGCCGGTGCCGGTGGCGGTCAAGGCCTTGGCAGTGGTCTGGCTGGCCCTGTCCTGCGCCCTGCTGCCGGCCGGACTGCTGGCCCGGCGCGTCAGCCAGCCGTGGTCGGACCTGGTGTCGTGGATCGGCATGCTCGCCATGGGCTTCTTCTCATCGCTGCTGGTGCTGACGCTGGTCCGCGACGTGGCGTTCGCCGCCGCCTGGCTGGCGGGGCAGCTGCTCGGCTGGCGTGCGCCCGGACTCGCCGCCGGCAGCGCCGTGGCGGTGCCGCTGCTGGCCTTGCTGGTCACGCTGGCGGGTTATGTCAACGCGCGCCGGCTGGCGCGCGTGGTTGAGGTCGACGTCCCGGTGCGCGGCCTGCCGGAGGCGCTGCATGGCTTCACCATCGCCCAGATCAGCGACATCCATGTCGGTCCCACCATCAAGCGGCCTTACCTAGAGCGCATCGTCGAGCGCGTCAACAGCCTGCAGGCCGATGCCGTCGCCATCACCGGCGACCTCGTCGACGGCACCGTGCCCGAGCTGTCCGCCCACACCGCGCCGCTGGCCCGGCTGCGCGCGCGCCACGGCGCCTACTTCGTCACCGGCAACCACGAGTACTACGCCGGCGCGCAGCCGTGGATCGACGAACTGCGCCGGCTGGGCCTGCGCGTGCTGATGAACGAGCACGTGGTGCTGCAGCATGACGGCGCCGCGCTGGTGCTGGGCGGCGTGACCGACTACTCCGCCGGCCGCTTCCACGACAGCCACCGCAGCGACCCGCAGCGCGCCATCGCCGGCGCCCCCGCCGACGCCGGCGTGCGCGTGCTGCTGGCCCACCAGCCCCGCACCGCGCCCGCGGCGGCGCAAGCCGGTTTCGATTTGCAACTGTCGGGACATACCCATGGCGGCCAGTTCTGGCCTTGGAACCTGTTCGTGCCGATGCAGCAGCCGTACACCGCGGGGCTGGTGCGGCATGGTTCGCTGTGGGTCTATATCAGCCGCGGCACCGGCTATTGGGGACCGCCGAAGCGGTTCGGGGCGCCGTCGGAGATTACGCGGGTGAGGTTGGTGCGGGGGTAGGCATGGTTGCCGCTGAAGCAAAGCAAAAAGCCCCGCTCAACTGAGTCGGGGCTTTGCATGTGGCGGCGCCTCGGTCTGGAAGTGCCACCTGTGTGCTCCCTCTCCCGCTTGCGGGAGAGATCAACGCACGTCTTGCACTTGCCGACTTGCTGCCACGAACCGGGGCGTCGTCCCCGCGAAGGCGGGGACCCAGTGGCTTTCTGTCCCCCGAAGGGGGACTTTTAAGACGCTGGATTCCCGCCTTCGCGGGAATGACGGTGGCATTTGATTCTTTGGCGGTACTAGCAGAATCAATGGGTTAGCAACGGTTCCTGGGTAGGGTTGGGGTGAGGGCCAGGCGTCTATAACGAAGTCCTGGCCGGTGGTATGCCAGCGCCTGCCCTCACCACCTGCCCCTCTCCCGCAAGCGGGAGAGAGGAGCAAGCCCGCTGTGTGTCAGGGTAGTCAGCAACGTGCGGTCTCTCAGTCCGGCACTCCATCGAAAACGTAGCCCATCACCGCACGATCGGCTTATACCGGATCCGCTTCGGCTTGGCGCCTTCCTCGCCCAGCCGGCGCTTCTTGTCGGCCTCGTACTCCTGGTAGTTGCCGGGGAAGAACTCGACATGCGAGTCGCCCTCGAAGGCCAGGATGTGCGTGGCGATCCGGTCCAGGAACCAGCGGTCGTGCGAGATCACCATCACGCAGCCGGCGAACTCCAGCAGCGCGTCTTCCAGCGCGCGCAGCGTTTCCACGTCGAGGTCGTTGGACGGTTCGTCCAGCAGCAGCACGTTGCCGCCGGCGATCAGCGTCTTGGCCATGTGCAGGCGGCCGCGCTCACCGCCCGACAGCGTGCCGACCTGCTTCTGCTGGTCGCCGCCCTTGAAGTTGAAGCGGCCGATATAGGCACGCGACGGCGTTTCGTAGCGGCCCACCGTCAGGATATCGGCGCCGCCCGAAATTTCCTCGAACACGGTCTTGGTGCCATCGAGCGCGTCGCGGCTCTGGTCGACGAAGGCCATCTTCACGGTCGGCCCGATCTTGATCTCGCCGCTGTCGGGCTGTTCCTTGCCCGTCAGCATCTTGAAGAAGGTCGATTTGCCGGCGCCGTTGGGGCCGATGATGCCGACGATCGCCCCGGGCGGCACCTTGAAGCTCAGGTTTTCGATCAGCATGCGGTCGCCGAAGCCCTTGCTGACGTTGTCGAACTCGATCACCTCGTTGCCCAGGCGCTCGCCCACCGGGATGAAGATTTCCTGGGTTTCGTTGCGCTTCTGGTATTCCTGGCTGTTCAGCTCGTCGAAGCGGGCCAGGCGCGCCTTGGACTTGGCCTGGCGGCCCTTGGGGTTCTGGCGCACCCACTCCAGTTCCTTGTGCAGCGCCTTCTGGCGCGCCGATTCGCTGGCCTCTTCCTGCTTCAGGCGCGCTTCCTTCTGGTCCAGCCACGAGCTGTAGTTGCCCTTCCACGGAATGCCGTGGCCGCGGTCCAGTTCCAGGATCCACTCGGCCGCGTTGTCGAGGAAGTAGCGGTCGTGGGTCACGGCCACCACGGTGCCCGGGAAGCGCGTCAGGAACTGCTCGAGCCAGTCGACCGATTCGGCGTCCAGGTGGTTGGTGGGCTCGTCGAGCAGCAGCATGTCGGGGCGCGACAGCAGCAGGCGGCACAGCGCCACGCGGCGCTTTTCACCGCCCGACAGGTGCTCGATCTTCGCGTCCCACGGCGGCAGGCGCAGCGCGTCGGCGGCGATTTCCAGCTGCAGCTCGACGTTGTTGCCGTCGCTGGCGGCGAGGATGGCTTCGTACTTGGCCTGGTCCGCGGCGAGCGCGTCGAAGTCGGCGTCCGGCTCGGCGTACGCGGCGTAGATTTCATCGAGCTTCTTGCGCGCCTCGAACACACCGCCCAGCGCCTCTTCCACCGACTCGCGCACGGTCTGCTCGGGGTTGAGCTGCGGCTCCTGCGGCAGGTAGCCGATGTTCAGGTTCGGCATCGGCGTGGCTTCGCCCTCGATTTCCTTGTCGAGGCCGGCCATGATCTTGAGCAGCGTGGACTTGCCCGAGCCGTTCAGGCCGAGCACGCCGATCTTGGCGCCCGGGAAGAACGACAGCGAGATGTCCTTCAGGATGTGACGCTTGGGCGGAACGATCTTGCCCACGCGATTCATGGTGAAAACGTACTGTGCCATGGGTGCGTGTTGGTGATGGTGCTGGAGTAGGTGCGGGAATGGCGGAGTGTATCAGGCACGCCGGGACGCGCCGCCCGGGCCCGGCCAGCTTTGGCCTGCGCCGGTACAATCCCAGGTTCGTCTTTCCGCTGATTTTTCAAGCCATCGCCATGAGCAAACCCGCCCTGACCCTGAAGTTCAAGTGCAAGAAGTGCACCAAACCCGTCACGCTGTACCTGCAGAAGACGTCGGCGTGCTCGCACATCACCCCGTACCAGGGTTTCTGCAAGTGCGGCGAGATGATGCGCCACGCCACCGGCGACAAGGACGCGGTCGAGTCCTTCGTCAATTCGCTGGACAACAGCTGGATGCACCACCATCACCACCACCACTGAGCCGGCCGCCGTGGTGAATGAGACCTGGCGTCCCGCCGGCAAGGACCCGATGCGCTTCCTGGGCGGCTATCCGCCTACTGTGCTGGAGCAGGTGCGCGAACTGGTCGCCGCCGGCCGGCTCGGGGACCACCTTGCCCGCCGCTATCCGGGGCGCCACACCGTGCAGACCGACCGCGCGCTGTACGAATACACCACGGACCTCAAGCAGGCATACCTGCGCAGCGCGCCGCCGCTGCACAAGGTGGGGTTCGATGCGCGCCTGGATTCCGCCCAGCGCGCGCTCGGCCTGCATACCGCGATCTCGCGCGTGCAGGGCGGCAAGCTCAAGGCCAAGAAAGAGATCCGCGTCGCCTCGCTGTTCAAGGAGGCGCCGCCGGAGTTCCTGCGCATGATCGTCGTGCACGAGCTTGCCCACCTGAAGGAAAGCGAGCACGACAAGGCCTTCTACCGGCTCTGCGAATACATGGAGCCGCGCTACCACCAGCTCGAGTTCGATACGCGGCTCTACCTGGCCTGGCGGGAGCTGGAACGCGCCGCCCCCGCCGGCGGCATCGATCCGCGCGCTCAGGCGTCGCAGGCGTAGCGGAACGACCCGTTCAGCGTCCTCGGCAGCACCAGGGTGCGCAGGTTGGCTGCCTGCGCCTTGGCGCACAGTCCGGCGCGCGTGGCGGCGTCGCGGTACTTGGTGGCGTATTCGATCTGGAACACCGGCTTGCCCTGCCCCGTGAACGCGGTATAGGCGCCGCACTCGCGGTACTGGAAGCACTGTTCATTGATGGCGAAGTCAAAGCTGGCCGCCAGCTCGGCCACCTGCGCCACATCGTTCTTCAAACCGACTGCCAGCCCGCGCGCATGCGCCTCGGCGGCCAGGAAGCGGTTGTAGTCGAGCTGGGTCTCGGCCGTCAACGGCAGGCCGCTGCTGTTGGTATAGCCATCGACATTGTCGGGATCGACCGCATCGCAGCCCTTGCTGACCGCCAGGTCCATGCGCGCCTGCATGATGCGGCGCACGTTGGCCGAGCGCGTATCCAGCCAGCGCTCACCGGCCCAGCCCGACAGCGCGGCGCCCTGGTCGGCCTCGGTGAACTGGTTGAAGTCGGGACGCCAGTCCTCGGAACTGCCCGCCGAGAAGTAGCAGATCACGCGCCGGCCCTGCGCCTTGAGCGCATCGATGGTGGCCTGCGGCGTATCGAACAGGTCGAAGTCATAGGCGGTCACGGCATAGCTGGTGTTGAGCCTGCCGGTCAGCTGAATCTGCCAGGTGTCGGTGAGCGCCGGGGCCCAGCGGGTGGTGGCACTGGTGGTAGTTTCGTTGATGTACCGCGTCGCGGAAGCGGCCGTCGGTGACACCATCCCGGTCTGTCCGCCATCGCCGCCGCAGCCGCCCAGCGTGGTCAGCGCAACCAGCGCAACCAGCGCTACGGACAGCATGGCCCTCGCCTTCATCGGATCGTTGCCGTGCATGTTTTCCCCTTCCCTGTGATGAACCCCGTTCCAAGCAAGCGGCCCGTATTGTCGATGCCCCGCGCGGCAGGGCCTGCCGGCACGGTCTGCGCAATGTAGCGGATTCGCACCGTGCTTTGGAATGCAGGCCGGCCCCACTGTTCGTGCGGCGCAACACATGATGCGCTTGACCCGTGCCGAAGCGCTATGTATAAAGAGCGCGTGGGTAGAAGCGGTCGATTGGACAGCAGCGGCGCAATGCCGCGACGTTCAACTGGAGATTGCTCACTGACGGAGTGTTTCGTCGGTGGCGCAGTGGTCCAGACGCTCCCCTGACAAAGACTCCCGATCGCAGCATGCAAGGCCGGCCCCGCGGCGTCGTTCGCGCGCGCCCGCCGCATGCGTGTCCAACCTAGTCATTGTTAGGGGATCTCCCATGATCATCGACACCAGCTGTTATCCGACGAACCTGGTGGACCTGGCCTGGCGCCACGATGGCGACCCGTTCACCGGCGAGCGCCTGATCCAGATGATGGACGGCCCATTCACCATCAACGGCAAGCCGCGCCGCATCGACAAGGCCTTTATCCAGCCGCCGCAAGGCAACACCATCTACACCTACACCGATGGCGTGAAGTCGGGCAGCGAATCGATCGACGCGTACATGGCGTACACGGTCGAGATGGTGAAGAAGTACCCCGACCGCTTTATCGGCTGCTTCGTCTACAACCCGCGCTGCGGCGTGCAGAACGGCGTCAACGCGATCGAGCACTACGTGAAGAAGCTGGGCTTCAAGATGGTCCAGTTCCAGGCCAACATGCACGCCTACCGCCCGGACCGCGCGCTCGACTGGCTGCGCCCGGCGCTGCAGAAATGCGCCGAGCTGGGCGTGCTGGTCAAGCTGCATACCGGGGACGGTCCCTACAGCATCCCGACCGAATGGGTGCCGATGATGAAGGAGTTCCCGACCGTGAACTTCATCATGGCCCACTTCGGCGTGCAGACCGGCGGCGTCTACTGCTTCGAGCCGTTCCAGATGGCGATGGACATGCCCAACGTCTACTGCGAATCGGGCTGGTGCCTGCAGTCGCGCATCGTCGAGTTCGCCAAGGTGCTGCCCAAGCACAAGATCCTGTTCGGTTCCGACACCCCGCCCAACGAGCCCGGCATGTGGCTGCGCCTGCTGGAAGTGCTGTGCTTCGAGCCGCCCCAGGGCCTGAACCTGGATGAAGACACGCTCGAGGACTACCTCGGCAACAACGTCGCCCGGATGATCGGCCTGGAGCCGACGCCGGTGCCGCGCACGCTGGAAGAAGCGAAAGCGCGCCTGGCCGCCTAAGCCCCGCACCCGCGCCAACGACAACGGACTCCGGAGCACCCGACATGATTATCGACACCCACCTGCACCCGACCAACCTGGTCGACGAAGCCTGGCGCCACACCGGCGAGCCCTTCAACGGCGAGCGCATGCTCAAGATGATGGACGGCCCCTACATGATCAACGGCAAGCCGCGCCGCATCGACATGGGCTTTATCCAGCCGCCACCGGGCAACACCGGCTACCGCGACGGCAACCGCCGCGGCCGCGAAGGCATCCGCGACTACATGGCGTATATCGCCGAGCTGTGCCAGAAGTACCCTGACCGCTTTATCGGCAACTTCACCTTCAACCCGCGCTGGGGCCCGGAAGAAGGCGCGCTGGAGCTGGAATTCCACGTCAAGGAGTACGGCTTCAAGATGCTGAAGCTGCATGCCAACATGCACGGCTACCGGCCCGACCGCGCGCTCGACTGGCTGCGCCCGGCGATGAAGGTCTGCGCCAAGTACAACGTGGTGGTGCTGATCCACACCGGCGACGGCCCGTACACCATCCCGACGATGTTCTACCCGATCATCCGCGAATTCCCGATGGTCAATTTCATCATCGGGCATTTCGGCATCCAGACCGGCGGCAACTACTCGTTCGAGGCGTTCTGGATGGCGATGGACACGCCCAACGTGTACTGCGAATCGGGCTGGTGCTTCCAGTCGCGCATCGTCGAGTTCGCGCGCCAGCTGCCGCGCGACAAGATCGTGTTCGGCACCGACACGCCGCCCAACGAGCCCGGCATGTGGCTGCGCGAGCTGGAAATGCTGTGCGGCCCCGCGCCGCAGGGCATGGACCTGGACGAGGACGGGCTCGAGGACTACATGGGCAACAACATCGCCCGGCTGGTCGGCATCGAGACCACGGCGCCGCCCAGGACACAGGAAGAAGCGCTGGCGCGGCTGAAGGATACCTACGCCAGCACGCGCTAGCCGGTAGCAGTTCGGCAGGCAGGCACGGCACGGCGGCCCGCGCGCAGGCGCGGCCGCCGGGGCAGCCTTCGCCCTGGCCAACCCTGACCACAGGAGCCGATCATGAACTCGCCTTCAGCGCCCTTCGCCTCGACGGCAGCGGCGCACCAGCCTTTCCACGATACCTCGCAGGATTTCCACCAGTTCCTGGCGGCCTACCGCGAGGCCTTTCCCGAAGACGTGCTGCATGTCCGCGAGCCGGTCGGCGCCGACCAGGACCCGACCGCGCTGGTGTGGGCGCTGGCGGCGCAAGGCCGCCATCCGGCCTTGCTGTTCGACCACGTCGAAGGGCTGGGCACAGCGCTGGCCACCAATCTCTTTGCCTCGCGCGAGCGCGTCGGGCGCATGCTCGGCGGCGTGCCGCCCGCCGGCATCCATGCCGAGTACCAGGCCCGCAGCCGCCGCATGGTGGCACCGCGCGTGCTGGACAGCGGCGCCGTCACCGGCCAGGTCGAGACGCAACACATCGACCTGTGCACGCTCCCGGCGATCAAGCATTTCGCCACCGACCGCGGCCCCTACATCACCAACGCGATCCTGATCGCGGAAGACCCCGACAGCGGCATCGGCAACGCCAGCTACCACCGCTCGATGCTGCATTCGCCCACCGAGATCGCCACCAGCCTGCATTCGCGCGGCCACCTGTGGCGCATGCAGCAGCGCGCCGCAGAACTGGGCCGGCCGCTGCCGGTGGCGATGGTGATCGGCGCGCATCCGCTGTTCATGCTGGCCGGCGCGGCGCGGCTGCCGTTCGGCGTGGACGAGCGCCATGTCGCAGGCGGCCTGTTCGGCGCGCCGCTGGAAGTGGTACGCACGCCGCGCCACGGCATCCTGGTGCCGGCGCATGCCGAGATCGTGCTCGAAGGCGTGATCGATGCCGAGGCGCGCGTCGACGAAGGCCCGTTCGGCGAGTTCACCGGCTACTCGTCGGACCGCTCGACCAATAACCTGCTGCGGGTGCAGAGCGTGATGCGGCGCACGGACGCGTGGCTGGTCGACGTGGTCGGCGGCAACTCGGCCGAGCACCTGAACCTGGGCCGCATCCCGCGCGAATCCGAGATGGTCGAGAAGCTGAGGGAGCGCTTCCCGGGCGTCACCGCGGTGCACTACCCCAGCTCCGGCACGCATTTCCACGCCTACGTGGCGCTGCGCCAGAGCCGCCCGGGCGAGGCGCGCCAGGTGATGCTGGGCCTGCTCGGCTGGGACCCCTACCTGAAAACGGTGGTGGCGGTGGACGAGGATGTCGACATCACGCGCGACGAGGAAGTGCTGTGGGCCATGGCCACGCACCTGCAGCCGCACCTGGATGTGGTGGTGGTGGACGGCCTGCCCGGCAGCGCGCTCGATCCGTCGGCATCCGGTGTCGGCACCACGTCACGCATGGGACTGGATGCGACGCGCGGGCCGAATTTCGATGGCATCCGCGCACGCATCGATCCTGCCGCGATGGCGCGCGCGGCCGCGTTGCTGGCACGGCTGGAGCGTGGGCCATCCCACATGCCGTGAGGCGAGGCTCAGGGATAACCCGCTGAAAACGGCGGATTCATCGTTTCACCCGATCGATAAATCCGCCGTGAACGTTGTACCTTCCCTGCGCCGCTGTCATGCTGGACTGACAGACAGGACTGGCGCGGGCTTCGCACGAGAGGATGGCACGACCATCCCGCAGAGGAAACGCCGGCGACCTTGGCGACACGTTAGCGCAATGCGCAACCGGCGTGATACCGACCAAAGGAGACAGCATGAACCCCACCCTGCCTACGCAAGGGCATGCCCCAGTGCATCCCGTCGACGAGGTCCTGCCCCCGCCCCGCCTGCTCGCCCTGGGCCTGCAGCATGTGCTGGTGATGTACGCCGGCGCCATTGCCGTGCCGATGATCATCGGCGGCGCGCTCAAGCTGCCCAAGGACCAGGTGGCTTTCCTGATCGCCGCCGACCTGTTCTGCTGCGGCCTGGTGACGATGATCCAGAGCATCGGCATCTGGAAGGTCGGCATCCGGCTGCCGGTGATGATGGGCGTCACCTTTACCGCGATCGCGCCGATTATCGCCACCGGCTCCAATCCGTCGCTGGGGCTGCCAGCGGTGTTCGGCGCGGTGATGGTGGCGGGCATCTTCACCTACTTTGCCGCGCCTTATGTCGGCAAGATGGTGCGCTGGTTCCCGCCGGTGGTGACCGGCACCGTGGTGCTGGTGATCGGGGTCTCGCTGATGCGGGTCGGGATCAACTGGGCCGCGGGCGGCAACCCCACCCTCAACACCGCGGCCGGCCCGGTGCCCAACCCCAATTTCGGCCTGCCGGTGAACATCGCCATCGCCACCGCGGTGCTGTGCACGGTGCTGGCGCTGGTCGCCTTTGCGCGCGGCTTCCTGTGCAACGTGGCGGTGCTGATCGGGATTGGGGTGGGCTTCGTGATCGCACTGGCGCTGGGCAAGGTCAACTTCGACGGCCTGCACAGCGCGCACTGGGTCGAGTTCATCACGCCCTTCCACTTCGGCTGGCCCACCTTCGACGCCATGACCGCGGTCACGCTGTGCGTGGTGATGATCGTGATCATGATCGAGGGCGTGGGCCAGTTCCTGGCGCTGGGCGAAATCGTCGACCGCCCCGTCGGCCCCGAAGACCTCGCGCGCGGCCTGCGTGCGGACGGCGTCGGCGCGCTGGTGGGCGCGGTGTTCAATACCTTCACCTACACCTCGTACGCGCAGAACGTGGGACTGGTGCAGGTCACCGGCGTGCGCAGCCGCTGGGTCTGCGCCACCGCCGGCGGCATCCTGATCGTGCTGGGCTGCCTGCCCAAGCTGGCCTTCTTCGCGGCCTCGATCCCGCAGTACGTGCTGGGCGGCGCGGCGCTGGTGATGTTCGGCATGGTCGCGGCCACCGGCGTGCGCATCCTCGGCCATGTGGACTTTGTCGAGAACAAGAAGAACGCCTACATCGTCGCCGTCAGCGTGGCGCTGGGCATGATCCCGCTGGTGTCCGACAAGTTCTTCGCGCAGATGCCGGAGCTGCTGGCCAAGTTCTGCCAGAACGGCATCCTGCTCGGCACGCTGACCGCGGTGCTGCTGAACCTGCTGTTCAACGCGCGTTCGCCGGCCCCCCAGCCCCACGGCCTGGCCAAGGAACCGGCATGACGTAGCCGGCCGAAGTCAGCCACGGTCAGACGCAGCCAACCGCGGTCAGGCGGATTCGGCCAGCCTGGCGCGATAGCGCATCAGCAAATCGCGGAAGGCCTGGGCCGGCGGCGACAGCGACCGGTCCGCGTGCACCAGCAGCGAGATCTCGCGGTGGATCACCGGATCGGTCGGCATCACCGTCGCCAGCCCGAGCGCGGTGGTCAGCCGCGTGACCGCCGCGCTCATCACGGCGATGCCCAGGCCGGCGTCGACCATGCCGACCATGGTCAGCGGCAGGAACACCTCGTGCACCCGCTGCAGCGTGATGCCGCGCGCGGCCAGCGCGGTGTCCAGGCAGTCGCGGATCGGGTTGCCCTTGTGCGGCCCGATCACCGGCAGGCCCGCCACGTCCTCCCAGCGCAGCGTCTTGCGCCGGCGCAATGGATGGTGCGCGGGCATCACGATGACGAAGGCATCGTCCATCAGCCGGTGCGCGCTCAGGTCGGGCTGGCCCTCGGGGATGGTGCCGATGCCGAAGTCGACCTCGCCCGAGCTGACCATCTTGGTCACTTCGTGCTCGGACACATCGTGCAGCTCCACCTTCACGCCCGGATGGCTGACGCAGAACTCGCGCATCACGCGCGGCAGCATCAACGCCGCCTGGATCGACGACGCCGCGATCGACACGCGCCCGCGCCCGAGCGTGCGCAGTTCGCTGGAGTTCTCGATCACGCTGTCGATATCGGCGACCGCCTTCTTCACCAGCGGCAGCAGCTCGGCACCGGCCTGGGTGATGTGCAGCTGGCGCGTGTGGCGGTCGAACAGTTTCAGGCCGAGGTTGGCTTCCAGCTCATGGATCAGCGCGCTGACCGACGACTGCGACAGGTCCAGCTTTTCGGCCGCGCGGGTGAAGTGGCGCTCCTGCGCCACGGCGATGAACGCGCGCAACTGGCGCAGCGACACGTTCATGTTGCTCAGGTTGGGCACGTGGTCTACCTCCGGAGATGCGGATGCGCGCTTGCTGTTGCCGTGGTCTGGCTGGCGCGTCTGATTCAGAGGGTAACACGATCAATTAATCCGTTTGCAGGCCTTTACCGATGAAGGCCCTGCGCCCATGATGAATTCAACGGCGCGCGCCCCACAGGCCGGCAACAGCACCGGCAGCCGCCGCCGACGGCACAGACCAGGAGGAGCAATGAGAGCGTTTGAGTATTTCGAACCGGCGACGCTGGCGGAAGCCTCGGCCATGCTGCACCGGTGCGGCGGCAAGGCCAGCGTGCTCGCCGGCGGCACCGATCTGCTGGTGCAGATCAAGGAGTCCGTGCGCAAGCCCGAGCAGGTCATCAACATCAAGAAGATCCCGGGCATGGACGTGCTGACGTTCGATCCGGTCAACGGCCTGCGCATCGGCGCACTGGTGACCACGCGCGCGGTCGAGACCTCCAGCTTCGTGCAGCGCCACTACGCCGGCCTGGCCAAGGCGGTGACCGACTTCGCCTCGATCCAGGTGCGCCATCGCGCCACCGTGGTCGGCAATGTCTGCCGGGCGTCGCCGTCGGCGGATTCGATTGCGCCGCTGGTGGCCGACGGCGCCTCGGTGCACCTGTACGGCATGTCCGGCTCGCGCGAACTGCGCGTCGAGGACTTTGTCACCGGCGTCGGCAAGACCGCCATCGCGCCGGACGAGATCGTCACCCGCATCACCGTGCCGGCGCCGCGGCCCGGCACCGGCAAGGTCTATCTCAAGCATGGGCGCCGCGTGCAGATGGAACTCGCCACCGTCGGCGTAGCGGTATCGCTGACGGTGCAGGGCGGCCATTGCGCCGACGCCGGCATCGTGCTGGCGGCGGTCGGCCCCACGCCCGTGCGCGCGGCGCGCGCCGAGCACCTGCTGCGCGGCCAGCGCCTGACC
The DNA here is from genome assembly GCF_020618415.1 of Cupriavidus sp. MP-37. NCBI lineage: Bacteria > Pseudomonadati > Pseudomonadota > Betaproteobacteria > Burkholderiales > Burkholderiaceae > Cupriavidus > Cupriavidus sp. MP-37. The sequence continues at coordinate 630,003 of NZ_CP085344.1, read as the reverse complement.
GAGGCCCTGATCCTGCAGGCCGCGCACGCCGCCATGGACGAAGCCCGTCCGATCAGCGACGTGCGCGCCAGCGAAGCCTACCGGCGGCAGATGGTCAGCGTGCTGACCCGCCGCGCCCTCGAACAAGCCCTGGAGGCCGCCTTGCGCGGAGCATCATGCGAAAAATGATCGAACTCGTCATCAACGGCGAAGCGCGCGAACTGGCGGTGGAACCGCACAGCACGCTGCTCGACGCCCTGCGCAACGACGCCTGCCTGACCGGCACCAAGAAGGGCTGCGACGTCGGTGAATGCGGCTCGTGCACCGTCATCATCGACGGCCGGCCGATGAACAGCTGCCTGGTGCTGGCGCCCGAAGCGCACGGCTGCCACATCACCACCATCGAGGGCGTGCAGCCCGCGCCCGACACCGTGCATCCGCTGCAGGAGCAGTTCATGCGCTGCGGCGCCGCGCAATGCGGCTTCTGCACGCCGGGCTTCGTGGTAATGGCCAAGGCGCTGCTCGACGACAACCCGCATCCCACGCGCGACCAGATCCGCTTCGCCATTGCCGGCAATATCTGCCGCTGCACCGGCTACACCAAGATCATCGAGGCCATCGAGCAGACCGCCGCGGCCATGGACCCCGCCGGGTGCGCGCACCGCATCCGCGCCAGCGAGGAGGCATGATGACCCACGCCGTGATCGGACACAGCGTCAAGCGCACCGACCTGCTCGACAAGGTCACAGGCAACGCAAAGTACGTTGCCGACATGCCCTTCGCCGGCCTGCTGTACGGCAAGATCAAGCGCAGCAACGTCGCCCACGCCCGCATCCGCCGCATCGACACCTCGCGCGCGCTGGCGCTGCCCGGGGTCAAGGCGGTGCTGACGCACGAGAACGTGCCGCGCGTGCTGCACGCCGGCTCGCCGCACCCGCGCTCCGCGTCGTTGACCTGCGACCAGTACATCCTGGACTACAAGGTGCGCTACTGGGGCGAAGGCGTGGCCGCGGTGGCAGCGGTCAGCGAAGAGATTGCCGAGCGCGCGCTCGAGCTGATCGAGGTCGAATACGAGACGCTGCCCGCGGTCTTCACCACGGAAGATGCCGAGCGCTCCGACGCCCCGCGCATCCATGAGCGCGAGCCCGGCGGCAACCTGGTGCTGCCGCCGGTGATCGTCCGGCGCGGCGATGTGGAAGCCGGCTTTGCCGAGGCCGACTTCATCCTCGAAGGCGTCTACGAGGGCGGCCGTCCCACGCCGGCCTACATGGAGCCCAACGTGCTGACCTGCAGCTGGGACGGCAACGGCAACCTGACGGTGTGGATCTCGACCCAGACCGCCTTCATGGTGCGCGGCATCATGGCCGAGGTGCTGGGGCTGCCGCTGCACAAGGTGCGCGTGCTGGTCGACCACATGGGCGGCGGCTTCGGCGCCAAGCAGGACCTGTTCCAGCATGAGTTCCTGTGCGCGCTGCTGGCGCGCGAGACGCGCCGGCCGGTGCGCATGGAATACACCCGCGAGGAAACCTTCCTCGGCGGCCGCACGCGCCATCCGGCGAAGATCTGGCTGAAGCAGGGCTTCCGCAACGACGGCACCATTACCGCGCGCCAGGCCAAGGTGGTGTTCAATTCCGGCGCCTACGGCTCGCACGGCCCTGGCGTGACCAACGTCGGCACCGCCGCCATGGTGTCGCTGTACCGCTGCGACAACGTGCTGCTCGAAGGGCGCTGTGTCTACACCAACAGCCCGATCGCCGGCGCGTTCCGCGGCTACGGCGTGGTGCAGACCTACTACGCGCTCGACGTGCAGATGGACGAGGCCGCCGCCCACCTGGGCATGGACCCCGCCGCACTGAAGCTGAAGAACGCAGTGCGCGAAGGCGATATCGCGCCCTCGAACCATCCGCTGATCGGGCACGGCCTGGAAGCCTGCATCGAGAAAGGCATGGCCCTGCTCGACTGGCCCGCGCTGCGCCGCCGCCCGCGCGACACCAGCGGCCCGGTGCGCACCGGCTGGGGCCTGGGCTGCGAGATGCACGGCAGCAGCGCCTATCCCGGCATCAAGGAACAGGGCAACGCCATCATCAAGATGAACGAGGACGGCACCGTGGTACTGCTGACCGGCGCGGCCGGGCTGGGTACCGGGGCGCATACCGCGCTCGCCCAGATCGTGGCGGAAGAACTGACGTTGCCGTTCGAAGCGGTGTCGGTGGTGCACGGCGACACCGACGTCGTGCCGTGGGACATCGGCGCCTTTGCCAGCCACACCACCTACATGGTCGGCAAGGCGGCGCAGATGGCGGCGGGCGAGATCAAGCGCCAGTTGCTCGAGCGCGCCGCAAAGCTGATGGAATGCAAGCCCGAGGACCTGACACTGTCGGCCGGCGTGATCGCCGTGCGCGACCGCGACGGGCCCACGCTGACGGTGCGCGAGGCGGTGATGCCGCGCAAGGGCATTCCCGCCGCGCAGCTGGTCGGCACCGCCACCTATCATCCGACCAAGTCGTATTCGTTCGCGGCGCATTTTGTCGAGGTGGCGGTCGACACCGAGACCGGCTTCATCACCGTGCGCCAGGTGGTGCCGGTACACGACGTCGGCAAGGTGATCCACCCGGTGGCGGCCGCGGGCCAGATCGAAGGCGGCATCCAGCAGGGCATCGGCCACACGCTGTACGAGGACTACCAGATCGACATGCGCACCGGCCGCTCGCTCAACGCCAACTTCGTCGACTACAAGATGCCGCTGGCGATGGATATGCCCGAAATCCGCACCGTGATCCTCGAAGCCGCGCCGGATCCCGGCGGCCCGTTCGGCGCCAAGGGCGTGGGCGAAGACCCGATCGTCGCGATCGGGCCGGCGATTGCCAACGCGGTGTTCGATGCCATCGGCGTGCGCTTCCGGCACTACCCGATCAAGCCGGAACAGGTGCTGCAGGCGCTGGCGGAGAAGGCCGCGCGGGAAGGCAAACAGCCATGAGCCGCAAGCAACGCCTGGTCGTTGCCATCACCGGTGCCAGCGGCGCGGTGTACGGCGTGCGCATGCTGCAGGCGCTGGCGGCACTGGACGGCTGGGAGACGCATCTGGTCTGCTCGCCGTCCGGCCTGCTGACCGCGCACCATGAACTGGGCCTGCAGCGCCCGCAGATCGAGGCCATGGCTGACGTGGTGCACAACGTGCGCGATATCGGCGCCACCATCGCCAGCGGCTCGTTCCGCTGCGACGGCATGGTGGTGGCGCCCTGCTCCATGCGCACGCTGGCCGCTATCGCCACCGGGCTGGCCGACAACCTCGTCACCCGCGCCGCCGACGTGATGCTCAAGGAGCGGCGGCGGCTGGTGCTGCTGGCGCGCGAGACGCCCTTCCACCTGGTGCACCTGCGCAACATGACCACGGTCACGGAGATGGGCGCCATCGTGCTGCCGCCGGTGCCGGCGTTCTACGCACATCCGCAGTCGGTGGACGACATCGTCAACCACACCGTGGGGCGCGTGCTGGACCTGTTCGACGTGCCGCACGGCGGTCTGGTGGAACGCTGGCAAGGCCTGCGCCCCAACGTCGCCACCGCCTGAGCAGAAGATTTCGCCTCGCCGCAGCGAGGAACGCAGTACCCAACCGGTAGAAATCAGGAGACAACATGAACGCACCTGCCGTCGCACAACAGCCGCCCATCCCGGTCACCATCCTCACCGGCTTCCTCGGCTCGGGCAAGACGACGCTGCTCAACCACATCCTGACGCAGAAGCACGGCCACCGCATCGCCGTGATCGAGAACGAGTTCGGCGAAGTCGACGTCGACTCCGACCTGGTGATGACGTCGGATGAAGAGATCTACCAGATGACCAACGGCTGCATCTGCTGCGTGGTCGACGTGCGCACGGACCTGGTGCGCATCCTGCAGAAGCTGCTGGAACGCCCCGAGCGCTTCGACCATATCCTGGTCGAAACCAGCGGCTTGGCCGACCCGACGCCGGTCGCCGCGACCTTCTTCATGGACAACGAAGTCGCGCGACAGGTCACGCTCGATGGCATCCTGACGCTGGTCGATGCGGTGCATATCGAAAGCCATCTCGACGATCCCCAGCTGACCGGCTTCGACAACCAGGCGGTCGACCAGATCGTCGCCGCCGACCGCGTGATCCTCAACAAGACCGACCTGGTCGACGCCGCGCAGCTCGACCGGCTGGAAGCCCGCATCCACCGCCTGAACGAGGGCGCGCAGATCCTGCGCTCCAACTTCGCGCAGGTGGACCTGGGCAAGATCCTCGGCATCGGCGGCTTTACGCCGGGATCGATACAGGCGGATGCGCACGATGACCACCTCGGCCACGCCCATGCGCACGACCAGGCGGATCACCACGACCACGACCACATCTGCGACGAGCACTGCGACCACGCGCACGATGACGACACGCACGGCCACCGTCACGATCCGTCGGTGACCTCGGTCTCGCTGGTGTTCGACCAGCCGTTCGACCGCCAGCGCCTCGAGCATGGGCTGAAGGCGCTGCTGGCCGCGCAGGGCGACGATGTGTTCCGCATGAAGGGGATCGTCGCGGTGGCGGGCGATGAGCGCCGCTACGTGCTGCAGGCGGTGCACCGGCTGATGGATTTCCATCCCGCCGAGGCGTGGGGCGCGGAACCGGCGCAAAGCAAGTTCGTCTTTATCGGCCGCCATCTCGACAAGCTGCGGCTGCAGACACTGCTGAAGGTGTGCCTGCCGGTGGCGCAGGCCGCCTGATGCCGTGCCGGGCGGCAGCGGGGCTGGCTTGCCGTCAGTCCCGCTGCGACGCGGCCGCGCGCAAGGTCTGCGACGGCAGCTCGCCGAATTCGCGCCGGTACTCGCGCGAGAACAGGCTCAGGTGGGTAAAGCCGTGCCGCAGCGCGATCGTGCCGACCATGCCCTTCTCTTGCGGCGCGCGCCGCAGGTCGGCGCGCGCGCCATGCAGGCGCAGCAGCCGCAGGTACTCCATCGGCGTGGTGTCCTTGCTCTTGCGAAAGCCCAGCTGCAGCGTGCGCGCCGACACCCCGCAATGCGCGGCGATCTGCTCCAGCGTCAGCGGCTGGTCCAGGTTGGCGCGCAGGTAGGCAATGGCCTGGCGCACGTAGTCGGGCAATACCGCCTCGAAGCGCCGCGGCAGCATATTGCCGTCCGCGGCGAAGCGGTCGAGCAGCAGGGTCGACAAAACGATGCGTTCGATGCTGGCATCCACGGCCGGCACGCCGCTGCCTTCGCGCCGCACGCGCGTTTCCGCGCGCAGGTAGCTCACCAGCGCCTGCCAGCGAGCGGCACGGCCATCGTCGGCCACCGGCTGCATGTCGAATTCGATCGGCGCCGGCGGCTCGAAGCTGAACTGCTGGCGGAACGCTTCCTCGATCAGCTGGCGGCGGATCACCACGCTGAAGCGCTCGCAGCCCGGATCCAGCGACAGCGTGGTCGGCACCGTCGGCGAGAACACGAAGGTCGCTCCCGGCGGCATCAGCATCGCGCCGCGCGGCGTCTCGACGCGGCACGTGCCGGCCAGCACGGTCTGGATCACGAACTCGTCCTTGTTCGGCTGCGGCTCGATCTGCACCGCCTGGTTGTAGGCGATGGTCACCAGCGTCAGCCGGCCGATGGTGCTGGTATCGATGCGCGCATCGAGCGCCGCATCATCCTCCGCCGCGCGCAGCCGCGTCGGGCCGAACACGCGGCCGGACAGCGACTGGATGCGATCGAGGTCGCCGCCGCGAGAGACTGACGGGCGCTGGGCTGCGGCGGACCAGGCTGCGGTGGGTGGCATATGTAATGGGGACGGAAAGTTGGAGAACACAAAGGCTTGCCTGCCGATACGCATGCCACTGCCAACAGCCGCGGTTCACGCTCCCCTCTCCCGCGCGCGGGAGAGGGGTGGGGGTGAGGGCCGGAGCGTCAACGAAGTCCACGCCGTCGGTATGCCGGCGCCTGCCCTCACCCCCTGCCCCTCTCCCGCAAGCGGGAGAGGGGAGCAAACACGCGGAAAGCGCTCGCCGCGAGATACGTCATCCATCCTATGACCCCCACCCCGCTTACGCAACCCAAGGGAAACCCCTGATGCCCCCAGCGCGCATTTCGCCAGCCCGCTTGCGGCCCCGTGCCACAGCCTTCGCAATAACGCTATGACGGCATGCCGTACATCACTACTGTGCAAGGCATGCGCGCGTCATGCGCCGCGCATGGCACCGTGACGGACCGAACCCGGCAAACACAGACCGGGCCAGCCGCCGCCGGCATGGCGCACTTTCCCCAGCAGCGGCAGGAGACAACATCATGCAAGCAGCGGTTCATCCCGTCGACCAGATCCTGCCGGCCCGCGCCATGGCGTCGCTCGGCTTCCAGCACATGCTGGTCAGTTATCTCGGCGCCATCGCGGTGCCGATGATCGTGGCCGGGGCGCTCAAGATGACGCCGGCCCAGACCACCATGCTGATCAGCACCGCGCTGTTCACCTCGGGCATCGCCACGCTGCTGCAGACCGTGGGCTTCTGGAAGTTCGGCGTGCGCCTGCCGCTGATGCAGGGCGTGGCGTTCAGCTCCGTCGGCCCGGTCATCGCCATCGGCACCGACCCGGCGCTGGGCTTCAACGGCGTCTGCGGCGCCATCATCGCCGCCGGCGTGATCGCGATGTTCCTGGCGCCCGTGATCGGCAAGCTCAAGCGCTTCTTCCCGCCGGTGGTGAGCGGCTGCACCATCACCGCGGTGGGCCTGTCCCTGTTCCCGGTTTCGTTTCACTGGTTTGGAGGCGGAAGGGGCGCGCCGGATTTCGGCGCGCCCATCTTTTTCCTGGTCGCCTTCGGCGTGGTGGCACTGATCCTGCTGATCAACCGGCACGGCGGCGAACTGGTGCGCAACCTGTCGGTGGTGATCGGCCTGCTGGTCGGCGGCGCGGTGGCGTGGATGCTGGGCATGGGCAGCTTCGACGAAGTCACGCGCGCGCCCTGGTTCACCATGGTGACGCCGTTCGCGTTCGGCATGCCCACCTTCAACATCGGTGCCATCACCACCATGGTGATCGTGATGGTGGTGCAGATGGTGGAATCGATGGGCCTGTTCGTCGCCGTCGGCGATATCGTCAAGCGCCCGCTGACCGAGCGCGACGCCACCCGCGGCCTGCGCGCCAACAGCCTGGCCAGCGCCATCGGCGGCATGTTCGCGGCGTTTCCGTACATCGCGTTCATGGAGAACGTGGGGCTGGTGATCGTCACCGGCGTGCGCAGCCGCTGGGTGGTCGCCACCTGCGGCGTGATGCTGTGCGCGGTGGCACTGGTGCCCAAGATCGGCGCGCTGTTTGCATCGATTCCCGCCGCTGCGCTGGGCGGCGCCACCATGGTGATGTTCGGCGTGGTCGTGGCCGCCGGCATCAAGACGCTGGGCGACGTGGACTATGAGCGCAACCCCAACAATCTGTCCATCGTCTCGATCACGCTGGGCTGCGCAATGATGCCGGTGATGCTGCCCGGCATGCTGGAGAAGCTGCCCGGCTTCCTGCAGCCCTTTGTCCACAGCAGCGTGATCATCGCCTGCGTGGTTTCCGTGGTCCTCAACCTGATTCTCAACGGCCTGCCAGCCCGTGAAGCCGACGCGCTGCCCGCCAATGCCGACAACGTCCAAGGGGTCTGAAAACATGGTGCCTAACACCAACACCATCCACGCCACCAACGCGCCGGCCGGCGCCCTGCTGATCCGCAACGCCGCCGCCGTGATGACCGGCCGCGCCGGCACTGCCGCGCGCGCGGGCGCCGCCGACATCCGCATCCGCGACGGCCGCATCGCCGAGATCGGCGCCAGCCTGCCGCGCCAGGACGGCGAAGCCGTGCTCGACGCCAGCGGCTGCGTAATCTATCCAGGCTGGGTCAACACCCATCACCATCTGTTCCAGAACCTGCTGAAGGCCGTGCCCAGCGGCATGAACGCCGGACTCGAGCAATGGCTCGCGTCGGTCGCCTACCCGCGCCTGGCGCGCTTCAGCCCCGAGATCTTCCGCACCGCGGTGCGGCTGGGCATGGCGGAGCTGCTGCTGTCCGGCACCACCACCTGCGCCGATCACCACTACCTGTATCACCACGGCCACGGCGCGGAAACCGGCGACGTGCTGTTCGAGGTGGCGGAAGAGCTCGGCATGCGCCTGGTGCTGTGCCGCGGCGGCGCGATCCAGTCAGCCTCGGATCATCCCGGCATGCGCGCAACAGCCCTGGTGCCCGAAACGCTGGACGAAATGCTGGCCGACATCGAACGGCTGAAAACGCGCTACCACGACGCCTCACCCGACGGCCTGCGCCGCGTGGTGGTGGCACCGACGACACCGACCTTCTCGCTACCGCCCGCGCTGCTGCGCGAACTCGCCGCCTTTGGCCGGGGCGTGGACCTGCGCCTGCATTCGCACCTGTCCGAGACCGACAACTACGTCAGGTTCTGCCGCGAGAAATACCAGTGCACGCCGGTGCAGTTCGTCGCCGACCACGACTGGCTGGGACCGGATGTCTGGTTCGCCCACCTCGTCACGGTGAATCCCGAAGAAATCCGCATGCTGGCCGTAACCAACACCGGCATGGCGCATTGCCCGGTCAGCAACGCACGGCTCGGCAGCGGCATCGCGCCGGTGCGGGCGATGGCGGATGCGGGCGTGCCGGTATCGCTTGGGGTGGATGGAGTCGCGTCGAATGAATCGGGCAGCATGGTGCACGAGGCCAATTTCGCCTGGCTGGTGCATCGCGCGCTGGGCGGTGCCGCGCAAACGCGCGTCGAGGAAGTGATTCACTGGGGCACTGCAGGCGGAGCGCAGGTACTTGGGCTGCCCGGCATCGGCACGCTCGCGCCCGGGCAATCGGCGGACCTGGCGATCTATGACGTCAGCGGGCTGCGGTTCCATGGGTTCCATGACATCGGCACGGCACCGGTCGCGGCTGGAGAGCCGACGCCGGTTAGGGATGTGCTGGTGCGGGGGAGGCAGGTGGTGCGCGATGGGGCGGTGGTGGGGCTGGATCTGGAAAAGCTGAGGCGGGAGGCGCGGGAGGCGTTGGCGACGTTGGTCGACTGAGAGCGTCTGATGCTATGGGTCGGGGACGAATCGCATTGAACGGATGATGGCCAGGACGTCGGGTAACGCTCGCTCCGATCGTTTCAAGATCGGCTTGCCGCGCGTTTCGGTGATCTCGCGCGGGTCGTAGCCTAATAGCACGTCGCCGTTTTCACTCATAACCGCGCGATGCTCATCACCCATGCAGAAGGCCAATGTCCGAGGACGTGGCGGCGCAATTGCGCTCCATGTCTCGATGTACGCCTCGCTGTAGTAGCGTGGGTTCAGTTCGCCAAGTTGTCTGAATTGAATATCCCTTGCATGGGCCTTATCAACGCCGCGATATGCTTTCATTAGTTTCGGACATATCTCTTTAGCAGCTCCGACATGACAGCTGATCGAGAAATGCAGGGCGCGATCATAGCGATCCTTCGGATAGTGGTTGTTGTGTCGGAAATAGCCGAATAGAGAAGGACTGGGCTCGGCTAGGTCAGCATAGCCGCCAGCTTTCGCTACAAACTCGACCGCGCAATCACTCATTGGGATTACGTAGCGCTGCATGCCATTTGGCAGAGCCGCATCATTGTCCAAGCCAGCCCGGGCATTCAATGCAGCAGGCAGCAAGGCAAGAGCCGCCCAACGTCTAACCAACGCTAGGTGGCCTTGCAGCTTCAATTTTTCCATCCATAGTCCTCCGGTTTGATTTGCTCCATGCCAGCACCATCGGGAAAGGTCGGATGCTCGAACAGCAATACTTGCGCATAGGCGTAGGCGTGATACCTATCCACAAGGCCGTTCAACGCGGGATTATCCCGCCCCAAATGATCCGGCAGGTTAACGGTGCAAGCCACTCGCCGGAACGACACATTTTCGTAGAACACATACGGCTCTCGTTTCTTTAGCCGGCTGCTGAAATGAATGTTGAAGGTCCGTCTCTTGTTAGGGGTGTATTCGTCGGCCTCTTCGTTAGCCCGGTTCAATAACCAATAGTAGCCAGCGCTGTCCGCGGCCTCATAATGCTTGTCCACTATCTCACCGCGCCACCTTGCCACAGCATCTGGTATGCGAGCCTCCACAGCGTGAAGCGGCACGTTGCTGCGTAGCTTGCTTGCGTTTTCATGAGCAGTGGCAAGCATCGTGCTGAGCGAGGTGTCGATGTTACGCCCCCGGAACTTCCAGTACCCGATGTAATTCCCTGGATGAGTAAGCTGCAAAGCTCCCCGCCCATACCATGGCGCATACCAATTGTTCCCTCCACCGACCTCTACCAAAGTACTGAGCCAGATCGTTTCTTGTACCGAGTTCCCTAAGAACGCGGCAAGACGCGGCCGCGTAGTCACTCCATATTTTCGCCACATGGTATTGAACTGCTTGTAGTGGGATGCGATCAACTTCCCGGCCGAATTCTGTGCTGCTTCATAAACTATCTTGGCCGGAATCCCTGCCCCAAGGCCTCGCAACATCCTCGCCGGCACAGCCTGCCTGAGCTCATCAACACTAAGCCACAGCGCCCTACGCATATGATGAATGAATTGCAGCGGATGGAAATGCCATACCGCACGCTGCAATCCTGTGTGCTGCCAGAATGCCAGCTTCTGCGCCTGTTCCTTGAACCGCTGCCAGCTGTCCTCCGAAACCAGCGGCATCCCCGGTTTGCGCAGGCGCGCAAAGCGTACGTCCAGGTCAGAGACATCCCATTCAGTCGGATGCTTGACCACCAGATGACGCAGCGCCGCCTTGCCCGCATCGCCGTTGTCGCTCAGCATCTGTAGCGTCGCCGGCTCGTCGACGATGGCATCGCCCGGACTCAGCATCGTACCTTCCTCGACCTTCTTCCAGCCCAACCAGTGCGGGAAGTCCGCGTCAGACAACCGCACGATGCCGGCCTGCGACAGGTCTATATAGCCCGCCGAGCCAGGCGCATAGGGCATCAATTGCCAATTGTCGGTGTGGCGGGTGCGCTCTTCGCTCAGCACACGCCCGAAGGTAAGCCACTCCAGTCCGGCGCTTGGGTTGTCCGGATACAGCGCCTCCGCGAGAGCCAGCATGGCATAGGCATAACCCGGCTGCACGACCCGGCCGATTTCGCGGTACTGGCCATGCGCCGTGCGTACGCGTGTGGTGGTGATGCGCTTGTCCTTCTCCAGACGGACGCTGACATAGAGCGGTTGCCCGGCATTGCTTCCCGCCGTGCCAGACGGAAACATCGAGTTGCCATCCTTGTCCGCCGTCCGCCATACCCCATTGCCCTTGGGCAAGCGCGGATGCGCCGCTACAAATGACTTGCCTTCCGGGATAACGAAGTGAATGTCGCCGTAGATATCGGCGCTGCCCTTTTCCGTGATGAGGCTGCTGTCGCGGAAAAACCCAGCCAGTGCCTCGTCGGTACAGAAGATCTCGAAATGGAAGCCACTGCGCCCGGCCTGGTGCTGGCTTCCCGGATAGCCCAGTATGTCGCGTCGGTAGACCTTGGCTTTCTTGGGATCGTCCGGCACCCGCGCGTCCGGGCTGGTACGGGTTCGGTAGCACGCCGGCAGCGTGTCGATACGACCGTGCAAATGCTCGGCGGCGACCAGGTTCATGTACAGCGAATAGAACACCAATGGCGTGGCGGCGCCGGTTTCGGTCTGATGGCGCAGCAGCACGAAACTGGTGTCATAGGGCTGCCCTTCATAAATTTCGGTATTGGGTGCCAGCCGGTAGGCCACGATGGTGCCATCTGCGATGGCGCGAACCGGCGTGGCCGCATTGGCACCGACATGCAGACCGCCGTGCCAACAGTACGTGTTGCCGACCATGCGGGCCGGATACGCGCCCTTCGGGTCGTCTGACTCGGCCAGCAGCCGCGCCAGCCAGGCGTCCTCCGACTCTTCCATGGCGTTGCCTGCCGGCGGCATTGTAAGAATGGGATAGCTGATGATCATGGCGCACTCCGGCTCAGGAGTATGGGAAGGAACCGGGTATCTCCCATGGAGTCGCCGGTGCCATCGGCAGCGGATAGTCGTGGCGGACGCCTGCCTCGAAAATCCTCTGCGCTGCCTTGTAGGTAATCGGCCCCGGACATTCGAAGGTGATATTGCCCCCCTCAATCGTGATGGCAGCCCCGCCAGCCGTCGCAATACGAATGCGCTTGGCCGCAGCAAAGTCCACATGCATATTTGCCGAGACAATCGTCAGGTCCTCTCGCGCCGCCAGCTTCAGCAAGTCATGCTGCGCCTGGAGATCGATATCATCCTGGCCCGCAGTCAGCTGCAGCCCGACGTTGCCCTCGCCGGGCGAAGACAATCCCGCCGCCACGCCGATCGCCTGTCCCGCATGAATGCGTCCCTGCCCCGCGACGGCGACGTTGTTGTCCTGCCCGCTGGCCAGCACGACGCTTTCGCCGATGGCGAGCTGCAAGTCCTGGCCCGCGACCATAGCCACGCCAGCCCTGCCGTTGAGGTGGACCATCGGCTCGCCCTGGTGCGGCACCTTGCCTGGCGTGCTGGTATTGCCGCAAGTCGCGTCATCCACCGCGGCATCGAGGGATTGCCCATCAACCATGCCGGCTGCGGCCTTGGCTTGTTTCGCCAGCGGCGCCGCGTCATCCTTGCCAGTAGACAGTGCCTGGGCCTGGTGCGTGATCGCGCCGTCGCTCAGCGTCCTGACCAGATCCCCCGCCTGCCGCAACAGCGCGATGCCTGCAGCGTTGTCGCCAGTCGGCAGCACGCGGCCCGTGACGGCATCGCGATAGGTCGTCAGCAATAGCCCGGCCCGGCCGCGTATCGCGACGTGGCCGTCGGTGCGCAACTCGAACCCTTGCCCCCGGAAGCTGCCGCGGCGATTGTCCTGCTGGTGGATCACGTGGCCCAGATTGAGCTGCGTGGCTTGTTCGGTGGTGGCGAGTTGCGTGCGCAGCTGGTCGTCGGTGTCGTCGAACACCAGCTGGTTGTAGCCCTTGCCGCCATGTTCCTGACTCTTGAACCCGGTCAGCGCGGCGTCGTTGCGGTGGCCTTCCGGATCGGCGCCCATGCCGTGCCACCCCGGGCTGTTGCCGCCTGCGAGGTTGCCTTGCGCGCTTGGCTGACTATCGGAGCCCATTGCATAGATGCCGCTGGCGTCATACGGCTGCGAGAACGTGGTGGCGGCCATCGACTTGCCGCCCGGCGTGGGTGCGATGCCGGCTTCGCCCTGGCCGTTGTACAGCGCGCCGATCACGAACGGCTGGTCGATATCGTTGTCCGCAAACTTGACCAGCACCTCCTGGCCGATGCGCGGTAGCCATTGCCAGCCCATGCCCGCACCGGCTTGCCGCTGCGCCACGCGTACCCAGCGGCTGCTGCGGTCGTCGGCGCGCTCGCCGCGCTGCCAGGAGAAGCGCACGCGGATGTGGCCGCGCGGGCTGGCGTGGTGTTCGGCGTTGCCGTCGGCCTCGGTCTGGCCGTCCGGGCCGACCACGATTGCGGTATGCACGCCCAGCGGGGTGGACCGGCTATAGAGGCGCGGGCAGTCGCCCGCCAGCACGGCGGCGCGCCAAGGACGGCGCGCGTCGAAGGCACGGAAGCGCGCCGCATGGCCATGTTCCCGAGCCGCCGCCAGCAGGGCTGGGGTCGGCACCAGCCGCTCGGCCGCGTCGTCGACGAAGCTGTGCATCAGGCCGGCGGTGATTGCCGCGGCATCCGGCGCCGGCGGCGGCGTGTCGAAGCGCAACGCCGCTTCCAGCGGCCCCATCCGGTCGGCGAGCGCGGCGCGCGTTTCCACGGCGAGATTGTTGATGCCGCAGTGCTCGACCGCGTCGAGCAGCAGCGGATACGCCGCCGTATCGTCTTCCTGCGGCGGCAGGTGGGGGCAGCCGATGACGCTCAGTCGTGTGCCGCTGCGCAGGGTGCGTACGGAAGCGCTGCCGGTGAACACCAGCGCGCGGGCTTCGATAGCTTCCATCACCTGCTCGGCGACGCGCAGTGCGCTGGCCGTGTCCGGCGCCAGCGACAGACTGACGGACAGATAAGGATCGGGGCTGGCGGCCTGGCCTGAAAAGACGCCGAAGCGCGCCGGCGCGTGGCCACGGATGGTGCGCTTGCCTTCGGGATCCCACGCGCCCACCGCGACGCCGCCGACCGCGGCACGGGTTTCGCAGATCAACTGCTGGATGGCGTCAGCCGATTCCTGGCTATGTGCACGGTGATAGCGGATGCCGCCGCCGGCCGCTGACTCGGGATCTTCGGGCAATTGCGCGCTGTCGGCAAAGATCACCACGGCATGGCCGAAGGGCGCCTCGTTATCTTCCACCACGGTATAGCCCAACCCGGCTTCGGCCAGCAGGCGTGACAGGAACTGGTAGTCGGTCTCGCGGAATTGCGCGATGTGGTCGCGTTCGCCGAACGCGGCGATGCGGGCTTCGGCGCCGGCGGCATAGCGCCACTGCGCGTACGGCGCGTAGTCCTGCAGAACGGCTTCGATGATGCTGTCGAGCTTGCGGTTCTGGAACACCTGGCTGTGGCGCTGCTGCGTGGTCAGCCACAGCCAGGGCACCACGGTCAGGCGGTAGCGCGCGAGGCTGCCGTCAGCGCCGAGTTTCTCGGCCTGCCGGATCAGGCCGGTACGGCGTGACTGGCTGCCGCCTGCGAGCGTCGTTTGCAGCGTGATGCGCTGGCCGAGCAGGCTGTCCAGCGCGATATCGGGGTTGGCGCTGACCGCCACGATGCGCCACTCAAACAGCGCAGAGATGGCCTCGCGGCCGAGCCAGGCTTCCATTGCCAGTTCGGCCAGTGCGCCTTCACCGTCGAGGGCATACAGGCGATGGGTAGAGGAAAACAGCTGTTGGTGGAAGCGTGCAGGATCCATTTGCCAATGCGCCAAACCGCGTTGTTATACAGACGCGCTATGGCGACGTTGCGCATAGCAATCGTCTATTTGTGCTCCTGCATCTAAAGGAAATCAACGGAGGAATGCCGATTCGAAACGCGATCTTCATCTCGATCAAATGCCCGGAAGTTTTCCCTTCAATGGGAAGAATCTTCGCTTCGAAGGCGCTCTTAGGATTTCGGCTATTTGCTGGCGAGCGAGGCTCGGGCAGGATGCGGCGTCCGTATGGGAATGCGAACTGTCTTATCGCGCTGCGTGCCGTGGCGCGGGAGACTGGGGCTGTCATCGAACAACAGTGACCGAGTGTGGAAACTCGAATGCCTCAACTGAACGGTCGTCCGTGACGACCGTTCTTGCCTATACGTGCAAGCCATCCATGGCGGGCCGGATGAGGCAGCCGAAAAGCTGACCGGCAATGGTTGTGACACCGGTTTCCACCCTCGTCGTCAGGCCCGCCGCCCCCCTCTTGCGTCACACGGCGGACCTTCATGCAACGATAGGAGGTCCTATGTCGGAAATCGATCTATCTACGGCGCGGTACAGTCTCTTGGCGGTGGCAGCGGGAGAAACTGGGATACACTTCAACCTATCAAAATAATAGGTGGCCCAGTGAGGCACCCGTCGACACGTCAGTTGGAAAAGCACATTCACGCATGTGCAATGGAAACGTCGAACATCGTGTTCGTGCCTCATGCGCGAGAGCGAATGTCGCTGCGGATGATCAACGACCCGATGGTTCTCGAAGCGCTTCGTAAAGGCGTCATCTCGCGTGACCCGGAGCCCGACATGCGGGCACCCGGTCTTCGCTGCGTGATGGAACGCTATGTTTCGGGAATCAACGTTGGCGTCGTTGTTCTGGTCGATTACCCCGCGTCCGACTTGACGGTCATTACGGTGATGGATGTGACCAAAAGGTAAGAAGATGTACCACTACACAGACGGCGGCCTCAAGAACGTGTGGCTGGTCAATGGCTACAAAGTCCATAAAACGCCCTATGGCGAAGGCGTGTCTATCGAGGACCTGGATGGTCTTTGCGTCGCCATTTGCCTGGCTCTGGCAAAGAAGCCCTCCCCTCTCACCGGTGCGGAATTTCGCTACCTCCGCAGCGCCGGGTTGATGCAATCGCAAGCCGGCCTGGCGAAATTGCTTGGCAACAATGAGCAGGCCATTGCGCGTTGGGAAAAAACCGGCAAGTTGCCAGGCTGGGCCGACAAGCTGGTGCGCCTGCTTTACCTGGCGCGCGCAGAAGGCAATGCACCGATTGCCTCTGTGATTGAGCGCATCAACGCAATCGAACGCGCGGAGAAGCAGAAGATCGTGCTACGCGCCGCAAAGTCGGGATGGGCATCCAAGGTGGAGTCGCAAGGCAGTGACGGAGACGTTGCGGCATAAGACTCTTGCATGCCCACGGCCCGCCAGTGGTCGATGCAACCTGTAGGGCGCCTTAGGATTCCGTACCACTTTCGAACCATCCGACCTTGAGGCTGCGATCTGCGTAGTGGGACATCTTCCAGGGCTGTTACGTTGGTGACTTCGTTGATGCGCCGGCCCTCTCCCCCGCCCCTCTCCCGCAAGCTGTATGGACCGGGGACATGGGTAACACATGTGCCAGGACATGGGTAACAGTCCAGTCTCCAGTTTAATTGGCCTCCTGTAGGTCTATTGTGGCCACCTTCTGATGGCAGAAGTAGACATCAAAGGTGCCGTCCAAATCCACGCGAGGGCGCAGCGCTACGGGCGTTCCGACCAAGGCTCGTCCGACCCGGAACGTCTTTCCTCGGAAGCAGATGCGCCCACCGTCGCCTACCTTTCGCACGATGTCATCGCTGCCGTACTCGATAGGCGGGAGCTCGCGCGGCATCGTCCGTGGACTAGGCGCATAGCGGCTTGCGGGTGTCTCCATATCCAGGGCGTGGTGTGGGCGCTTGAAGTTGTACACGTGGCGCCAATGGCTGAAGTGATGCTGCGCATCGTCCAGATCCCGGAAGCGCTGGTTGGCCAACAGCTCTGCCTGCATGGTTCGATGGAAGCGCTCGTCCTTACCGTTGGTCTGCGGATGGCGAGGTCGGCTATGACTGAGCCGCACCCCCAGGCGGATCAGCCAAGCACCCAACGTGGTAAGTGCACGGGGCACTGGAGAACCCCAGGGCGGGCCGTTGTCTGCATTGATGCGCTCGGGCAGCCCATAGCGCGCAAAAGCCTTCTCTAACGCTTCCTGTACGGATTCAAACTGTTCGTTGCCCAAGGCCCTGAGCAGCACATTGAACCGGGAGTGATCGTCCAAGACCGTGAGTGGGTGGCACCGCTGCGTGTCGGTAGCGAAGTGGCCTTTAAAGTCAATTTGCCATAGTGCATTGGGCCGGTCGTGCTCGAAGCGCTGCCAGGCTGTAGCGGCCGAGCTGGCGGCCGGATCGATCAAGCCATGGCGGCGCAGCACCCAATTGACTGTGCTCGGGGCGATTTGGACGCAGTGGTCACGCTCCAGTACGCGTGCGATCTTGCGGGCGCCCCAGGCCGAATGTTCGGCTCGGATCGCTAGCACGCCCTCTTCGACGGCAGCTGGCGTTCGGCCGGGAGAGCTATGTGGCCGCCGAGTTCGGTCGTCCAGATCCTCTCGGTTCAACCACTTGTAACCGGTCTTGCGACTGATGCAGAAGCGGCGGCAAAGCTCCGCAATATTGGCGTCCGCCTGGCGTGCCAGGCGGACGAACTCTTCTCTTTGCTGCTTCACGGTGGTTTGGCTCCAGGGCAACGTTGTCCTCCCGCTGACTAAGCGGGAAAAGTGTTACCCATGTCCTGGCACACCTGTTACCTATGTCCCCGGTCTATACAGCAAGCGGGAGAGGGGAGAAAACAAGCGGGCTGGAATAGACCCTCGGGCTCGCTCGCGACAGTGCCATGCGTGCGCCGCGATGTGCTCCGCGGCAGAGCCCGGAATCCGCAGTACGGAGCCACGCAAAGAAGTCCCCTCACAGAAACCCGATCGAAAACCAAGGCACCAACGTCAACAGCACCAGCGCCACAAACAACGCCGCCATATGCGGCCACACCCGCGGCATCGCCACGTCAGGCGACACCCGCCCGATCGCACAGGCGGCATAAAACCCCACGCCAAAGGGCGGCGCGAACAGGCCCAGGCCCATCGCAAAAATCACCACCATGGCGTAATGCACCTCATGCACGCCAACCAGCTTGGCAATGGGAAACAGCAACGGCCCGAACAACACAATGGCGGGAATACCTTCCAGCAAGCTGCCGAGGATGACAAAGGCCAGCGCCGATACCAGCAGGAAACCGGTCTTGCCACCGGGAACGGACGACAGAATCCGCACCAGGTCCTGCGCAAAGCCGGACTGCGTCAGCGCCCACGCCATCGCCGTGGCACAGCCGACGATCAGCAGAATCGCACCGGACAACGCCGCCGTATCCAGCAGCATCGGATAGACCCGCCGCCACTCGAACCGGCGATACACCAGGATCCCGGCCAGCACCGCGTAGAAAATGCCGATCGTAGACACCTCGGTCGCGGTAGCCACCCCCTCGACCACCGCCGTGCGAATGATGATGGGCAGCGCCAGTGCCGGCAGCGCAACCAGCAGGGCTTTCACGATCACCGGGCGCGACGGCCGTGGCACGCGGCTCATGTCTTCCTTGCGGGTCTGGAACCAGACCACCAGGGACATCATCACCAACCCTACCGCGGCGGGCATCAGGCCACCGATGAACAGCGACGTGATCGATACCCCGGTCACCGATCCCACCGTGATCAGCACGATGCTGGGCGGGATGGTTTCCGACATCGCGCCCGATGCCGACAGCAGACCGATCAGGTCGCCGTCCCTGGCGCCACGCCGCTTCATTTCCGGGAACAGGCTTGGCGCCACGGCAGCCATGTCGGCGGCCTTCGCGCCCGAGATGCCGGAGACGATGTACATCGCGCCCAGCAGCACATACTGCAGGCCGCCGCGCAAATGGCCGATCAGGCTGACCAGGAAGTGGATCATCGCCCGCGCCAGGCCGGTCATCTCGATCAGCGCGCCCAGGAAGACGAATAGCGGCACCGCCAACAGAATCAGGTGCGACATGCCCTCCTGCATGCGGTTCGGGATGATGGACAGCGGCGTGGCCGTCGACAGCGACAGGTAGCACAGCGTTGCCAGGCCGAAGGCGAAGGCGATCGGTACGCCGATGGCCACGCATGCAACCAGCATCAGCAGGAAGAAGATCACCAGGTTGGCATTGCCGAGCGTCATCAGCGTGGGCGACAGCAGCCAAAGCACGCCACTACACACTGCCACCATCAGGCCGGTCGCCAGCACCGGTTTCCAGTGCGCCGCAAGCAGGCGCAAGATCGCCGCAACCAGCATCAGCACGATCCCGACCAGCACCGCGGCGGCGCGGTAGCCTTCGCTGATCTCCAGCGTCGGCGTCGACACCTCGAGGTGCTCGGTCAGATGCTCCCACGCCGGCCGCAGCAACAGCGACAGGAACGCCACCACCAGCCACATGCCGAGCGCGTCGACCCAGGCGCGCCTGGCGGGCGGCAGGTTCTTGATAAAGGTGGTCAGTTGCATGTGGCTGCCGCGGTCCAGCGCGATGATGGCGCCGAGCATCGCCAGCCACAGGAACAGGATGCTGGCCAGTTCATCCGTCCATGGGACCGGCTGGTGCAGCGCGTAGCGCGCGAAGGCACCGCCGCCCAGCAGCAGGATCTCTGCCAGCACGATCAGCGCGGCCGGCACCTCCACCATGCAGGCCAGCAGGCGGCGCCAACAGGCCGCGGCGGCTGATGGCGCCGGGAGCGCTGGCGCAATGGCTTCAGCGGTGTGCTCCATCGATGTCTCCTTGTCTTCTTTATCGTTCGTGCCAGCCGTCATGCGAGACGGCCCGCGTATTTCTCCAGCCTGGACCACGCTTCGTCGCCGTATTTCTTCTTCCATTCGGCATAGAAGCCGGCGCCTTGCAGCAAGGCGCGGAACGGCGCGGGATCGGGCTGGTTGAAGACGATGCCGAGGCGGCTCAGCTCGGCCTGCGCATCGGTGTTCAGGCGCGCGATGTCCTCGCGCTGCTTCAGCGCCGCCGCGGTGAAGTGGGCGGTGATGGCGGCCTGCACCTCCGCTGGCAGCGCCCGGAATTTCCTGGCGTTGCCGAAGATGAAGTGGCCGTCCCAGGTGTGTCCGGTCAGCGCGCAGAACTTCTGCACTTCATAAAGCTTGGCGCTGCGAATCAGCGCGAGCGGATTCTCCTGTCCGTCGACGACCCGAGTTTGCAGCGCTGAGTAGAGTTCGCCGAACGGAATGGCCGTCGGCGACGCGCCCAGCGCCTTGAACATCGAGATCCACAGCGGGATGCCGGGCACGCGCACCTTGAAGCCTTTCAGGTCCGCCGGCGTGTTGATCGGCCGGCTCGCCGAGGTGATGTTGCGATAGCCGTTGTCCAGGCATTTGTCGAAGACGTGCAGGTTCACCTTGCCCAGCGCGGCGCGCACATAGGCGCCGACGTCGCCATCCATCGCGGCCCAGACCGTGGCGTAGTCCTTGAAGGCGAAGGCCACGCCGTTGATGCCGGCGGTCGGCACCAGCGTTTGCAGGTTGGTGCCGGCCGTGGACATGAAGTCCATCGCGCCGGTGCGCACCTGCGCGATCATGTCGGGCTCGCTGCCGAGCTGGCTGTTGGGATAGACCTGCAAATCGACCTTGCCGCCGGTGTCGAGGCGGATGGCCACCGCCGCCTGCTGGATGCGCAGCGTGCCCGGATGGTCGGCGGGAAAGGCGGTGCCGTACTTCAGGCGGATGGTGGCGGCCTGGGCCAGTACGTGGGCTGCCGGCAGCGTCATCGCCAGCGAGCCGGCGGCTAGCGCGCCAAAACGGCGTCGGGTCAACAGCATGGCCATGGTGTGGTGGTCTCCTTGTTGTCGGATGGGGATGGCTCAGGACGACAGCAGCGCGGCGGTGCCGCCAACGCGCAGCACCGCCAGGTGACGGGCGAGGCGGTCGGCCAGCGGCACGGGCCACGGCTCGCTGCCGAAGACAGGAGCGTGCGCGAGTGCCTGTGTCACGGCGTCGGCATCGCTGTGGGCGCCACGCAGGCACGCCGCCAGCGCCGGTGCGCCGGGATCGTCGAAGGCAAGCGCGCGGCCGCCATCGCTGCGTCCGCTGCGCAGGCAATGCAGCCAGGCCGCGAGCGCGCGTTCCAGCCAGGGCCGCTCGATGCCTGCACTGGCACGCAGGGCGGGCAGCCAGCGCACCGGCACTTTCTGCGTGCCGTCGGCTGCGATTTGCACAGTGCGATGATCGAGCGCGGCATTGCGAAAGCGCTGCAGCAAGGCCTCGCTGTATGCGTCCACGTCATATCCGGGCGGCGCTTGCACGGTGGCGCGCAGGTCCGCCATCACGCCGCGCGCGAAGGCGCCGACCAGCGGATCGTCCATGGCCTCGGCAACGGTCTGCAGCCCGCACAGTTGCCCGGCATAGGCGATGGCGGAATGCGTGCCGTTGAGCAGCTGCAGCTTCATCGCCTGGAACGGCCGGACATCGCTCGTCATCAGCGCGCCGCCCGCTTCCCATGCCGGCCTGGGTCCGGCAAAGCGGTCCTCGATCACCCACTGCGTAAAGGCTTCGCAGACGATGGCGGCCTCGTCGCGCAAACCCAGGCGACGCTGCGCGTCACGGCGCGATGCCGGCGTGGCGGCGGGCACGATCCGGTCCACCATGGTGTTGGGAAATGCCACGTCGTCCCGCACGCGGCGGGCCAGTGCCGGGGCCGTCAGCGCTGCGTACTGCGCCAGCAGCTTGCGCAGCGTCTGGCCGTTGGCGGGCATGTTGTCGCAGCAAACGATGCTGAGCGGCGCCCCAACAGGCCGGCGGCGCAGTCCGGCAGCCAGTACGCCAAGCGTGCTTCTGGGCGTGTCGGGATAGGCCAGGTCGTGTCGGATATCGGCGTGGTCCGTGTCCAGGTCGGCGCTGGACGGATGCTGGCAGTAGCCCTTTTCCGTGACCGTGCAGGTCACCACCGCGATACCGGGGTCGGCCAGCGCACCCAGCACCTCCTCCAGCGCATGCGGTGCATACCAGGCTTGCACCACGGCGCCGACGATACGCGTCGTAGCCGCCGCACCTTCGCGTTCGGTCACCGAATACAGGAAGTCCTGCGCCGCCAGCATGCGCGGTGTGCGCGGCTCGCGCAGGCTGACGCCGACAATGCCCCAGCGGCTATCGCCGGCGCGGATTGCGGCCTCGGTGTACAGCGCCTGGTGCGCGCGATGGAATGCGCCAAGGCCAAGATGCAGCACGCCGCGCGACAAGCGTCCGCGATCGTAGCCGGGCTGGCGCACTTCACGATTGGCGCGGCAACCGTTGCGTTGCGTGAGCCTCATCAGCGGTACCTCGGCAGGTCTGTTGGCAGCAGCATCGTGCGTGCATCCGGCGTTGTCTTCGATGCGAAGAAGTTTGCACGCCGCCGTGGTGTCCAACGTGCGGTGCTTTCGCGATTCAACTGCGGCTAACGCTGCATTTGATTGCGGAATCGGCCGTACTCCGCCGCAATCGGCCCGCAGTACTCTGGCCGCATCCTCACCGATGCAGGCGTTGCGCAACCAGGCGGCGCCATCGGGCCCACGACAACGACGATCCGGCCGGAGACACCCTTGAAGATCGAACAGATAAAAACCATCGTCACCTGCCCGGGGCGCAACTTCGTCACGGTCAAGGTGGTCACCGATGCCGGCGCGTACGGGCTGGGCGACGCCACGCTCAATGGCCGCGAACTGGCAGTGCGCACGTACCTGGACGAGCATGTGATTCCGTGCCTGATCGGCCGCGATCCGCGCAGGATCGAAGACATCTGGCAATACCTCTACCGCGGCGCCTACTGGCGGCGCGGGCCGGTCACGATGACCGCGATCGCGGCCATCGACATGGCACTGTGGGACATCCTGGGCAAGCTGGCCGGCATGCCGGTGGTGCAGCTGCTGGGCGGCCGCAGCCGCCATGGCCTGATGGTGTACGGCCACGCCACCGGCCGCGACCACGCCGAAGCCGTCGACGCGGTGCACAGCCATATCGCGCAAGGCTACAAGGCAATCCGCGTGCAGTCGGGCGTGCCCGGCTTGTCCAAGGTGTACGGCGTGGGCACGCAACCGGGTCACTATGAGCCGGCGCAGAAGGGCTTGCCGCCGGAGGAACCCTGGGATACCTCGCTCTACCTGCGACACACGCCGGAACTGTTCCACAAGGTGCGCGAAGCCGTCGGCTTCGCTCCCCACCTGCTGCACGATGCGCACCATCGCCTGACACCGATCGAAGCGGCCGGCCTGGGCAAGGCGCTGGAGCCCTTCAACCTGTTCTGGCTGGAAGATCCGACGCCGGCCGAGAACCAGCAGGCGTTCCGGCTGATCCGCCAGCACACCACCACGCCGCTCGCGGCCGGCGAGGTCTTCAATTCGCTGTGGGACTGCAAGGACCTGATCAGCGAACAGCTGATCGATTACATCCGCACCACCATCGTTCACGCCGGCGGCATCACGCATGTGCGCCGCATCGCGGACTTCGCCGCGACCTACCAGGTGCGCACCGGTTTCCACGGCGCCACCGACCTGTCACCGGTATGCATGGCCGCGGCGGTCAACTTCGGGCTGTGGGCGCCAAACTTCGGCATCCAGGAACTGATGCCGCATGGCGCGTTGGTCGACGCGGTGTTTCCGCACAACTACCGCCTCGAGGACGGTTACCTGGTGATGGACGACGTGCCCGGCCTTGGCGTCGACATCGACGAGCGGCTGGCGGCCCGCTATCCGTACGAACGCGCCTACCTGCCGGTGGCGCGGCTGCGCGACGGCGCGATGTGGAACTGGTAGCCGCCGCGCCAGTTGACCGGAACAAGGAGCCAGCATGTTGAGCGTAGTCGTCGAGCAAGCACACCGCATGGCCGTGTGCGAGCGACCCAACCCGGTCCCGGCCGAAGGCGAGGTGCGCGTGCGCGTGCGCCTTGCCGGAGTGTGCGGTTCGGATTTGCACATCTTCCATGGCAAGAATCCGTTCGTGACCTATCCGCGCGTCATCGGCCACGAGTTCGTGGGCCATGTCGATGCGGTTGGCGCGGGCGTCAGCGCCGACCGCATCGGCGAACGGGTGGTGGTGGATCCGGTGGTCAGCTGCGGTCAATGCCATGCGTGCCGGATCGGCCGGCACAATGTCTGCCAGCGGCTCCAGGTGATCGGTGTGCACCGGGATGGCGGCTTCAGCCAATTCGCATGCGTGCCGGCACGTAACGCCTACCCGGTGCCCGATGGCATGCCGACTGCCAGTGCCGCGGTGATCGAGCCGTTTGCGGTGGCCGCCAACGCCACCCACCGCACCGGCGTACTGCCCTCGGACGTAGCGCTGATCTATGGCGCCGGGCCGGTTGGACTCAACCTGCTGCAGGTGCTCAAGCGCGTCTATGGTGTACGCACCTTCATCACCGACCATGTCGATGAACGGCTGGCATTGGCGCAAGCCTGCGGCGCCGCGGATGACGAAATCATCAACACCGCGCGCGAGCCGCTTGCGCGCGCGCTGGAGCGCCGCGGCGCGGCGGGCGGGCCGACGCTGATCTACGATGCGGTCTGCCATCCTGCGATCCTGGAAGAAGCCGTTGCCATCGCCGCGCCGGCAGGCCGCATCGGCGTGTTGGGGTTTTCCGCCACGCCATCGGCCCTGCCGCAGCAAGCGCTGACCAGCAAGGAATTGACCCTGTACGCCTCGCGTCTCAATTGCGCGATGTTCCCCACCGTCATCGACTGGATCGCGCGCGGTCTGGTGGATCCCGGCCGGATCATCACGCACCAGGTCAATTTCCGCGACGTGGCCTACGCATTCGACCTCGCCGAAAACCAGCCCCGCGTCAGCTGCAAGGTGTTGCTCGACCTGGGCGAGGACGCCTGACATGCGCGCCAGCTTCGACATCGTCGCGCTGGGCGAGGCCATGGTCGAGTTCAACCATACCGGCCCGCGCGGGTCGCGGACCTACTTGCAGGGCTTCGGCGGCGATACCTCCAACGCCGTCATCGCCGCGGCGCGCCAGGGTGCGCGGTGCGCCTACCTGACCCGGCTGGGCGACGACGAATTCGGCCGCATGTGCCGGTGCCTGTTGCACCGCGAACACGTCGACACCAGCGGCGTCGTCATCGACGCATCGGCACCTACCGGGCTCTACTTCGTCCATCACGGCCCGGATGGCCACGTCTTCACCTATCGGCGCTCGGGCTCCGCCGCGAGCCGGATGCAACCCGGCGACCTGCCGGTCGCATTGCTGGAACGGGCCACCTGGCTCCACGTCTCCGGAATCAGCCAGGCCATCAGCACGTCAGCCAAGCGTACCGTGCGCGAGGCCATCCGCATCTCCCGCCAGGCCGGCACCAAGGTGTCCTACGATCCCAACCTGCGCCCCAGGCTGTGGCCCCTGGAGCGCGCCCGTGAAGTCATCGTCGCCACACTTCCGTTGTGCGACCTGTTCCTGCCCAGCCTGGACGACGTGCGCCGGCTTGCCGGCCTCGACGATCCCGTGGGCATCGTCGACTGGTGCCATCGCATGGGCGCGCCGCATGTGGTGTTGAAACTGGGCAGCCAGGGTTGCCTGGTATCCGATGGCGGACAGTTGACCGCCGTGGCGCCATTCCGCGTCGACGCGGTCGATGCGACCGGCGCGGGCGACTGCTTCGACGGAACCTATCTCGCGCGGCTGGTGGCCGGAGATGACGCTGTGTCCGCCGCGCGCTGGGCAGCGGTGGCGGCCGCGCTGGCCACCACTGGCCACGGCGCAGTCGCACCGCTGCCAGGGGTGCAAGCGGTCTGGGATGCACTGAAAGTGCAATCATGAAGGTGGCGATGGCGCGACATTGACGCTGACGGCGTGCACGCTCGCGAACGAAATCCGTCGATTCAGCCCATGGGCCTGGAACGGCGCCTGGCGGTGGCCTATACCTGTCGCATGCCAACCTTCCTGATGACGAGGTATCCCATGCACCACGCCTTCCCGCCCAACGACCCCAACGCCATGGCCTACTGGCGCGCGCGCCGCATGGTGCGCGCGCTGCGCGGCTGGTATATCCACCTGCTGGTCTATGCGGTGGTCAATGCATGGCTGTGGTTCCGCTTCTTCTACTTCCCCTCGCCGCCCTGGTCGCACTACGCCACCACGGGCTGGCCGTGGCCGCTGACCACCACGCTGGCCTGGGGGCTCGGGCTGACCGTGCACGGGCTGCTGGTCTGGATGCGGCTGTCGCGCCGCGGCCGCGACTGGGAACAGCGCAAGATCCAGGAATTCATGGATCGACACTAGACAGACCACTGGCCGGCGGCGCGCGCGCCAGCCGGCCTACATCTGCCGGAACCGATGCATGTAGGCGCGCGATACCGGCAGTTCGGCATCGCTGCCGCGCATCCGGACAAACAGCCGCCCGGACTCATCGCGCCGCGTGCCGGCCACGTATTCCATATTGACGATGGACGAGCGGTGGATCTGCCAGAACACCTCGAGATCGAGACCGGCAATCAGCTCCGCCAACGGCGTGCGGATCAGGTGCTCGCCATCCACGGTATGCACCACCACGTACTTGTCCTCGCTCTGGAAATACATCACCTCCTGGATCGGCACGTGGCTGGTGGTATTGCCACGGCTGGCCCGCACCCAACGCAACTGGCTGGCACCTTCGGCGCGCGGCTGGGCGCGTGTCAGCTGGTTCAGCAGTTGCGCCAACTCGGGCAGCGGCGCCGCTTCCTGCAACGCCTTGCGCAATCGCTCGATGGTGCGGCCCAGGCGCTCCTCGCTGACCGGCTTGACCAGGTAGTCGACTGCGGCGCGCTCGAACGCATCGAGCGCAAACTCGTCATAGGCGGTGACGAACACCACCCGCGTTTCGGTTTCCAACCCCTGCGCCACTTCCAGCCCCGACAGGCCCGGCATCTTGATATCGAGGAAGGCAACGCTCGGCGACAAGCGCGCGATGGCGTCGGCGGCTTCGATGCCGTTGGTCGCCTCGGCAACGATCTGCAACTCCGGCCACAGGCGCTGCAGCTTGCCGCGCAGGTACGCACGCAGATGCTCTTCATCGTCGGCAATCAGGGCGGTGGGCGTCATGGTGCGTCTCCGGTTCAGGATGCGGGTGGCAGCGGGAGATCGATCAGTACGGCGGTGCCGGGCGAGCGCTCTTCAATCCTGACGTGGGCGTCACCGTCATACAGCACGGCCAGCCGTTCGCGCAGGTTCGACAGCCCGACACCAGCGCCGGCCGAGGGCCGGAACCCCATGCCATCGTCCTCGATCGTCGCCAGCATGCGCGCGCCCTGCCGCTCCAGCCGGACCAGCAAGCGCCCGCCTTCGATCTTCGGCTCCAGGCCATGCTTGATCGCATTCTCGACCACCGGTTGCAGCAGCATCGGCGCCAGCGGCATCGCTTCGAGTTGCGGGTCGACATCGACCGTGTATTGCAGCCGCTCGCCCATGCGGATGCGGATCAGCGCCAGATAATCGCGCAGCAGCTTCGCCTCCTGCGCCACCGTGCCTTGCGTAGCGCGGCTGGCGGCCAGCGACGCACGCAGATAGGCGATGAAATGCTCCAGCATCATCGTGGCCTTCTGCGGCGCGGGCTCGATCAGGCTGACCACGTTGGCCAGCGTGTTGAACAGGAAGTGCGGTTCGATCTGCGCCTGCAGCAGCTTCATGCGGGCCTCGACCAGCTGCTTCTCCGTCGACAGCGTGCGCACCTGCTCCTGCGCCATGTACTCGGCAATCTTGCGCTCTTCCCACCGCCGCCCGAGCAGGCCTACACGTCCCCAGGTCATGATGCCGTGCACCGCCAGGCCAATCCCCCAACCCATCAGTGGGCCACCCGCCCAGGGCCGATGCGACGGTCCCATCAGATGGAAGCCGATCAGCATCGCGTTCACCACCACGTAGACCATGGCGTGCAGATAGAAGAAGCGCAACGCGCGCACGCGGTGGCGGGCTTCTTCGTAGGCACGTTGCTCGGGGGCCGAGCGCCAGAGGCGGGAGTTTGGGAAAGGCACGGGTGGGTGGTTGGGCGGAAATGGGGGCAGGTTACCACCGCGCCAACGGCGCTGACATGCGGTTGCCGGGAATCGACAGGATGGTGGCGTGAAACTACGGAAAACGGGCGTCGATGGCCCAGATGTCAGCGCGGCTGCCCCAGTGACAACGCCTCGGACACCGCCAAAAACAAAACGGGCCACGCAATGCGTAGCCCGTCTTTCAATTCTTGGTGCCGGCTGCAGGACTCGAACCCGCCACCTGATGATAAATCAGTAAGTTACTGATTTTCAAGCCAAAGTAGGCGTAAGCGACAAAAGTATAAAATACTTTAGATTCAGTAACTTAGCGTAAGGGAGCACAGGCGGCGCGAGCTTGTTTGTGTACTGCCATCCTGCTGCTAGCCACGGCTTGCATCGGCTACTTTGATGTGCGCCAGTGGCAAGTGCTCAACTATTCGTCCGCCTCCATACCTTGCAAAGCAAGGCGCTCGATCTCCGCATTGGCACGTCGGCGGCCGTCCACCCTCCCAAACGACCAGGAACCGCCCAAAAGTCTTTCGCGCTAGATTGAATGCAAGTCCTCATTTGGGAAAAGTGTGCCTACCGTCCAAATCTCGCCAGTTAGAGGTGCAATGAACAAAGCGGTACAGAGCCCAAGCTGACGCAGTAATGCGTTAATGCGGTATCTCGCATAAGCAAAAGCGACTCATCACTGGATCAGGCTTGCCCCCCTGCATGCGCCGAGGGTTGAATCGTTCTTAAGGGGCCGGCAACTTTAGGTACCGACGAACCTGCCTCTCGAAATACTCATCCTCTTTGAAGTGTTTCAACCCATAGTTGATACACTCCTTCAGTTTTTCATACGCACCAACATCTCTTCTTTTCTGGCAAATTTGAATCAGAGACTCGCATATGGTGGTCGTGGGATACGGGTCCGTTGTACCTCGACGCAAACGTTCCATCTCAAGAAATTGCAGCCCCTCATCGTAAATCGAGCGATCCTCGAGGCCCTCATCGAGATACTTCATTAGCAACGTATGTCCCAACGAGTGCTTTGTCTGGAAAGATTCATAGAATTCGAGCCCAGTTCTAAAGCATTCGATTGCATCGTCAAGGCGATGTATTTTTCTATAGAATCGACCAAATTGAAGCCAAAATACACCATCCTGACCATAATATTTTTGCGCCTGATGATAAGTTTTCTCGGTATCGTCCGTTCGGGTACGAGAGGGGAAATATCGCTCGTATAGGAAATTGAACGAAACGATTTCCTTGTACATTTGATATGCCAGAGGATGAAATTTAATATCCTCAATGGTGAACTTGTTGGAGAGATATTGGAGGACATCAGAAATCTCCCCCACATCCCCCTGCCCCTGGATGCAATTATTGAAATAGCAATCCGCGATCACCCGATGCCGACAGGCCACAATACCGCGCGACGCAAAGTCAACAAGAATACCAGAGAGGCCATTAGCCAACTGCTCCGAAACTCTCTCCACTGAAATTCCGACAATTCCCGCGACGTAATTGATCGGTACTGAAAAACCAAGCGAATTGATAGTTGATACAACACTTAGTATCCGCTTGGCCTCTTTATCCTCAACGGACTGATACTCCTCAAAGATCTTTGTCTCGAAGTTTTCGTGGGTAGTCAACGAATACAATGCCGAAAGGAGGTCGCCATTGTAACCCCGCTCCTTGTCCATCAAACGACCAGCTTGCTTTTCGAGAGGCAGGTTTGAAAATTTATCAAAGACAATTGCGTGATTTGCAATTCTCTCGCAAATCGCTTTAGCCTCATCAAACTGTAGGGATCCGAACTGGAACGTAGACGACACGTCCTCACAATCTGGCAGATGGCGCAAGTTCGACTTGTAATCATTAATGCGATCTTCCAGCACGAACAGACAGAATGGCAACTCTTTATCGGCCATCCCGAGTCTTACTGCGTTCACAGCATAGTAAAACTCAGCCGCAGAGTAGAAGACAAATATGGATTTTTCCGTGAAACCCGACAAAATAGCAAGGAATCTATCAATATCAATTCCATTAACCGAATTGTATTCATAGATATAGGGATATTTTTCCACTAACTCCGACAATGCAGAGCGAATGGCCGTAGTTTTGCCAGATCCACTTGGCCCGACAACATGTAGAACTTCGACACCAGATTGCCCGGCAGTCATTCGAGCAGAAATCGACTTTGTGAGCTCTGTAACACGCGAGGTAACTGCATGCGCCTTATTCGTGATATAGAACCACTCCGGATGCGCGCCCATTACGTAGTGACGGAGAATCCCGCGCGTCTCGGATGCACGCTCGATCTCACCAATTACTGGATCGAACGCCTCCTTAAACCAAGCCATGGCAGCCGCTGTCGCAAAACGCTTGCGAACAGCCGGTATAGACTCCAAAACAATATCATCTATTTTTTTCGACTTAACTTCACGAAACAACACGCCAAAGAACTCTTCAGCAGTGGCATCAATGACGTTATACCCCGAAGCGATATAGTTTTCCTTCTTAATCGGGTCGGGATCTGGCATGACGATCCAGTTATTCGCTTCTGGCACTATACTTCCGTACGTATTTAGGCGACGTGAAATATGGCTTTCAATGTCGGATTCATCCAATTGATTTCCGACAACAACAAGACCACCCATCAAAATTCTGGCCGCCAACTCATTATGCCAATCAAATAGCTTACTTGCTGCCATGGCATATTCGAAGTTTGAGAATATGAATCCCGCCTCAAGATCTCTGATAGTGCCATGAATTGTCACCACAGGGGTACTGCCTATCACCCCGCCAATCGAAGCCTGATCGCAATAGTTGAAGAATGAAAAATCACCTGAGAGTCGGTTCGATGTCTTCGTCGACTGGTACGCGACGTCCAAAACATTATCTATGTTTGTAGTATAGATTCGACTCCAAACGTATTCGAATATTTTCGCCTGCCAAGGGCGAACGTGGTCGACGGTGAAATACTGCTTCAGATATTCGTTGAAGTTTGGGATGTTTCTTGATGCAGTTAGATATGCATCTTTCAAGGTGGTACGCGGGCCGGGTGTCTTCTTACACTCACGCAGCAACTCGTCACGAAGCTCATCGCCTGATGGAAGTTCCGCTTTGATAGATTTGTTCCTATAACTAAATCCTGCACCAAGTAATAGCGACAACTCCCCTTTTTTCAAAAGCGGACAGATCTTGTTCTTTATGATCTCGATATCTTCTTGTTTCATCTTCGTGCTGAGTGCGATGTTGAGAGCCTGTCAAGCTTAGTCGCTTGGCGCTGCCGACTTACCAAGTACAAAATGATACGGGATACACATCTTCGCATTTTTCGCCGGTTAGGGCACCTTACTAAGGTAGGGAACATGAGCGCACAGTTTCGCGCTAGCTTGGTGCGCGACAGCAATCCAGCACGGCCGGGTCGATGGTTTGACTCCAATGAGCCCTACGTGCCAAGCTACTAGGAAAATTCCACTTCCCGATAGCCTGGTCGCATCCGTAGGCTCAAAACCTGCGCTCCACGGTGGACCGGGGATTCCGCATATCCGGAAATACACCCAAGGCCGGCACGTTGCTGCTCTTAGCTCTTCTGTCGCCCTGTTCGGCTTTGGAGCGTCATCGTGGCCGCTTTGCAGCACAAAGCCTATCCTGCGCGCTAGGCCCCTTAACCTTTTGTCCCTTTCGTTGACGAAAGCCGGTTGCGGCGTGGCTGCATCATTGAGGCGTCTCCCAGCGCAGGATAGGCGGCGGAGCGTGGCATTGTTGCGATCTGTAGCACATTTCCTATCCTGCCCTAGCGCAAACCACTCTCACGGGCTTTCGTTGACGAAAGCTGGCGCTGGAACTGCTGTCATCTCGCGGATAGGTGATTGCGTGCTGCGGAGCGCAACTCGTCCATGCGCGACCGTACAGCAGCGCCCTCCTCTTTGAGAATCTGCTCGATCCTTTCTAAGTCGCTTGGATCAAGAGCGCGACGCATCAGCACTAACGCGCGTCGGCGATCGTGTAGTTGATCGATGCGGGCTTGGCCGAGCGCGGACGCAGTTTGCTCACTGCTCAGGTCGTGTTCGCACAGTGCGATAAGTGTGTTCAGAATTTCGGTGGCTGCCTCGAATCGCGTGGCGCAGTCGTCGATTATTCCATTGATCATGACTTGTACTCGCATAGTACGAGCATCGTCGTAGCGCTTCCGCGCTACGACGCCCGTTGATTTGCAGTGGGTTGACGCAGCTACCGCCGCACTAAACCTGATGTCATACGCCATCTATGAGCGCATTACTAGGCTCTGGTCATCGCTCGGAACGCCTGCATCGCAAACTCTGCGCAGTGGACCGCCCTGCCCGCCGCGGGCATCGGTTAAAGTTTTTGTTAGGTTAACTGTAGAGTTAATGTTAACGCCGCTACCGTACGATACCCTACTGGATAGGGTATCGGCACTTGGATAGGGTAGTCGGCGTCGACTCTTGTGCGCCTTCGCCTGTGGACAAGTACCGGCACACGTGATGTTGAAGTTCAAACGGCAGCCGTGCATGAAGGTCCCGAAAATAGTCGAGGCGCCAGCAGTCGGGTATGGCTGAAATTTGGGCGAGCGACTTCTCACGCAGCTTTTGCCCCAAGCATTCGCTGCTGCTCATTGTCAAGGTCGATGCCCGATTGGCGACCGAGCTCATCTGACAGCTTGGTACGCGGCAGAGAGGCGCAAGCCGTTCGCGCACTGGATCGCAACTGAAAGCCTAGATAGCGCCTACGCTTTGGCTGATGGGTCCCGCTACGCCGAGCTCCGCGAGCAGTGGCTTGCAAGGGAAGCAGAGCGCGAAAGCACTCTCAAGCGGTTGCGTCTATTTGAGGGCGGCGAGGCCGCAGCAGGGAGTAGCGCCGACGGCAAGTCGAAAGGAATTACCAACGAGAAATTCGTCGGCATCGATCATCGATCAGCACATCAGGGTGTCTGGGATCTGTTTTACATCCCCAAAAACAATGTCGAATCGGACTAGGCTGAATCCGCTTGGGCAATGCGGTCTAGCTTGCCAACCAGGTCCTCCGCTCGAAGAGGCGTATAGCGCTTTAGCATTTGCATCGACTTGTGCCCGCTAATGGCCGCAGCTTCTTGGTCGCTCAAGCCCGCCTCTACCAATCTGCTGACAGCCTCATGACGAAGATCATGAAAATGGAGATCCTCCAGCCCCATGTCGTTCGTGATACGTGCCCAGAGCTTCTGAAAAACATATGGCTTGCGCTGACCGTCCCGTCCTGGCTCGTCAAAAAACACCAAATCAGTGTCATGCGGC
Organism: Cupriavidus sp. MP-37; assembly: GCF_020618415.1. NCBI lineage: Bacteria > Pseudomonadati > Pseudomonadota > Betaproteobacteria > Burkholderiales > Burkholderiaceae > Cupriavidus > Cupriavidus sp. MP-37. Next base: position 596,815 of record NZ_CP085344.1, on the reverse strand, counting down.
CGCATCGGGTTTTCGATTACCATCGTCAGAATGTCCGTAGCTCCATTTTTCGTATCGTAGAGAGTGACGACGCGGCGCTGCAAATCAATATGTCCGCGCCGCATTCCGACTATCTCGGATGACCGCATGCCTGTTTCTACCGCAAATCGCACAATCCAGCCGAGCATTGGATTACTGTGAGCATCTGCCGCAGCAAACAACCGCCCCTGCTCTTCGTGGTCTAGGCGTCGATTGCGCCCAGCGCCTAGGCTCGGCTTCCGAATGTTGGAGACAGGATTGAAGGTTAGGCCAATCCCCCACTCCTGAATTGCTGTTCGGAAAAGGTGGCCCAGCATCGCGAGCTCGATACGTACCGTGTTGTTGGACTTGCCAGCGGCCAAGCGCTGGTCTCTGTATTTCGCAACCAGTTCAGCGCTAACAGCCGCCATGGAATACTTCCCAAAAATACTCGTCCAGGTGCTTCGCTGTAAATCGCTCACTTCGCTGCGTAGTCGCCTTCTTCGTTATCGACACATCTTCCAGATAACGCCTCAACGCGCTCGCGATCGTTAGTCTTTCGGATGGCGCACGCGATAGAAACACTCCTCGCACCATCTCATTTTCTGTCCGCCGAGCCCAATCTTCCGCATCACGCTTTGTCCGGAAGGTCTTGGCTGTCGTCGGCCATCCTGACCTGCGTATTACGGCCTTCCACGTCCCAGACGGTGTCTTCACAATCGTTGCCATAGCCACTCACTCATTGCCCTGGCAATCTTGCGCGAGCTTTGAAATTGGTCGGACACGCGACTCCCGCAAGCTGAAGGGTCCATCGCCAAAAGATCGAATTACCGACCCACCCTTCCCCAGTAGCGCAAAGGTCTTATCAACTCCCTGGAGCACGTAGTACGTTTCCCGCCTAGGCCTTTCAGGATGCTGACCACTTACTGACTCTCCGCTCCCACCCGCTCCGTCTGTGAGATCCTCGACAAGCGTCACCGTTCGGTACTGGGAAAGTATGTGTCGACCTTCACACGCCCAAGTTCGCAGCACGTGACGACTCGTGTCACCCCGCTCATGCTCATATTGGTAAGGGATATGGCCAGTCACCGCGACATACGCCTTAACTGCCGTCCGAGCCCCATCAGAGCTTGCAGGCTTCAGCAGAAGGATCTGAATGAGGAAATATGTAGCGGTCACCAAAGTAGCAAACGAAATCGTTAGTACCAGATAGAGCGTGCCTATGCTCGGCCGACCATTTCTCCTCTTAGTCCTCGTAGACTCATTCCTACGTTCGCCTCGGCGGCCAAGTACTTGCCAACGCGAAATCTCGGCGATGCCATTGCGAAGGTGGGGAGGCACTCCCTTGCCGGCCGTCCTGGCCGCTTTGGCAAAGCGATCTCTCAACTTCAGATGGCCCCAGCCGTCCTGCCATTGTCGTCGGCGCCGGACGCTTGCAATACGTCCAGGCCACAAGTCTAGAATTGCTGAGATCGCCCAAAAATATGCTATCGCCAACACTATGACGATAACGGCCGTTCGCCAAACACGGTGGAGTTGTACACCGGCCAGAATGGTGTCGTAAAAGTCCGCGCGGAAGAGAAGCGTTGGCACTCCAGCCACTTCAGCCCATCCATCGAGGTAGGAGCGGCCGACTGCGTAGCTGAGACCAGCGCCACAGGTGAGCAAAAGCGCTATAGATTCGAATAGGTGAGACCCGACATAGGAAAACATGCGGGCAAGAGGCACCGCATCCGCTGAAGGGGAATCAGGACGGGGTTCGGTAGGCACGGAGAAGCACAGTTGTCGACGACGGTACGGCCAATGACGGCGCCGGGGTGTACCGAAACTGTACTTTTCGCCACTCAAAAAAGCAAAGGGCCACGCAAAATTCGCGTAACCCCTTGAATTCTTTGGTGCCGGCTGCAGGACTCGAACCCGCCACCTGATGATTACAAATCAACTGCTCTACCTGATGAGCTAAGCCGGCATGTCTGGTGCAGACCGCGATTCTACTGCATTGCGGTCGGCTTTGGGATGGCTTACTTCACCACTTTCAGTGCAGGCTTCTTGCCGCCGATGCGGGGCACCGGGGGCGGCGTGTCGTCGTCGCCGGGACCGGTGTCGCCGGGGGTTGCCGGGGTTTCGGCTTCCACCGGGGCGAGCTTGGGCGGCGGGTTGTTTTCGCGTTCGGTGGCGGCCTGCGTTTCCGGCATGCTGCGTTCGACCGGGAAAGCCATGCCTTGCCCGTTCTCGCGGGCGTAGATGGCCAGCACGTTCTCGACGGGCACGTCGATCTTGCGCGAGACACCGCCGAAGCGTGCGCTGAAGGTGATCCACTCGTTGCCCATGTCCAGGCCGCTGGTGGCGTCGAAGCTGACGTTGAGCACGATCTCGTTGTTCTTGACGAACTCGCGCGGCACGTTGGTGTTGGCGTCGACGAAGACGGCGATGTACGGCGTGAAGCCGTTGTCCGTGCACCATTCGTAGATGGCGCGGATCAGGTAAGGCTTGGTGGAGGTTTCAGGCATTGTGCTTCCAATGGCGCCGCGAGGGCCCGAGGGCGGATGCCGTCGGGCCGGTGCCGGTTAGCGGCGCATCACCTTTTCGGACGGGGTGAGCGCTTCGATGTACGCCGGACGGCTGAAAATGCGTTCAGCATACTTCAGCAGCGGCGCGGCGTTTTTCGACAGCTCGATGCCGTAGTGGTCCAGGCGCCACAGCAGCGGCGCGATGGCGACGTCGAGCATCGAAAACTCTTCGCCCAGCATGTACTTGTTCTTGACGAAGATCGGGGCGAGCTGCGTCAGGCGGTCGCGGATGGCGGCGCGGGCGCGTTCGTGGTTCTTTTCCGCGGCCTTGCCCTTTTCGTTCTCCAGCGTGTAGACGTGGGTGAACAGTTCCTTTTCGAAGTTGAACAGGAACAGGCGGGCGCGCGCGCGCTGGACCGGATCGGCCGGCATCAGCTGCGGGTGCGGGAAGCGCTCGTCGATGTATTCGTTGATGATGTTCGACTCATACAGGATGAGGTCGCGCTCGACCAGGATAGGCACCTGGCCGTACGGGTTCATCACCGAAATATCTTCGGGCTTGTTGAACAGGTCGACGTCGCGGATTTCAAAATCCATGCCCTTTTCGAACAGGACAAGGCGGCAACGTTGGGAAAACGGGCAAGTCGTACCCGAATACAACACCATCATGGTTGGATTCCTTGGGCTTAGCCGGAGCTGGGTCGGACAGTAAGGTCTGCCATTCTGCCAAAGTCGGCTACCGAAAAGCAAATAAGTGGCAAATACGACGCTTTTTGTGGCTGCCACCAATAAAAAGGCCAGGGGCGGCGCTGCCTTTCCGCAGCGACCGCCCCTGGCCTCGTTGGATCAGGGCCGATCCGGCCCTGTCACAGTTTTTACTTCACGTCTTTCCAGTACGCCGCGTTCAGGCGCCAGGCGAACACGGTGAACACGCCCAGGAACAGCAGCACCCAGACGCCCAGGCGCTTGCGGTGGTTCTGCGCGGGCTCGGCCATCCAGTCCAGGAAGCTGACGAGGTCGGCGGTCATCTGGTCGTACTCGACCTTGCTCAGCTTGCCCGGGCTCAGTTGCTCGAAGCCGGCGAACTTGTGCACCTTCTCGCCGTGTTCTTCCACTTCGGTGAACTTGGCGGCGCGCTGGCCCTGCAGTTCCCACAGCACGTGCGGCATGCCGACGCTCGGGAACACCAGGTTGTTCCAGCCGGTGGCGCGGCTGTCGTCGCGGTAGAAGGTGCGCAGGTAGGTGTAGAGCCAGTCGTCGCCACGGGCACGCGCGATCACCGACAGGTCCGGCGGCTGCGCGCCGAAGAAGGCCTTGGCTTCCTTCGGCTGCATGGCGATGTTCATGGTCTCGCCGACCTTGTCCGCGGTGAACAGCAGGTTCTCGCGGATCTGGTCGTCGGTCAGGCCGATGTCCTTGAGCCGGTTGTAGCGCATCATCGATGCGCCGTGGCAGTTCAGGCAGTAGTTGACGAACACCTTGGCGCCGCGCTGCAGCGACGACAGGTCGGCGGTGTTCACCGGCGCCGGCTCGAGGGGGAAGCCCCCCTCGGATGCCATGGCGGGCGCGCCGGCAATGCAGGCGCCGGCCAGCGCGAGGATCGAAAGCAGCTTTTTCATCTTGTGTCCTTGTGCTCTTGTCGGGGTTCGCTTCGCTCAGTGCGGGTGGAACGTGACACGCTCCGGGACCGGCTTGAACTCGCCGACACGGCTCCACAGCGGCATGGTCAGGAAGAAGGCGAAGTACAGCAGCGTACCCAGCTGCGACACCTTCTCACCCACCGGCGACGGCGGTTGCACGCCGAGATAGCCGAGCACCAGGAACACCACCACGAAGACGATCAGGATGGTCTTGTGGAAAGCGGGACGATAGCGGATGGACTTGACCGGCGAGCAGTCGAGCCACGGCAGGAAGAACAGGATCACCACCGAGCCGCCCATCACCAGCACGCCCCAGAACTTGGCGTCGATGAAGTAGAAGCCCACGGCCAGGATCACCGCGATGGCGATGGCGCCGATCTTCACGCGCGCATCCTTGCTGCGCAGGAACACCATGCCGAGCAGCAGCGCGAAGAACACCCACAGGATCGGCAGGAAGTTCGACGTGGTGGCGCGCAGCATCGAGTAGAACGGCGTGAAGTACCAGACCGGCGCGATATGCGGCGGGGTCTTCAGCGGATCAGCCGGGAAGAAGTTGTTGGCTTCCAGGAAATAGCCGCCCACTTCGGGGAAGAAGAAGATCACGGCCGAGAACAGGATCAGGAAGCCGCCAACGCCGAGCAGATCGTGCACCGAGTAGTACGGGTGGAACGGGATGCCGTCCAGCGGGATACCGTTTTCGTCCTTCTTGGCCTTGATCTCGACACCGTCCGGGTTGTTCGAGCCCACTTCGTGCAGCGCGATGATGTGGGCGATCACCAGGCCCAGCAGCACCAGCGGCACGGCGATGACGTGGAACGAGAAGAAGCGGTTCAGGGTCGCGTCGCTGACCACGTAGTCACCGCGGATGAACAGCGACAGGTCCTGGCCGATCACCGGAATCGCCGAGAACAGGTTCACGATCACCTGGGCGCCCCAGTACGACATCTGGCCCCACGGCAGCAGGTAGCCCATGAAGGCTTCGGCCATCAGGCACAGGAAGATCAGGCAACCGAAGATCCAGACCAGCTCGCGCGGCTTGCGGTACGAACCGTACAGCAGGCCCCGGAACATGTGCAGGTAGACCACGACGAAGAACGCCGAGGCGCCGGTCGAATGCATGTAGCGCACCAGCCAGCCCCACGGGACTTCGCGCATGATGTATTCCACGCTGGCAAAGGCCACGGGAATGCCGGCGGCGTTCAGCGTGCCGTCCGGCTTGTAGTTCATCACCAGGAAGATGCCGGTAACGATCTGGATCACCAGCACCAGCAGCGCCAGCGAACCGAAGAAATACCAGAAGTTGAAGTTCTTCGGCGCGTAGTAGCGGGACAGGTGGTCTTCCCACAGCTGGGTCGCGGGAAAGCGGGCGTCGATCCAGCCCAGCAGGCCGGTCGTCTTGACTTGTTTTTCGGCCGCCATGATCAGGCTTCTCCTTTCTCGTCCTTGCCGATCACGATCTTGCTGTCGGACAGGAACTGGTAGGGGGGAACATCGAGATTCTGCGGAGCCGGCTTGTTCTTGAAGACGCGCCCGGCCAGGTCGAAGGTCGAGCCGTGGCAGGGGCAGAGGAAACCGGGATCAGCGCCGAGCTGAGGATTGGCACCGGGGGCGAAGGGGCCCGACGGAGAACAGCCGAGATGGGAACAGATGCCCACTACCACCAGCACGTCCTTGTGCTCGGGACGCGAACGGGTTTCGTTCTTGCAGTACTCGGGCGTCTGCATGGTGAACGGGATTTCGGAATTGGGATCGGCCACTTCGCCGTCCGTCTTCTTCAGCGACGCCAGTTGCTCCTCCGTGCGCCGCATGATCCAGACCGGTTTGCCGCGCCACTCGACGGTCATCATCTCGCCCGGCTTCAGGGCGCCGATATCCGCCTCGACTGGGGCACCCGCGGCCTTGGCCTTCTCCGATGGTGCAAAGGTACTGACGAAAGGAACCGCTACCGCCACGCCTCCGACGCCGCCAGCGACGGATGTCGCGATCAACCAATTGCGGCGACCTTTATCCACGCTCTTCACGTCTTGCTGGTCACTCATTCCAAACCCCAGGGGAAGTCAATTTAGATTTTGCGTCAACCATAAAGTGTACCTTAGACACCTGCGCACTAGATAGGCAGAAAATGCCACGGCCTCGCGCGATTATCGGACATGCATCCCGGAAGTCCGCCTGCATGCTTGATTTCCGGTGAGTGATGCGGCAGGCTTCCAGCTTGAAACCGTTCACCCATCGCCACAAGAAGGAGAACCCCCCATGGGCATGATCTCGGAATTCAGAACCTTCGCCGTACGCGGCAACGTCATCGACCTGGCTGTCGGTGTGATCATCGGCGCGGCCTTCGGCAAGATCGTGGATTCGGTGGTCAACGACCTGATCATGCCGTTGGTGGGCCGGGTTGTGGGCAAGCTGGATTTCTCCAGCATGTTCATTGCTCTGGCGGATCCCCCTCCCGGGACACCGCTGACGCTCGATGCCTTGAAGAAGGCCGGCGTACCGGTATTTGCCTACGGCAATTTCCTGACCATCGTCGTCAACTTCATCATCCTGGCCTTCATCATCTTTCTGATGGTGCGCGCCTTCAACCGGATGCGTGCCGCAGAACCGCCGCCGCCGCCCGCCGCTCCGCCCGAGGAAGTCGTGCTGCTGCGCGAAATCCGCGACAGCCTGAAGACCCGCTGACTCGAATCCCGAACGATAAAACGGCCCCGCTGGGGCCGTTTTGTTTTTTTGTCAGATCAGACCGGATTCGGAATATCAATAAAGGTATGGCGCAGGCCGAAGCGTTCGGCCACATGCTCGCCCAGCGAGCGAATGCCATAGCGTTCGGTCGCATGATGGCCCGCCGCCAGATACGCCACGCCGCTCTCGCGTGCCAGGTGCGTGGTCTGCTCCGAAACTTCGCCGCTCAGATAAGCATCGACTCCCGCAGCCACCGCGGCATCGAAATACCCTTGCGCCCCGCCCGTGCACCAGCCGACGGTGCGGATCATCTGCTCCGGCGCGCCGATCGCCAGCGGTTCGCGGCCGAGCACGCCGCCGACATGCGCAGCCAGCGCGGCAAGCGGCATCGGCGCGGGCAGCGTACCGGTCCAGCCGAGCTGGTCATCGCTGAAGCGGCCGGTGGGAGTGAAGCCGAGTTGCAGGCCAAGCTGGGCGTTATTGCCGAATTCCGGGTGATTATCCAGCGGCAAGTGGTAGGCGAACAGATTGACGTCCGCCCCGAGCAGGCGCTTCAGGCGCGCATGCTTCTGCCCGACCACGCGCGCATCCTCGTTTTTCCAGAAATAACCGTGATGCACGAGGATGGCGTCGGCGCCGGCCTCGACGGCGGCGTCGATCAGCGCCAGGCTTGCCGTCACGCCGGTCACCACGTGTGTGATCTCCGAGCGACCTTGCACTTGCAGCCCGTTGGGACAATAGTCCTTGTAACGGGAAACTTCCAACAGGTCGTTCAAGTACAATTCAAGCTCTTTTGTTTTCATTTTCTGCTCAAAACTCCAATATGTTGCGGCGCTTTTGGCTGTTCTTTGCCCAGGCTGTCACCGTCGTGCTGGCGGTCTGGTTCGTCGTGGCAACGCTCAAGCCTGAATGGCTGCAGAGGGGGCGCGTCGCGGTCCAGTCCGGGTCGCCCATCGTGGCGCTCAAGGAAGTCGTGCCCAACGTGTCCGGCCCTGCCGCCGAAGGGTCTTACAGTGAGGCCGCCCAGTCCGCCATGCCGGCGGTGGTCAATATCTTTACCAGCAAGAACGGCAACAAGCGCTCGCCCAATCCGCAGGCCGAGGATCCGTGGTTCCGCTTCTTCTTTGGCGACCGCCTGCCGGAACGGCAGGAGCCGGTGTCGAGCCTGGGATCAGGCGTGATTGTCAGTGCCGAGGGTTACATTCTAACCAACCACCACGTGGTCGACGGCGCCGACGAGATCGAGATCGCGCTGACCGATGGCCGCAAGGCCAATGCCAAGGTGGTCGGCTCGGACCCGGAGACGGATCTGGCGGTGCTGAAGGTGACGCTCAAGGACCTGCCCGCGATCACGCTGGGGCGGCTCGAGAACGTCAAGGTGGGCGATGTAGTGCTGGCCATCGGCAACCCGTTCGGCGTGGGCCAGACCGTGACGATGGGCATCGTGTCGGCGCTGGGGCGCAGTCATCTGGGCATCAATACCTTCGAAAACTTCATCCAGACCGACGCCGCGATCAATCCGGGCAATTCGGGCGGTGCGCTGGTCGATGCGCAGGGCAACCTGCTGGGCATCAACACGGCGATCTACTCGCGCTCGGGCGGCTCGCTGGGTATCGGCTTCGCCATTCCGGTATCGACGGCCAAGCAGGTGATGGAGTCGATTATCTCGACCGGCAGCGTGACGCGCGGCTGGATCGGCGTCGAGCCGCAGGACATGACACCGGAAATTGCCGAATCGTTTGGGCTCGATGCCAAGGAAGGCGCACTGATCGCCGCGGTGGTCCAGGGTGGCCCGGCGGACAAGGCCGGCGTGCGGCCCGGCGATGTGCTGACCAAGGTGGATGGCTTGTCGATCACCGACACCACGGCGCTCCTCAATGCCATTGCGCAGCTCAAGCCAGGCGTGGACATCAAGATGACGGTGATCCGCCGCGGCAAGCCGACGGACCTGACGGTCACCATCGGCAAGCGGCCCCCGCCGCCGCGGCGCTCGCTGCCGTTTGAAGAGGAAGAGTAAGTCCGGCGTTGCCCGTGCCGGAGCAAGCAAAACCCGCCAGCGATGGCGGGTTTTTTTATGGCTGCCACGCCCGCCGGCTGGGAGGTGGCGGCGAGAGCGGGACGTCGACTTGCGTCCGGCTTCGCGACCGCGACCGTGTCATGCCTGGCGGCATCAACTACGACTCGGGAATCCGGCGCTGGTCAGTCTTTGCGTGGCTGGCGTGCGGCTTGCGCGGCGGCCCCTGTCCCGACGGCAGGCATGCGCGACAGGCGGAGGGCACCGCGAAGGTAAGGACAACCCCGTGGCGGTTCACATGCCACATGACGCGGGAGAGACCAGGCACTCGCGCATTTCCGCGCCACCTCATGGCACAAAAGAAAACGCCGGCATCCTTGCGGATGCCGGCGTTTTTCAAGCCAACCTGATACGGGCTTGCACCCGCGTCAGATTAGAACTTGTGACGCAGACCAACCACAGCACCGAACTGGTCCTTGCCAGCCTGAACGGTGTTGAAGCCGTTCACGCCCAGCAGCGAACCGTTGTCGTTCAGAGCGTACGACAGCGAGGTGTACACGTCGGTACGCTTCGACAGCGCGTAGTCGGCGGTCACGACGAATTGCCACGGATCCGCGTCGCTCTTGCGGAAGTCTTGGTAGTACGCAGCGCCCGACAGCGAGAACGCCGGGGTCAGCTGGTAACCCAGACCCAGCCAGTACAGGTTGGAGGTACCGTTGATGGCACCCGGGTTGGCGGTCGTAGCGACCTGGCCCGGCAGGCTTGCGCCGTCGGCAGCCTTGGCCCAACGGTAGCCAGCGTAGACCTTGGCCGGGCCGAAGGCGTAGTTGGCACCCACGGTGGCGCGGCGGATACGCTGACCGCTTGCGTCGACGGGAGCAGTGACGGGGCCGACGGTGGTGCCGTGGGCTTCGTCGTAGGCTGCGCCGATCGACAGCGGGCCAGCTGCGTAGCTCAGCAGCGCGCCGTACTCTTGGCCGCGGCGGAAGGCGCCGGCGACTTCCTGGCCGTTGTTGTTGAAGCTGTAGAAGGCCGAAGCGGTCAGGCCACCGAACTTGCCGATGTACTTGACGGTGTTGTCAGCGCGCGAAGCGAAGGCGGCGTCCTGAGCCAGGATACCGTAGCGCGACGAGATGGCCATCGGGTCATACATCAGACCGAAGTCATAGAAGGCGGTCTGTTGACGGCCCAGCAGCAGCGAACCGAAGTTGCTTTGCAGACCGACGTAGGCTTGACGACCGAACAGACGGCCACCTTGCGACGAACGACCGTCATCCAGGTCGAAACCGCTTTCCAGGACGAACACGCCCTTCAGACCGCCACCCAGGTCTTCCACGCCACGCAGGCCCCAGCGCGAACCGGACTGGTTACCCGACGACATGCGGAACAGATCGTCGCCGGCAGCGTTGGCCTTGCTGACGTATTCGAGGCCGACGTCAGCCACGCCGTACAGGGTCACGCTCGACTGGGCATACGCGCCACCAGCGGCCAGAGCGGCGACGGCAGCAGCAAACAGTTTCATCTTCATATCGACACTTTCCTTGTCAACTGATTGGGAAATCTTGGTTGCCCAAGTGCTTGGGCGACGCATTTACATTCACGTCTGCTGCGTATTATGTGCCAGCCCCCCCGGCCCTCAGAAGGCTTTTTCGGCGTAAACCATGCTTACCGGCGGATTTTGTTGTCGGGGAGCAACAGGAATGCGGGCAAAAATCCCCAATTTGGTGCAAACCAGCGCGCGAGCCTGCGAAAAGGCCTGCCTCAGCGCGATTCGTCAGGCTGCGTTTCTGCGGAAGTGGCCTCTTCGGCCGCCGGGCGGCCGATAAAACGGGCCAGGATCAGGCCAAGTTCATAGAGCGCCACCAGGGGGACCGCCAGCAGCAGTTGCGACAGCACGTCAGGCGGCGTGACGATGGCGGCGATGATAAAGGCCCCGACGATCACATAGGGACGGATCTGCTTGAGCTTTTCCAGTTCCACCACGCCGAAGCGCACCAGCACGATCACCACCACCGGCACTTCGAAGGTAATGCCGAAGGCCAGGAACGTGGTCATGGCGAAGCTGAGGTATTTGTCGATGTCGGTGGACATCTCCGCCCCCAGCGGCGCGTTGTAGTGGGCCATGAAATGGAACACCGTGGGGAACACCAGAAAATACGCAAAGGCCACGCCGCACAGGAACAGGAAATAACTGCTCGATACCAGCGGCAGGATCAGGCGCTTCTCATGCTGGTACAGGCCGGGTGCGACGAACTGCCAGACCTGGTACAGCACCCACGGCAGCGCGATCAGGAACGCCACCAGCAAGGTCACCTTCATCGGCACGAAGAACGAGCCGGTCACATCCGTGACGATCATCTTGCCGCCCTTGGGCAGCGATTCCATCAGCGGCGCGGAGAACAGGTTGAAGATGACCGGCGCCCAATAGACCAGCGAGACGAACACCAGGATGATGCCGGCCACCGCCTTGACCAGTCGCTGGCGCAACTCGATCAAATGGGAGATAAAGGTTTCCTGCTGCGACTCGTCTTGCGGGTCTTGGGGATCGGAGGACCGGGTGTCGCTCATGGCGTGAACCGCTCAGCCGCGAGGGCTGGCAAGTGGATCGATGAAACCGCAACGTGGCGGCGTGGGGAGGCGGACACAACGACAGCGGCCATGGCGGCCGGCAGGAGTTCGCCGCGCGCCATGCTTATTCGAAGAAGGAACGTGATGGCCGGACGGCCGGCCGGTGCCGCTTGACGCGCGCCGCGCCCGACTGCACCCAGACGCGGACATTGTGCTGGCGCTTGAACCACAGCGGACGGGCGCCTTGCTTGACGCGCCAGCTCTTGCGACCGTTGTGCGCCTTGTGCGCCGCGTCCCAGCTGGGCACGAAGCCGCCGCCGGCGTCGCTGCTGCTGCCGGCGCCGGTGCCTGCGCTGGCTTCGGCGCCGCCCAGCGCTTCGTTGAGCGCCTGGGTCTGCTCGCTGACTTCCTTGTGGATGGTGCGCTCGACATCGCGCGCGGCGTCCTCGAACTCCGTGCGCATCTTGCGCAGTTCTTCGAGTTCGACCTCGCGGCTGACTTCGGCCTTGACGTCGTTGATGTAGCGCTGCGCACGGCCGACCAGCGCGCCGACCGTGCGCGCGACCTTGGGCAGCCGTTCGGGACCGATCACGATCAGTGCCACGGCGCCGATCAGCGCCAGCTTGGAAATGCCGAGATCAATCATGCGGACACATCATGCGGACAACATGCGGAATAGCGCGGGCGTGCGCGAGCACGCGGCAGCGAGATTTGCGTGGAAGGGAGGGCACACCGCCGGCTTATTGCTGGCGGGACTTTTCCTTGGCGTCGACGTCGATGGTGGTGGAATCGCGCAGTTCCTTGGAGGCGGCCGGCTGGGCGCCCTTGTCTTCGCCGTCCTTCATGCCGTCCTTGAAGCCCTTGACCGCGCCACCCAGGTCCTGGCCGATATTGCGCAGCTTCTTGGTGCCGAACACCAGCATGACGATCACCAGCACGATGAGCCAGTGCCAAATGCTAAACGAACCCATTTCTTGCTCCTGATGCAGCCGCGGGCGCAATCCTTGTTGCCCGGACCCGTTGTTCCGTCCCGTGATGGCCGCGCCGGGCGACGGTTGCCGGCGCAGCTTCTGCCCGGGCGTTGCCGCCGCGGACGCTCCCCTGCCAAGGCTGCCCGGTCAGGGCAGCGGTCCCTTCCAGGCGTGGCGCGGTCCACCCAGCACATGCAGGTGCAGGTGGTAGACCTCCTGTCCGCCGTCCGGACCGGTGTTGATCACCGTCCGGAAGCCGTTGGAACAGCCGGCCGCGCGCGCCAGTTCAGGCACCTTCAGCATCATTCTAGCAAGCACCTGTCCTTCGCCGGCGCCGCAATCGGCCAGCGAGTCGACATGCGATTTGGGAATGACCAGCAAGTGTACCGGGGCCTTGGGATGGATATCGTGGAAAGCCAGCATGTCGTCGTCTTCATAGACTTTGTTCGACGGCAGCTGGCCGGCCACGATCTTGCAGAAGATGCAATTATCCTGAGCGTTCATGAAAATTTCATTGCGACGACCGGGGCCCGTTGACCGCCTCATGCATCCGGCGGCCCGGCATCCCGCGACATCAGAACTGCTGGTCCGGGTACATCGGCTTGCTGTCGTTCAGATACAGCCAGCCCTTGACGATACGATACAGCATCCACAGCGACAGCACGCCCCAGACGGCGAAGGCCAGCGGCATCAGCACAACTGTCGCGAACAGCACCCCGCCCAGCACGCCCCACGCCACCGACCACCAGAACGAGCGGATCTGCCAGGCGAAGTGCGAGGCATACAGTGAACCGCGCGCGTCATCGCGCTTGACGTAGTCGATCACGATGGCGATCAGCGCGGTGATGCCGCCGGTGAGCCAGAAGATCGCATACAGCGCGTAGAGGATGTGCAGCAGCTTGCGCAGGCTGCCCAGTTGTTCGCCGCTGGGCGTGGTGACCTGCCCGGTGTAGTCGTTCGCCATGATTGCCCTCGGTTGGAAGCCTGCCTTGCGGCAGGCGGGAGACCGGCCGGCGCGCGCGCCGGCTAGTCCTTGCGCCGGGCCTTTTCTTCCAGGCCGGACAGCCCTTCGCGCCGCGCCAGTTCGTTGACCACGTCGGCCGGCGTCAGGCCGAAGTTTGCCAGCAGCACCATGCTGTGGAACCACAGGTCGGCCACTTCATAGACCACCTTTCCGGCCGCGGCGCCGCTCTCGCCGGCGGCGCGCGCGTCCTTGGCGGCCATTACGGTCTCGGTGGCTTCCTCGCCGATCTTCTTCAGGATGGCGTCGTCGCCCTTGCTGAACAGGCGCGCCACGTAGGACTTGTCGGGGTCGCCGCCGTTGGCGGGCTTGCGCGATTCCAGCACCTCGGCCAGGCGCGCCAGGACATCGTTGCTGCTGAGTGCGTTGTCGCTCATGGCTTGGTGTAGATCTGGGCAGGGTCCTTCAGCACCGGTTCGACTGTCTGCCAGTCGCCGGCATCCGCATCGCCCTCGAACTTCTGGAAGAAGCAGGAGTGGCGCCCGGTATGGCAGGCGATGCTGTCGATTTGCGTGACCTTCAGCAGCACCACGTCTTCATCGCAGTCCAGACGGATCTCGTGCACCTTCTGCACATGGCCCGATTCTTCGCCCTTGTGCCACAGGCGCTTGCGCGAGCGCGACCAGAACACGGCCTCGCCCAGTTCCACGGTGCGCAGCAGCGCCTCGCGGTTCATGAACGCGAACATCAGCACGTCGTTCGAGCCGACTTCCTGGACGATCACCGGCACCAGGCCGTTGTCGTCCCATTTCACCTTGTTGAGCCACTTCTTCGGCATGATCAGATCCGCACCGGAATGCCCTCGCGGGCCATGAATGCCTTGGCTTCGCCCACGGTATGCTGGCCGTAGTGGAAGATGCTGGCGGCCAGCACCGCGTCGGCGCGGCCCTTCGTGATGCCGTCGGCCAGGTCCTGCAGGCCGCCGACGCCGCCCGAGGCGATCACCGGCACCGGCACCGCATCGCTGACCGCGCGGGTCAGTTCCAGGTCGAAGCCGCTTCGGGTGCCATCGCGGTCCATGCTGGTGAGCAGGATCTCGCCGGCGCCGCGCGTCGCCATCTCGCGTGCCCATTGCACCGCGTCCAGCCCGGTTGCCTTGCGCCCGCCGTGGGTGAAGACTTCCCAGCGCGGCGCTTCGTCCGGGGCGGAACTGCGCTTGGCGTCGATCGCCACCACGATGCATTGCGACCCATAGCGCGCGGTGGCGTCCGACACCAGCTGCGGATTGGCGATCGCCGACGAGTTCACGCTGATCTTGTCGGCGCCGGCATTGAGCAGCCGGCGCACGTCTTCGACCGTGCGCACGCCGCCGCCGACCGTCAGCGGGATGAACACCTGCGAGGCGACGTCCTCGATGATATGCAGCATCAGGTCGCGACCGTCGCTGGTCGCGGTGATGTCCAGGAATGTGATTTCGTCGGCGCCCTGCTCGTCATAGCGGCGCGCGATTTCGACGGGATCGCCCGCGTCGCGCAGCTCGACAAAGTTGACGCCCTTGACCACCCGCCCGTTGGTCACGTCCAGGCAGGGGATGATACGTTTGGCTAGCATGAGATTCCTTGTCCGCCACCGCTGCCGTGCTGGCAGCGGCCAGGCGGCCGCGCCCCGCGGCGCCGTTGCCTTATTGCCCGTCGCGCAGCTTGTCGGCGCGCGCCTGCGCGTCGGCAAAGTTGAGGTCGCCGGAGTAGATCGCGCGGCCGCAGATGACCCCTTCCACGCCCTCGCCTTCGACCGCGCACAGGTTGTCGATATCGGCCAGGTTGGACAGCCCGCCGCTGGCGATCACCGGGATCGACATCGACTGCGCCAGCTTGACGGTGGCATCGATATTGATCCCCTGCAGCATGCCGTCGCGGCCGATGTCGGTGTAGATGATGGCCTCGACGCCGTAGTCTTCATACTTGCGCGCCAGGTCCGCCACCTCGTGGCCGGTCAGCTTGCTCCAGCCGTCGGTGGCGACCTTGCCGTCCTTGGCATCGAGCCCGACGATGATATGGCCGCCGAAGGCCGAGCACGCGTCCTTCAGGAACCCGGGGTTCTTCACCGCCGCGGTGCCGATGATGACGTACGAGAGCCCGTCGTCCAGCCAGCGCTCGATGGTATTCAGGTCGCGGATGCCGCCACCCAGCTGCACCGGGATTTCGTCGCCGACTTCGGCGATGATGGACTTGATGGCCGCCTCGTTGCGGGGCTTGCCCACGAACGCGCCGTTCAGGTCCACCAGGTGCAGGCGGCGGGCGCCCTGCTCCACCCAGTGGCGTGCCATGGCGGCGGGATCTTCGGAAAAGACGGTGGCCTGGTCCATGTCGCCTTGTTTGAGGCGTACACACTGACCGTCCTTCAGGTCGATGGCCGGAATGAGCAACATATGCGTGACGAGCGTGGTTGAGTGAGTGAGATTGAGCGAGACCGGCGCGTGCCGGTCAGGTCGGGTCGATAGTCGATCGGAAACGGGTCAGGTGCCGGGTCGGTCAGCGGTCGAGCATCGGGTCAACAAGCGAACACAAGCGAATCGCGAATCGGCAAGGCTGCGCTTCAGGGATTCCAGTGGACGAAGTTCCGGTACAGCTGCAGGCCCAGGGCCGCGCTTTTTTCGGGGTGGAACTGCGTCGCGAAAATATTATCGCGCGCTACCGCGCTGGTAAACACGACTCCGTATTCCGTTTCGCCGGCGATATGGGCCGGATCCTGCGCCTGCACATAGTAGCTGTGGACGAAATAGAACCAGCTGTCGTCCGGAATGCCGTTCCACAGCGGGTGCGGCCTGGCCTGGCGCACCCGGTTCCAGCCCATCTGCGGCACCTTGAAACGCGAGCCGTCGGGCTGCGTCATGCCGTCCAGCGCGAAACGCACCACCTGGCCGGGCATCAACGCCAGCGCCGGAGTGCGATCCGTGCCGGCGCGGCTTTCGGTGCTGAACTCGAACAGCATCTGCTCGCCCACGCACACGCCCAGCATCGGCTTGCTGGCGGCGGCCTCGACCACCGCTTCCTGCAGCCCCGACGCACCCAGCGCCGACATGCAGTCAGGCATCGCGCCCTGGCCCGGCAGCACCACGCGGTCCGCCGAGCGGATGCCTTCGGGCGCATCCACCACCCGGACATCGGCCTCCGGCGCCGCGGCACGCAGCGCCTGCGCCACCGAGCGCAGGTTGCCCATGCCGTAATCCACAATTGCTATGGTAGTCATGATTTCAAAACAGGCAACAATGTCTTCAGCCCGTCCACAATGAATTCCACGGCCAGCGCCGACAGGATCAGGCCCATCAGGCGCGTGCCGATATTGATGCCGGTGCGGCCGATGACCCGGGCGATCGGGTCGGCCGCGCGGAACACCAGGTACACCACCGCGCCCAGCAGCGCGCCGATGCCGACCAGGATCAGCAACTGGTACCAATGCTGGGTCTTGCCGGCATAGACGATTACCGTGCTGATCGATCCCGGCCCGGTCAGCAGCGGCAGCGCCAGCGGCACCACCGCGATACTGGACTTTACCCCGGCCTCATCCTCTTCTTCCGGCGTGGCCTTGGTGCGGCTGGTCTGCGCATTCAGCATGTTCATGGCCATCATGATCATGATGAGCCCGCCGCCCACCTGCAGCGACGCCACCGAGATATTGAAGAACTCGATGATCTGCTGCCCCAGCAACGCCGACACCGCCACCACGATCGCCACCGAAATCGACGCGATCTTGATGGTATGGCGCTTTTCCGCTTCGGTCTGCTGCGTGGTCAGGCTGATGAAGAACGGGATCGCCCCGATCGGGTTGATCAGCGCCAGCAGCGAGATAAACGACTTGAGCGTATCCATTGGTTGCGGGTCGCCAGCGTCGCTGGCCAGGTTCAGACTGGGAACGTCAGCGGGCGCCGCAACCAGCCGGCACGCCTACGGTTTCAGAAAGCTCAGAGGGTACCCTTGGTCGACGGGATCGTGTTGGCCGCGCGCGGGTCCAGCTCCACCGCCATGCGCAGCGCCCGGCCGAAGGCCTTGAACACGGTTTCGCACTGATGATGGGCATTGATGCCGCGCAGGTTGTCGATATGCAGGGTCACGCCCGCATGATTGACGAAGCCGCGGAAGAACTCGATGGTCAGGTCGACGTCGAAGCTGCCCACGCGCGCGCGCGTGAAGGGAACGTGGAACTCCAGGCCAGGGCGGCCCGAGAAATCGATCACCACGCGCGACAGGCATTCGTCCAGCGGCACGTAGCTGTGGCCGTAGCGGGTGATGCCCTTCTTGTCGCCGATGGCCCTGGCCACCGCCTGGCCGAGCGTGATGCCCACGTCTTCCACCGTATGGTGGTCGTCGATATGCGTGTCGCCGGTGGCTTCGACCTCCAGGTCGAACATGCCATGCCGGGCGATCTGGTCCAGCATGTGGTCGAGGAACGGCACGCCCGACGCCAGCTTCTGGCGGCCGCTGCCGTCGAGATTCAGGGAAACGCGAATCTGCGTTTCCGAAGTATTGCGGGTGACCTCTGCAACACGCATGGTGTTAATCCTGCAGCGACGCTGCGAATGCCTCAAGGAACTGCGCGTTTTCTTCGGGCGTGCTGACCGTGACGCGCAGACAATTGGCCAGCAACGGGTGCATTTTACTCACGTTCTTGATCAATACCTTCCGCGCCAGCAGGCGCTCGAAGGTCTGTGCGGCATCCGGCACGCGCACCAGCAGGAAATTGGCCGCGCTCGGGAACACGGTGACCCCGGGCTGCGCCGCCATGCCATCGGCCACGCGGGTGCGTTCGGCACGCAGTTGCGCGGCCTGTTCGTCGAGCACCGACACATGCTCGAGCGCGAACAGCGCGGCGGCCTCGGTCAGCACGTTGACGTTGTAGGGCGGGCGCACCTTGTCCAGCTGTGCCAGCCATTCCGGCGCGCCGGCCAGGTAGCCCAGGCGGATGCCGGCCAGGCCGAGCTTCGATACGGTGCGCATCACCAGCAGGTTGCCGAAGTCCGTCAGGCGCGGCATCCAGCTGTGCTGGGCGAACGGCTGGTAGGCCTCGTCGACCACCACCAGGCTGTTGCAGACCTCGCCCTGCGCGGCGCGGATGATGGCCTCCATGTCGGCGGCGTCGAACAGGTTGCCGGTGGGGTTGTTCGGGTAGGCCAGGTAGATGATGGCGGGCTGCTGCGCGGCCATCGCCGCCAGCATCGCGGCGCGGTCCAGCGTGAAGTCGGCGCGCAGCGGCACGCCCACAAATTGCAGGCCGGCAAACTGCGCGGACATCGCGTACATGACAAAGCCCGGCACCGGCGCCATCACCTTCGCGCCCGGCCTGGCCGCAGCCAGCGCCAGCATGCTGATGAGCTCGTCCGAGCCGTTGCCGAGCAGCACCTCCATGCCGGCCGGCACCTGCATCACGCGCTTGAGCGCGGCGCGCAGCGCCTCGCTGCTCGGCACCGGGTAGCGGTTCAGCGCCACCTCGCCCAGCCGCTCGGCCAGCTGCTGGCGCAGCGCGGGCGGCAGGCGGTACGGGTTTTCCATCGCGTCGAGCTTGACCAGACCGTGCGAATCCGGCACGTGGTAGGCGCCCATGGCGCGCACGTCGTCACGGATGATGCGTTCGATCAGGGAGGGCTCTACGGCTGACATGGAAGCTCCAGGTGGGTTGGGTCAGGGTTAGCTACGCTTGAAACGGTATTCCGCGCTGCGGGCGTGGGCCTGCAGCCCTTCGCCATAGGCCAGTTCGGCGGCGATCTGGCCCAGCATCTGCGCGCCGCCCTCGCTCACCTCGATCAAGCTCGAGCGCTTCTGGAAGTCATAGACGCCCAGCGGCGACGAGAAGCGCGCGGTGCGCGAGGTCGGCAGCACGTGGTTGGGGCCGGCGCAGTAGTCGCCCAGCGACTCGCTGGTATAGCGGCCCAGGAAGATGGCGCCGGCGTGGCGGATCTTCTCGCTCCACTGGCGCGGGTTCTCGGCCGAGATCTCGAGGTGTTCCGGCGCGATCGCGTTGGCGATCTCGCAGGCCTCTTCCATGTCGCGCACCTTGATCAGTGCGCCCCGGCCGGAGATCGACGCGGCAATCACGTCGCGGCGCGGCATGGTGCCAAGCTGGCGCTGGATGCTGGCTTCCACGCGGGCGATATAGTCCGCGTCCGGGCACAGCAGGATCGACTGCGCCAGTTCGTCGTGCTCGGCCTGCGAGAACAGGTCCATCGCCACCCAGTCGGGGTCGGTGGTGCCGTCGCAGATCACCAGGATCTCGGACGGGCCCGCGATCATGTCGATGCCGACGGTGCCGAACACGCGGCGCTTGGCCGCGGCGACGTAGGCGTTGCCAGGGCCGACGATCTTGTCGACCTGCGGCAGCGTCGCGGTGCCGTAGGCGAGCGCGCCCACGGCTTGCGCGCCGCCGATGGTGAACACGCGATCGACGCCGGCGATCTGCGCCGCGGCCAGCACCAGTTCATTGCGCACGCCGCCGGGCGTGGGCACGACCATGATGATTTCCTTGACGCCCGCGACCCGCGCCGGGATCGCGTTCATCAGCACCGACGACGGGTAGGCGGCCTTGCCGCCCGGCACGTAGATGCCGACGCGGTCCAGCGGCGTCACCTTCTGGCCCAGCATGGTGCCGTCGGCCTCGGTGTATTCCCAGCTGTGGCTGCCGCATTCGATCTTCTGCTTCTCGTGGTAGGCGCGCACGCGCGCGGCGGCCGCCTCCAGCGCGGCGCGGCGCTTGGGCTCGAGGTCTTCGAGCGCGGCCTCGAGCTGTTGTTGCGATACCTCGAGCGCGCCCATCGACGCCGCCTCGACGCGGTCGAAGCGGCGGGTGTATTCCAGCACCGCGGCATCGCCGCGCGACTTCACGTCGGCCAGGATCTGCGCGGCGGCGCGATCGATGGCCTCGTCTTCGCCAGCCTCGAAGGCCAGCACCTGGCGCAGCGCCTCGGCAAAGCCCGGCTCGCTGGAATCGAGCCGGCGGATCGGCAGGTTTTCCATTTCGGTTGGGTTCATGACTTCTTTCCTTCTCGGGCGGCGATGGCCTCTCAGGCCTGCGCCGCCGAAGCGCGTTCGAAGGCTTCGAGGATCGGTGCCAGCCGCTCGCGCTTGAGTTTGAGCGCGGCCTGGTTCACCACCAGCCGCGACGAGATCTGCACGATCTCTTCCACTTCGACCAGATTGTTGGCGCGCAGCGTGCTGCCGGTGCTGACCAGGTCGACGATGGCGTCGGACAGCCCCACCAGCGGGCCCAGCTCCATCGAACCGTACAGCTTGATCAGGTCGACGTGAACGCCCTTTTTCGCAAAATGCTCGCGCGCGGTCTGCACATACTTGGTGGCCACGGCCAGGCGCGCGCCCTGGCGCACCGCCTTGGCGTAGTCAAACCCGGCCGGCACCGCCACCGACATGCGGCAGCGCGCGATGTTCAGGTCGATCGGCGCGTACAGGCCGGCCATGCCGCTTTCCATCAGCACGTCCTTGCCGGCCACGCCGAAGTCGGCCGCGCCGTACTGCACGTAGGTCGGCACGTCCGAGGCGCGCACGATCACCACGCGCACCGCCGGATCGGAAGTCGGCAGGATCAGCTTGCGCGAGGTCTCGGGATCCTCGGTGACACGGATGCCGGCCGCTTCCAGCAGCGGCAGCGTCTCGGTGAAGATGCGGCCCTTGGACAGCGCCAGCGTCAGCTGGTTGGGCGATGCGTTGAAAGCGGGGCTCATCGGGCTTCAGTCCTTGGTGCTCAGGCAATGCGGCGGATCTTCGCGCCCACTGCCGACAGCTTGTCTTCCATGCGGTCGTAGCCGCGGTCCAGGTGGTAGATGCGGTCGATCACGGTCTCGCCGTCGGCCACCAGGCCGGCGATCACCAGGCTGGCCGAGGCGCGCAGGTCGGTCGCCATCACGTTGGCGCCCGACAGGCGCGGCACGCCGTTGACCACCGCGGTGTTGCCTTCGACGGTGATGTCGGCGCCCAGGCGGTTCAGTTCCTGCACGTGCATGAAGCGGTTTTCGAAGATGGTCTCGGTCACGCGCGCGGTGCCTTCGGCGACGGCGTTCAGGGCCATGAACTGGGCCTGCATGTCGGTCGGGAAGGCCGGGTATTCGGAGGTGCGGAAGCTCACCGCGCGGGCGCGGTGCGGCATCGCCAGGCGAATCCAGTCGGCGCCGGTCTCGATGCTGGCGCCGGCTTCGCGCAGCTTGTCGAGCACGGTGTCGAGGATCTCGGGCTGCACGCCGCGCAGCACCAGGTCACCCAGCGTCGCGGCGGCCGCGCACAGGAAGGTGCCGGCCTCGATGCGGTCGGCGATGACGCTGTGGCTGGCGCCGTGCAGGCGCTCGACGCCGTGCACCACCAGGCGGTCGGTGCCGATGCCGTCGATCTTCGCGCCCATCTTGACCAGCAGGTGCGCCAGGTCGGTCACCTCGGGCTCGCGCGCGGCGTTTTCCAGCACGGTTTCGCCTTCGGCCAGGGTGGCGGCCATCAGCAGGTTCTCGGTGCCGGTCACGGTGATCATGTCGGTGACCACGCGCGCGCCCTTCAGACGCTTGGCGCGGGCATGGATAAAGCCGTGCTCGATGGTGATCTCGGCGCCCATCGCCTGCAGGCCCTTGATGTGCTGGTCGACCGGGCGCGCGCCGATGCCGCAGCCGCCCGGCAGCGACACGCGCGCCTCGCCAAAGCGCGCCACCAGCGGACCCAGCACCAGGATCGAGGCGCGCATGGTCTTGACCAGCTCGTACGGGGCCTCGAGCACATTGACGTCGGCGCCGTTCAGGGTCACGCGCGCGCCATCGTGCTCGGCCCGCACCCCCATCAGGCGCAGCAGCTTGAGCGTGGTGCGCACGTCCTGCAGGTTGGGCACGTTGTCCAGCGCGACGGTATCGGCCGTCAGCAGGCCCGCGCACAGGATCGGCAGGGCGGCGTTCTTGGCGCCCGAGACGCGGATTTCACCCTTGAGCGGGCCATTGCCGTGGATCTGGAATTTGTCCATGTTCTGTGGTCTGGTCCGGGCACGTGCCCGGCATCATTGTTCTGGAGCCGCGCGCCAGCGCGGCGCATGGTTCTTACTTGCCTTCGCCCCCCTGCCACTCCGCAGGGGTCAGCGTCTTCATCGACAGCGCATGGATCTCGGCGCGCATGCGGTCGCCCAGTGCCGCGTAGACACGCTGGTGGCGCTGGATCAGCCGCTTGCCTTCGAATTCGTTGCTGACGATGGTGGCAAAGAAATGCTGGCCATCGCCCTCGACTTGCAGGTGTTCGCAGGGCAGTCCTTGGGCAATGTAGTCCCTGACTTGTTCCGGTGTAGGCAGCATGGGGTTCTCTTCAGCGTGATTCAGCTTGATTCAACAGGGCCGGCGCCGCTCAGTGGCGCAGCTTGTATCCGGACTTCAACAGGCGCAGCGCCAGCGCGGCCAGCACCACGAACGCCGATCCGACCACCGCCAGGCTGAACAGCGGCGACACGTCCGAGACGCCGAAGAAGCCGTAGCGGAAGCCGTCGATCATGTAGAAGAACGGATTGGCGTGGGACACCGCCTGCCAGAAGGCCGGCAGCGAGTGGATCGAATAGAACACGCCGGACAGGAAGGTCGCCGGCATGATCAGGAAGTTCTGGAACGCGGCGAGCTGGTCGAACTTCTCGGCCCAGATGCCGGCGATCAGGCCGAGCGTGCCGAGGATGCCGGCGCCCAGCAGCGCAAACACCAGGATCCAGCCCACGTTGGCGAAATGCAGGTTGGCGAACCACGCCGTCACCAGCAGCACGCCCAGGCCGACCGTCAGCCCGCGGATCACCGAGGCCACCACGTAGGCGCCGAACATCTCCCAGTGCGACAGCGGCGGCAGCAGCACGAACACCAGGTTGCCGGTGATCTTCGACTGGATCAGCGACGAAGAACTGTTGGCAAACGCATTCTGCAGCACGCTCATCATCACCAGCCCGGGCACCAGGAAGGCGGTGTAGCTGATCTGGTCATAGACCTTGACCCGGTCTTCCAGCACATGGCCGAAGATCAGCAGGTACAGCACCGCGGTCAGCACCGGCGCCGCCACGGTCTGGAAGCTCACCTTCCAGAAGCGCAGCACTTCCTTGTACAGCAGGGTGCGGAAGCCGACCAGGCCGCCGACGGCCATCGGGCCGAGGCGGGCGTCTTCCAGGATGTCGATCTCGCCAGGCTGCTTCATGCCGCGGCCTCCATCGCCGGATCGGGCAGCGCCCCGGGCATATGGCCTTCGCGGCGCATGATCTGCACGAATACGTCCTCGAGGTCGGCCTTGTTGATTTCCATGTCTTCGATGTCACAGCCCGCCTCGCGGCAGGCGGCCAGGATCGGCTCCACCGCCTGGTAGCCCGATAGCCGCAGCCGCACCGCGCGCTCGCCCGGATTGGCCGGCATGCGCAGCGGCTCCAGCGCGGGCGGCAGGCCGCCGCGCGCGAAGGTCAGCACCAGCTGCAGCCCGGCAAACTGCGTCAGCAGGTTGCTGGTGCGGTCCAGCGCCACCACTTCGCCGAACTTGAGCATGGCGATGCGGTCGCACAGGGCCTCGGCCTCTTCGAGGTAATGCGTGGTCAGGATGATGGTGTGCCCTTCGCGGTTCAGGCGCGAGATGAACTTCCACAGCGTTTGCCGCAACTCGACATCGACGCCGGCGGTGGGCTCGTCGAGCACGATCACCGGCGGGCGGTGCACCAATGCCTGCGCCACCAGCACGCGCCGCTTCATGCCGCCGGACAGCTGGCGCATATTGGCATCGGCTTTCCCGGTCAGGTCCAGGTTGGCCATGATTTCGTCGATCCAGTCGTCGTTGCGGGTCAGGCCGAAATAGCCGGACTGCAGCCGCAGCGTCTCGCGCACCGTGAAGAACGGATCGAACACCAGCTCCTGCGGCACCACGCCCAGCATACGCCGCGCCATCCGGTAATCGGCGACGACATCGTGCCCCAGCACACTGACGCGGCCGGAATCGGCCCGGTTCAGGCCGGCGAGGATCGAGATCAGCGTGGTCTTGCCGGCGCCGTTGGGCCCGAGCAGCCCGAAGAATTCGCCGCGTTCGACGGTGAAGCTGACGCCCTTGAGCGCCTGCAGGTTGCGGTAGCGCTTGCGAACGTCGTGGATTTCAATGGCTTTCATGGCCGATTGTTTGTGGCGGGTCCGGCTCTTTCGGGCTGGCCGCCAGGAAATGGGGAGCAACTGCGTGCCCGGATATCCTGGTCCGGCATGGATCGGGCCGGCAACAGGCGGGGGGATGGGCGAACAACCCGGAATTATAGGGGATGCGGGGTCGGTCCCGCTTGATCCTCGCCGGATCCGCCCCGGGGGCTCGGCGGCCGCGCCAGCGGTCGCCGCGGCATCGCGTGCGGCCGCCAGGGTGGCGACCGGCGATGCCGGATCAATGTCGGTGGTGGTGTCGCGGTGGGGTGGCGGCGGGCGCGGCCGCCAGTCCGAGCAGGCCGTCTACGCCGTACAGGCTGGCCAGTTGCGCCAGTTGCGCCGGCACGCCGCGCAGCACCAGCGCCTGGCCGCGCGCGACGGCGGCCCGATGCCATGCCAGCAGCACGGCGACGGCAGACGAGTCCACCTGCGCCAGGCCCGTGCAGTCCACCTCGACGTCGCCCTGGGCCACGCGCGCCAACCCGTCGCGCAGCACCGCGGCGGCGTTCTGGTTGGTCAGCGAGTTACCTGGCGAAAGCATGGCGTCAGTGGCCTGGATGCGGAATGAAAGCGAGGAATCTAAAACCAGGCTCCCGCGCGAGGGCGGGAGCCGGTGTTGCGAACGGCCATTGTAGTGCACTTCGACGCGCCGTGCTGCATCGCAGCGGCGCGCCGCGCGTGCCGGTCAGCTCTTGGCGTTGGCGAGCTGGCGGTTGCGGTCCTGCAGCGTCTTGATCACGCCTTCGACACCCTGCTGCCCGACGATGGTGTTGAAGCTGCCCTTGTAGGCCTCGGTCAGCCACGCGCCCAGCACGTTGATGTCATAGACCTTCCAGCCCTGCGCGGTCTTTTCCAGGCGGTAGTCCATCTGGATCGGCTCGCCCTTGTTGATCACCTGGGTGCGGATGGTGGCATCGGTATCGTCGGCGGTGCCGCGGTACGGACGGTACTGCACGGTCTGGTCGCGGATCTGCGCGATGGCGCCGGCATAGGTGCGGATCAGCAGGGTCTTGAATTCCTCGGTGATCTGCTTCTGCTGCTCGGGCGTCGCCTTGGACCAGTTGCGGCCCATGGCGATCTGCGTGGTCTTCTGGAAGTTGGCGTTGGGGATGATCTTCTGTTCGACCAGCGCGGTGATCTTGCCGATATTGCCGGCCTGCATGTCCTTGTCGGCCTTCACGGTCGACATCACGTCATTGACCACGGCCTTGACCAGCCCGTCCGGGGTCGCCGCGTCCTGGGGCGATACCTGGGCCTGCGCGGTCCCGGCGAAGGCAACCGCCGTCAGGAGGGGGAGCAACAGTCGCTTGAGCATGTGAGATTTTCCTTCTTTATCAAAGAGGTCGTGACCCGCGCGCCGGCACCTCGATACACGCACGGGAGGCTGCGGGTCCTTGCAGATTGGAACATAGCGGCGTCGCGCGCGTTGCCATCAAAAGCGCACCCGACGCCACCTACAAACAATTTGTTTCAGCGGTCACAGCGCATTCACAGCACTTGTGACGCCTTCAGCGCCTCAGCGGAAGCGTACCCCCGGCAGGCCGCCCGGCAGCACCGGCGGCAGGGGCATGCTCTGGCCCTCGGGCTGGGTCTCGCCCGCGGCGCCGGGCTTGGGCGGCTCGGCGGCAGGCGCCGAAGCCCCCTGCGCCGGCGGAACCGGCGCCGGCGCGGCATCGGCGTCGGTCGCTGCCGGCGCTGCGCCTTCGGTCTCGTCCTCGTCTTCAGCGCCCGGCGGATTGCCGTCGTAGATCAGATACTGGCGCCGCTGCAGGTAGGAGTCACGCAGGAACGAGTACTTGTCCAGCGCCGCCTGTTCCAGCAGGTTGCTGGCGCCCAGCAACTGGGCGCGGCCGGCGACGATGCGCACGCCGACCAGCGAATTGCGCAGCGAAACCGGGTAGAAGTACGCCGACGGATCTGCCTGACGGTCCACCAGCATGCCGGCGGTGTCGCGGAAGGTGCTGGGCCCGAACAGCGGCAGCACCAGGTACGGGCCGGCCGGCACGCCCCACACGCCCAGCGTCTGGCCGAAGTCTTCCTTGTACTTGGGCAGGCCGGCCGGGGTGGCGATATCGATCAGGCCGCCGATGCCCAGCACGGTGTTCATGGCCACGCGCATGGTGTCTTCGGCCGCGCGCGTCGGCTTGCCCTGCAGCAGGTTGTTCACCGCCGAATAGACATCGCTGACATTGGAGAAGAAGTTCTCCACCGCGCGCTGTACCGGCGTCGGCATGTAGTCGGCATAGAGTTCGGCGACCGGGCGCAGGATGCCCTTGTCGAAGTCCTCGTTGATCTTCGAGACCTCGCGGTTGAACGGCTCCAGCGGGTCTTTCGGGTTGGCGGTGGGACCGGTGGCGCAACCGGCAAGCGCCGCCGCGGCGGCGGCCGTGGCCAGGAGGTTGCGGAGGGGGCGGGCGGCGTTCACTTGAGATCTCCAGCCGGCGCCGGCGCGCTGGCGCCGGGGGACGAGCCGCCGCCGGCATCGGCGGCCTTGTTGTACAGGAACTGCCCGATCAGGTTCTCGAGCACCACCGCGGACTGCGTCATGGTGATGCGCGCGCCATCGGCCAGCATGGCGGTGTCGCCGCCCGCTTCCAGGCCGATGTACTGCTCGCCCAGCAGGCCCGAGGTCAGGATCTTGGCCGAGGTGTCCTTCGGAAACTGGTAGCGCGTCTCCAGGCTCATCTCGACGGTGGCCTGGTAGGTCTTGTCGTCGAAGCGGATCGCCGCGACCCGGCCGACCACCACGCCCGCGCTCTTGACCGGCGCGCGCGGCTTGAGCCCGCCGATATTGTCGAAGCGGGCCTGCACGCTATAGGTGTCCTGGAAGCTGAAGGCGCTCATGTTTCCCGCCTTGAGGGCCAGGAAGAGCAAGGCGACGAACCCTGCCGCCACAAACAGCCCCACCCAGAAATCGAGTGTGTTCTTTTTCATTGGAATCTCTTTCTTCAACCCCGTAGTATCTGTCGCTGCCTTGTTGACGCTGCCTTGTTGTCGCTGCCTTGTTGTCGCTGCTGGTCGCCGTCTTGTAATCGTACTTCCCGCATGATCGTCGCGGGCGCCCGCCTCAGTTGCTGAACATCAGCGCCGTCAGCAGGAAATCCAGCCCCAGCACCGCCAGCGACGCGATCACCACGGTGCGGGTGGTCGCGCGCGAGACGCCTTCCGGCGTGGGCTTGGCCTCGAATCCCTGGTACAGCGCAATGAACGTCACCGCGATGCCAAAGATAAAGCTCTTGATGACGCCGTTGAGCACGTCGGCGCGCACATCGACGCCGCCCTGCATCTGCGACCAGAAGGCCCCGGCGTCGACGCCGATCAGCTGCACCCCGACCACGTAGCCGCCCAGGATGCCCACCGCGCTGAAGATCGCGGCCAGCACCGGCATGGCGATCACGCCCGCCCAGAAGCGCGGCGCGACCACGCGCTGCAGCGGGTTGACCGCCATCATTTCCATCGCCGTGAGCTGCTCGCCCGCCTTCATCAGCCCGATCTCGGCGGTCAGCGAAGTGCCGGCACGGCCGGCGAACAGCAGCGCGGTCACCACCGGGCCCAGTTCACGCACCAGCGACAGCGCCACCAGCAGCCCCAGCGCCTGCTCGGAGCCGTAGCGGTTGAGCGTGTAGTAGCCCTGCAGCCCCAACACGAAACCGACGAACAGGCCGGACACCGCGATGATCACCAGCGACAGGTTGCCGACAAAGAAGACCTGGTCGGTCACCAGCCGGAAGCGGCGCAGCAGCGCCGGCGACAGCGCCAGCACCGTAAAAAACATACGCGTGGCGTGGCCCAGCCCGGAAACGCTGCGGCGCACGGCCGCGCCGATGGCGCTGAAAAAGCCTGCCAGGAAGCTGGTCATCGCGCGCCCCCGACGAAATCCTCGGCCAGCGACGGCCCGGCGTAGTGGAACGGCACCGGGCCGTCGGCCTCGGCATGGACGAACTGATGCACGAACGGATCGGTGGAGGCGCGCAGCGCCTCGGGTGTGCCTTCGGCGGCGATGCGCCCGTCGGCAATGAAATAGACGTAGTCGGCGATCTGGAAGGTCTCGTGCACGTCGTGCGAGACGATGATGGTGGTCGCGCCGAGCGCGTCGTTGAGGCTGCGGATCAGCCGCGCGGTCAGCCCCAGCGAGATCGGATCGAGGCCGGCAAAGGGCTCGTCATACATCAGCAGCGCCGGATCCAGCGCGATTGCGCGCGCCAGCGCCACGCGCCGCGCCATGCCGCCGGAGATCTGCGACGGCATCAGGTCGCGCGCGCCGCGCAGGCCGACCGCATTGAGCTTCATCAGCACCAGGTCGCGGATCATCGACTCGGGCAGGTCGGTGTGCTCGCGCAGCGGGAAGGCGACATTGTCGAACACCGACAGGTCGGTAAACAGCGCCCCAAACTGGAACAGCATGCCCATCTGGCGGCGCACGGCGTACAGGCCAGCGGTGTCGAGCTGGTGGATGTCGGTGCCGGCAAAGCGCACCGCGCCCGCCTGCGGCCGCACCTGGCCGCCAATCAGCCGCAGCACCGTGGTCTTGCCGCAACCCGAGCCGCCCATCACCGCGATCACCTTCCCGCGCGGGAATTGCATGGTCAGGCCGGACAGGATCGGCTTGCCGTGGTCCGCGTAGGCGAAATCCACTGCAGTCAGTTCGACAAGATTTTGAGCAGAAGCGGTCACGTTGGCACCGGTCGGGACAGGGGCGCATTATAAGGTGTACTACCTAGCCCTGCTGGCACCCGTGTGTCCCGCGCCACATGCGGCGTGCCTGTGGTGCCTCAGAATTCTCCTGGCCGCCCGGCAATCCGGCCGGTTTCCCCTGGAAACCGGCCAGTCTTCTGCCACGCCGCAGTGCCGCTCAGGGCTCCTGCACGATCGGCACGTCCTTCAGGATGACCTGCCACTGGATCGATTCGGAGCGGATCGCGGTGGCAAACGCCTCCGGCGAGTCGCGCAGCGGCGTCAGCCCGGCGGCTTGCAGACGCGAACGCACCTCGCGCTCGGCCATCACGCCGTCCAGCTCGCCCGCCAGCCGCGCCACGATGGCGCGCGGCGTCTTGGCGGGCGCCATCACGCCAAACCAGGCCGCCGCGGCGTAGCCGTCCTGCCCGGATTCCTGCAGCGTCGGCACCAGCGGTGCCAACGGGGAACGCGCCACGCCGGTCACGCCGACCAGCCGCAGACCGCCGCTCTTGACCTGGCTCTGGACCGCCGCGAAGGAACAGAAGCAGGCGCTGATGCGGCCGGCCAGCATTTCCTGCACCACCGCGGCCTCGCCCTTGCCGGTGACCAGCGGCACGCCGCCGCGCAGGCCGCGCACCGCGTATTCGGCGTACAGGTGCGAAGGGCTGCCGGGCTGGCCGTAGCCGTAGCTGTAGGAGCCGGGACTCGACCTGACCGCGGTCATCCATTGCTCCGGCGTGCGCATCGGCAGCCGGGCGTCGATGACCAGGAACAGCGGCGTGGTGGCGACGCGCGCCACCGGCGTGAAATCGCGCACGACGTCGTAGGGCACCGGCTCCAGCCCCGGCTGGATCAGCATGTTGGCCTGGTGGAACAGCAGCGTATGGCCGTCGGAGCTGGCCTTGGCGACGACATCGCCGGCGATGGTGCCGGCACTGCCGGGACGGTTGTCGACCTCGACCGGCACGCCGAGCCTGGCCGAGAGGCGCTCGGCCAGCATCCGCGCCACCGCGTCGGCAACGCCGCCGGCCGGGAACGGCACGATCAGCCGCATCGGGCGATCGGGGAACGACATGCTGCGCGCCAGCGGGGTGCCGGCATGCGCGGGCCTGGCGGGCACGGCGAACGCCAGCGTGGCACATCCCAGGGCGTACAGGCACAGCACCGGCGGGAGCCAGTGCCGGGCGGCAGCGGCCGCGGGCAGGCGCGGTGCGAACTTCGCTATACCTCGCCAAAGTCGCGACAAATTGCGCACTTCGGACATCGTTTTCCTCCGGCCCGTCTCCTGAGGAGACGGCAAACTGGTTCTGGGGAAAAAGGATTGGCGAGGCAGTTTCCGTTAATTGTTTTAGAAAATTGTAAGGACAATGTCCGGGCCGCCACAGGCACGTAAACCATAGCCGGGAGAACCCTGAAAGCCTTGCTGCGCCTTGCTGAATGCGCCGCGGCGGGGCGGCGGGAGGTCGGCTAAAGACGCGGTTGAGGTCGCGGCTAAGGGCGCGACTATAATCCGCCGATGACTAAATTCACCGTGCGGCCCATGGTCTTGTCCGACCTGCCGGCCGTGCTGGCGGTGCAGGCCAGCTGCTATACCGAAGGTCTGCTCGAAGGCGAGTCAGCACTGGCCAGCCGGCTGGCGCTGTCGCCGGCCACCTGCTGGGTCGCGCACGAGCCCGCGCAGCGCGGCCCCCTCGCCGCCTACCTGTTCACCCACGCCTGGCCCGACGACAGCCTGCCGCCGCTGGACGGCGTGCTCGACCATGACTGGCGCCAGCATGCCGCCGCTGACAGCCTGACCTGGTTCGTGCACGACATGGCCGTGGCCCCCGCCGGCCGCGGCGCCGGACTGGCGCCGCGCCTGTACGCGGCGGCGCAGGCGGCGGCGCTCGCCGCCGGGCTGCGGCGCTCGCGTCTGATCGCGGTGCAGTCCGCGGCGCCGTGGTGGCGCAGGCTCGGGTACGCCCCGGTGCCGGCGCAAACAGCGGCGCGGCACGCCGGCAAGCTGGCCGCATACGGCGCCAGCGCGGTGCTGATGGAGCGAACCATGGAGCAGACCCCGGCCGGCTGAACGCCGCCATCGCACAGACAAAAAAAGCCCGCCGGCTTGCGCCAGGCGGGCTTTTTTGTTGCAGCGGTAACGCCGGATCAGCGCGGCAGGTCGCTATGCCCCATCAGGAACGCATCGACCGAGCGCGCGGCCTGGCGGCCTTCGCGGATCGCCCACACCACCAGCGACTGGCCGCGGCGCACGTCGCCGGCGGCGAACACCTTGGGCACGTTGGTATGGTAGGCACGCTCGCCTTCGGTCGAGGCCTTGGCGTTCTTGCGCGCATCGGTGTCGACGCCGAAGGCTTCCAGCATCGAGCCCACCGGGTTGGTAAAGCCCATTGCCAGCAGCACCAGGTCGGCCGGCAGGATGAACTCGCTGCCTTCCACTTCCTGCATGCGGCCATCCTTCCATTCAACGCGGCAGGCCTTCAGCGCGGTGACCTTGCCGTTCTCGCCGATGAATTCCTTGGTGGCGACCGACCAGTCGCGCTCGCAGCCTTCGTCGTGCGACGACGAGGTGCGCAGCTTGATCGGCCAGTACGGCCACACCAGCGGCTTGTTCTCTTCTTCCGGCGGCTGCGGCAGCAGTTCGAACTGGGTCACCGAGGTGGCGCCGTGGCGGTTGGACGTGCCCACGCAGTCGGAGCCGGTGTCGCCGCCACCGATCACGATCACGTTCTTGCCCTCGGCGCGGATCTCGTTGGCGCCGTCGCCGGCGACTTCCTTGTTCTGCGGGATCAGGAATTCCAGCGCGAAGTGGATGCCGGCGAGGTCGCGGCCCGGCACCGGCAGGTCGCGCGGCACTTCCGAGCCGCCGGCCAGCACCACGGCGTCGAACTGGTCCATCAGGGCCTGGGCCGAGATGGTTTCGCGCGCATAGTTCTTGATGCCGGCCGGCAGTTCGCCGTCGGTCACCATCACGCCAGGGCGGAAGGTCACGCCTTCGGCCTGCATCTGTTCCATGCGGCGGTCGATCAGCGCCTTCTCCATCTTGAAGTCGGGGATGCCGTAGCGCAGCAGGCCGCCGATGCGGTCGTTCTTCTCGAACACGGTCACGTCATGGCCGGCGCGTGCCAGCTGCTGCGCGGCGGCCATGCCGGCGGGGCCGGAGCCGACCACGGCGACGGTCTTGCCGGTCTTGTGGCGCGGCAGCTGCGGCTTGACCCAGCCCTCTTCCCAGGCCTTGTCGATGATGGCGTGCTCGAGCGACTTGATGCCCACCGGCAGCTCGTTGATGCCGAGCGTGCAGGCGGCCTCGCACGGCGCGGGGCAGATGCGGCCGGTGAACTCGGGGAAGTTGTTGGTCTGGTGCAGCACCTCGATCGCCGACTTCCAGTCCTGGCGGTACACCAGGTCGTTGAAGTCGGGGATGATGTTGTTGACCGGGCAGCCGTTGTTGCAGAACGGGATGCCGCAGTCCATGCAGCGCGCACCCTGGAGCTTCGCTTCGCTGTCGGACAGCGCGAACACGAATTCCTTGTAGTGCTTCACGCGCTTGACTACCGGTTCGTAGCCCTCATTCTGGCGCGGAAATTCGAGAAAGCCAGTCGCCTTACCCATGTTGCGTCCTTGGTCATGCTGCGCGGGACCGGCGGCGTCGCCGGCCCTGCGGTGGGGTCAGTATCTTGTCGGGGCCGCGGCGGCTGCCGCGGTCCTTCGCTACGTTGGTTTTGCTGCGCTCGTCTCGCTCAGGCCGCGATGGCTTCGCGGTCGCTGTCGCGGGCGGCCTGTTCCTTGGCGTACATCTCGCCCAGCGCGCGCTTGTACTCGGTCGGGAAGACCTTGACGAACTTGCGGCGTGCCGTGGTCCAGTCGGCCAGCAGCGCCTTGGCGCGCTCGGAACCGGTGTAGCGGAAATGCTGCTCGATCAGGTTGCGCAGGATGACTTCATCCAGCACGCGCTTGCCGTCGACCTTGTGCCACGAAGCCTGGGGCTGGCCCTTCTCCTGGTCGGCCGAGGCCAGCACCGCTTCCAGCGCCACCATCGAGGTGTTGCAGCGCTTGTCGAACAGGCCGTCCTCGTCATAGACGTAGGCCACGCCGCCCGACATGCCGGCCGCGAAATTGCGGCCGGTGCCGCCCAGCACCACCACGGTGCCGCCGGTCATGTACTCGCAACCGTGATCGCCGGTGCCTTCCACCACCGCCACCGCGCCGGAGTTGCGCACCGCGAAGCGCTCGCCGGCGACGCCGTTGAAGAACGCTTCACCGGCGATGGCACCGTACAGCACGGTGTTGCCGACGATGATATTGCGGGTCGGATCGCCGCGGAACTCGTGCGGGGCGCGCACGATCACGCGGCCGCCCGACAGGCCCTTGCCGACGTAGTCGTTGCCGTCGCCGACCAGGTCCAGCGTGATGCCGTGCGCCAGGAACGCGCCGAACGACTGGCCGGCGGTGCCTTGCAGCTGGATGTGGATGGTGTCGTCAGGCAGCCCTTCATGGCCGTACTGCTTGGCCACCACGCCCGACAGCATCGCGCCGACGGTACGGTTGACGTTCTTGACCGGCTGGATGAACGAGACGCGCTCGCCCTTCTCGATCGCGGCACGGGCCTTGGCGATCAGCACGTGGTCGAGCGCCTTGCCGGCCTCGGGCGACAGCCCGTGGTCCTGCACGTCGGTGTGGTACAGCGGCACGTCCGCGCCCAGCGACACCTGGTGGAAGATGCGGCTGAAGTCCAGGCCGCGCGCCTTCCAGTGCTCGATGCCGGCCCTGGTGTCGAGCAGGTCGGCGCGGCCGATCAGCTCGTCGAAGGTGCGGATGCCCAGCTGCGCCATGATCTCGCGGGCTTCCTCGGCAACGAAGAAGAAGAAGTTGACGACGTGCTCCGGCTTGCCCTGGAACTTCTTGCGCAGCTGCGGATCCTGCGTGGCCACGCCCACCGGGCAGGTGTTCAGGTGGCACTTGCGCATCATGATGCAGCCCTCGGCGACCAGCGGCGCCGTGGCGAAGCCGAACTCATCGGCGCCCAGCAGCGCGCCGATGACGACGTCGCGGCCGGTCTTCATCTGGCCGTCGGCCTGCACGCGGATGCGGTTGCGCAGGCCGTTGAGCAGCAGCGTCTGCTGGGTCTCGGCCAGGCCCAGTTCCCACGGCGTGCCGGCGTGCTTGATCGACGACCACGGTGAGGCGCCGGTGCCGCCGTCATGGCCGGCGATCACGACGTGGTCGGCCTTGGCCTTGGACACGCCCGCGGCCACGGTGCCGACACCCACCTCGGACACCAGCTTGACCGAGATATCCGCCGACGGGTTGACGTTCTTCAGGTCGTGGATCAGCTGCGCCAGATCCTCGATCGAGTAGATGTCGTGGTGCGGCGGCGGCGAGATCAGGCCCACGCCCGGCACCGAGTAACGCAGCTTGCCGATGTAGTCCGAGACCTTGTGGCCCGGCAGCTGGCCGCCTTCGCCCGGCTTGGCGCCCTGCGCCATCTTGATCTGGATCTGGTCGGCCGACGCCAGGTACTCGGCGGTCACGCCGAAACGGCCCGACGCCACCTGCTTGATCTTCGAGCGCAGCGAGTCGCCGGCCTGCAGCTCCAGGTCCTTCTCGATCACGCCGTCGCCCAGCACGCCCTTCAGGGTGTCGCCCTGCTTGATGGGAATGCCGCGCAGTTCGTTGCGGTAGCGCTTCTCGTCCTCGCCGCCTTCGCCGGTGTTGGACTTGCCGCCGATGCGGTTCATCGCCAGCGCCAGCGTGGTGTGGGCTTCGGTCGAGATCGAGCCGAGCGACATCGCGCCGGTGGCGAAGCGCTTGACGATCTCCTTGGCGGGCTCGACTTCTTCCAGCGGAATCGCCTTGGCCGGATCGACCTTGAACTCGAACAGGCCGCGCAACGTCATGTGGCGCTTGCTCTGGTCGTTGATGATGTTGGCGTATTCCTTGTACGTCTGGTACGAACCCTTGGCGTCGTCGGCGCGCACCGAGTGCTGCAGCTTGGCGATCGAGTCCGGGGTCCACATGTGCTCTTCGCCGCGGATGCGGAAGGCATACTCGCCGCCGGCGTCAAGCATGTTCTCCAGCACCGGGCTGTTGCCGAAGGCGTCCTTGTGCAGGCGCAGCGCTTCCTCGGCGACCTCGAAGATGCCGATGCCCTCGACGTTCGACGGCGTGCCGTGGAAGTACTTCTGCACCAGCTCGCGCGACAGGCCGATGGCCTCGAAGATCTGCGCGCCGGTGTACGACATGTAGGTCGAGATGCCCATCTTGGACATCACCTTGAACAGGCCCTTGCCGATCGCCTTGACGAAGTTCTTGACCGCCTTTTCCGGCGACAGGTCGCCCGACAGGCCGCTGGCCATGTCGGCCAGGGTTTCCATGGCCAGGTACGGGTGCACGGCTTCGGCGCCGTAGCCGGCCAGCAGCGCGAAGTGGTGCACTTCACGCGCGGTGCCGGTCTCGACCACCAGGCCGGTGGACGTGCGCAGGCCCTTCTCCACCAGGTGGTGGTGGATCGCGGAGGTGGCCAGCAGCGCGGGGATGGCGACATGGTCGGCATCGACCGGGCGGTCGGTCACGATCAGGATGTTGTAGCCCGAGCGCACCGCATCCACGGCTTCGGCGCACAGCGAGGCCAGGCGCGCTTCGATGCCTTCCTTGCCCCACGCGGTCGGGTAGCAGATGTTCAGCTCGTACGAACGGAACTTGCCGCCGGTGTAGTGCTCGATGTTGCGGATCTTGGCGATGTCCTTGAAGTCCAGCACCGGCTGGGACACTTCGAGGCGCATCGGCGGGTTGATGTTGTTCAGCTCGAGCAGGTTCGGCTTGGGGCCGATGAACGACACCAGCGACATCACCATGTTCTCGCGGATCGGGTCGATCGGCGGGTTGGTGACCTGGGCGAACAGCTGCTTGAAGTAGTGGTACAGGGTCTTGTTCTTGGACGACAGGATCGCCAGAGGCGAGTCGTTGCCCATCGAGCCGGTAGCTTCCTCGCCCGACATCGCCATCGGCGCCATCAGGAACTTGACGTCTTCCTGGGTGTAGCCGAAGGCCTGCTGGCGGTCCAGCAGCTTGGCCACCGGCTTCTTCTCGGCGGCGACGTCTTCCGGCTTGGCGTCGATCTCGTCCAGCTTGATGCGCACGGCGTCGATCCAGCTCTTGTACGGCTTGGCGTTGGCCAGGTTGTCCTTGAGCTCCTTGTCGTCGATGATGCGGCCCTGCTCCATGTCGATCAGGAACATCTTGCCCGGCTGCAGGCGCCACTTCTGCACCACGCGCGACTCGGGGAACGGCAGCACGCCGGCTTCCGAAGCCAGCACCACGACGTCGTCCTCGGTCACGTAGAAGCGTGCCGGACGCAGGCCGTTGCGGTCCAGCGTGGCGCCGATCTGGCGGCCATCGGTGAAGCAGATCGCGGCGGGGCCGTCCCACGGCTCCATCATGGCGGCGTGGTATTCGTAGAAGGCACGACGGTTGTCGTCCATCAGCGTGTGCTGCTCCCAAGCTTCCGGGATCATCATCATCATCGCGTGGACGAGCGGGTAGCCAGCCATCGTCAGCAGTTCGAGGCAGTTGTCGAACGATGCCGTGTCGGACTGGCCCGGGTAGATCAGCGGCCACAGCTTGGGCAGGTCGTCGCCCAGCACCGGCGACGAGATCGCGCCGGTACGCGCGTTGATCCAGTTGACGTTGCCCTTGACCGTGTTGATTTCGCCGTTGTGGGCGACCATGCGGTACGGGTGGGCCAGTTCCCAGGCCGGGAAGGTGTTGGTCGAGAAACGCTGGTGCACCAGGGCCAGCGCCGATACGGCGCGCGGGTCCTGCAGGTCCAGGTAGTACTCGCCGACCTGGTTGGCCAGCAGCAGGCCCTTGTACACCACGGTACGGGCCGACATCGACGGCACGAAGTATTCCTTGCCGTGCTTGAGCTTGAGCGCCTGGATGGCGTGGCTGGCGGTCTTGCGGATGACGTAGAGCTTACGTTCCAGCGCGTCCGTGGTCATGATGTCGCGGCCGCGACCGATGAAGATCTGGCGGATCACCGGCTCGGTCTTGCGCACCGTGGGGGACATCGGCATGGCCGCGTCGACCGGCACGTCGCGCCAGCCCAGCACGACCTGGCCTTCCAGGCGCACCGTGCGCTCCAGTTCCTGCTCGCAGGCCAGGCGCGAGGCGTGTTCCTTCGGCAGGAAGATCATGCCGACGCCATATTCGCCGGCGGGAGGCAGGCTCACGCCCTGCGCGGCCATTTCCTCGCGGTAGAACTGGTCCGGAATCTGGATCAGGATGCCGGCACCGTCGCCCATCAGCGGGTCGGCGCCGACCGCGCCGCGGTGGTCCAGGTTCTCCAGGATCTTCAGGCCCTGGGAAATGATCTCGTGCGACTTCTTGCCCTTGATATGCGCGACCATGCCGACGCCGCAGGCGTCGTGCTCGTTGCTCGGGTCGTACATGCCTTGCGCCTGCGGACGCAGGTCGATGGCGGAGGAAGACTCGCTGATGTGCTCGCTGGTCTGCGCTTGGGCCGAAAGGTTCTTCATTTGGTCCACGGGCTGAATTCCGGTGAAGGCTGCGCGAACTGCTGGACTACCGGAACGGGGACCGCGCGCTTTCTATCAATCCACCCGGACCGGTGGACCGGCGGGAAGGGAAATGGGGACGAAGCTGTCTGCGGGCCGCAGCGGCGTACACGAGCGTGACGCGCCGCACAATGACTGTGGGTGGAGCAACTATATGGGAATCGCCTGCGGCTCGCAAAAAAATTAAACGGGGTCGGAACACATTAAAAGACGCACCGTTTCGGTGAATCAATTAAATAGGGACACATTAATTTTGTGACGATTTAGCCTCGCCTTTAGGCTGGCTTTGCACCTTTTTGGGGCGCCCTTTTGGCAACGGCTGGACCCGGCGTGTGGCATGTCTTTCCAGCTGCGCCAGGAACGCGTCGTCCCCGAGCGGCCAGCCGCTATGCGCATGTGTGCGCAGCGTGTCCAGCGTCTTGCCGGAGAGGCCTTCGGCGCTGAGCATGCGGTAGTTCGACTGCCGCTCGAACGGCGTATTGCCCAGTTCCCAGTACGCGGCGTGATCGCTGATGAAAGGGCTGGCCTCGATGCCGGCGTGATGGCGGTAGCTGCTCCAGCGGTCGGCCTCCGGGGTGTTGACCTCGCCCGCGCGCACCGCGTTGCCCTCGACATAGAGCATGGCCGGCAGCATCCACTGCGCCGGATCGAATACAGCGGAACGAAAGCGGCCTTCCCAGAGCGTGCCCGTGCGCCCGGCCACGCGGTTGAAGTAGCGCGCGTAGCGGCGTCCGACCGCCTGCATGGTGAGGCTAAGCGCGTCCTCACTTTTTGGCGTCGCCACCAGATGCACATGGTTGGGCCGCAGGGCATAGGCATGGACGGCCAGGTCGTGCTCGCGCGCGGCCATGCGCAGGCAGTCCAGGTAATGCAGGTAATCGTCAGCGCCCAGGAAGACGGGCTGGCGGTTGTTGCCGCGCTGCAACACCAGCGCGGGCAGTCCGGTGGGGGAAAAACGGGGAAGGCGGGCCATGATAGGTGGTGCGGGCTGGGATGCCCGCATCATAGCCTGATCCGTCCCTATTTTTCAGGGAGCAGTTCCCTCGCTGACGGCAAAGATGCGGCGATGCTCGCGGATGGCGTAGCGGTCGGTCATGCCGGCGATGTAATGGGCGATCAGCCGCGACTGGTCGCCGCCGTGGCTGGCCTGGTACTGCGGCGGCAGCAGGCGCGAGTCGGACATGAAGGCCTGGAACAGGTCGCCGACGATGCGCTGCGCTTTGGCCGACATCCGCATCACCAGGTAATGCCGGTACAGGTGCCGGAACAGGAAGCGCTTGAGCGCGGCGGCTTCCTCGTGGATCTGCGGGCTGAAGCCGACCAGCGGTCCGGCGGCACGCACTGCGTCGATATTGCGCGGGTTGGTGTCGGCGATATTGCGGCTGGTGGTTTCGATCAGGTCGACGATCAGCGTGTTGATCATGCGCCGGACCGTCTCGTTGATGGCGCGCCGGCCATTGATGCCGGGAAAGGCCTCGGCCACCTCGGCGCGGTGGCGGCCCCACATCGGCACCTCGTCGAGCTGTTCCAGCGTCAACAGCCCTGACCGCAGCCCGTCGTCGATATCGTGGTTGTTGTAGGCGATCTCGTCGGCAAGGTTGGCCAGCTGGGCCTCGAGCGACGGTTGCGTGCCTTCCAGGAAGCGCCGGCCCAGTTCGCCCAGCGCCGAGGCATTGACGCGCGAGCAATGCTTGAGGATGCCCTCGCGCGTCTCGAAGGTCAGGTTCAGGCCGTTGAAGCCGCCGTAGCGCTCTTCCAGTTCGTCCACCACCAGCAGGCTCTGCAGGTTGTGCTCGAAGCCACCGTGGTTCTTCATGCACTGGTTCAGCGCGTCCTGGCCGGCATGGCCGAACGGCGTGTGGCCCAGGTCGTGCGCCAGCGAGATCGCCTCGACCAGGTCCTCGTTCAGGCGCAGGTTGCGGGCGATCGAGCGGGCGATCTGCGCGACTTCCAGGCTGTGCGTCAGCCGCGTGCGGAACAGGTCGCCCTCGTGGTTGACGAAGACCTGGGTCTTGTACTCGAGCCGCCGGAACGCCGTGCTGTGGATCACGCGGTCGCGGTCGCGCTGGAATTCGCTGCGCGACAGCGACGCGGGTTCGGCGTGGACCCGCCCGCGCGTCTGCGCGGAGCGGGCGGCGTACGGGGCGAGGTGGCTTTCAAAGTCGGTCATGCAGCGCGTCCGGTGGCTGGGTCGGGGTGGCGAGGCATAACCGATCGGTCAGGCGACCGGCGCCTCGGTGGGAGGTTTCAGCACGGCGTGCGCCAGCGTCGCGCGCAGATCCGCGTCGGGCACGCTGGTGATGAACGCCTCGCCGAGCTTCTTCAGCAGGATGAACTTGATGCTGCCGGCCTCGGCCTTCTTGTCGACCTTCATCAGTTCGATATAGCGGTCGGCACCCAGTTCCGGCGCCACCACCGGCAGCATCGCCGCCTGCGTCAGCGTGCGCACGCGGGCCAGCGTCTCGATATCGATAAAGCCGAGCCGGTGCGACAGGTCAGCGGCCATCACCATGCCGCAGCCGACGGCTTCGCCGTGCAGCCACGCGCCGTAGCCCATGCCGGCCTCGATCGCGTGGCCGAAGGTATGGCCGAAATTGAGGATGGCGCGCAGCCCGCCCTCGCGCTCGTCCTGTGCCACCACGCCGGCCTTGATCTCGCACGAGCGCTGCACGGCGACCGCCATCAGCTCCGGGTCGCAGGCGTTCAGCGCCTGGATGTTGCGCTCGATCCAGCCAAAGTAATCGGCGTCGGCGATGGCGCCGTGCTTGATGACCTCGGCCATGCCGGCGGCCAGTTCGCGCGGCGGCAGCGTGCGCAGCGTGTCGATGTCGGCGATCACCGCGTTGGGCTGGTGGAACGCGCCGATCATGTTCTTGCCGAGCGGATGGTTGATGCCGGTCTTGCCGCCCACCGACGAATCCACCTGCGCCAGCAGCGTGGTCGGCATCTGGATGAACGGCACGCCGCGCATGTAGCAGGCGGCGGCAAACCCGGTCATGTCGCCGACCACGCCGCCGCCCAGCGCCACCAGCGTAGTCTTGCGGTCGGCGCCCGCCTGCAGCAGGGCGTCGAAGATCCGGTTCAGCGTTTCCCAGTGCTTGAAGGCCTCGCCATCCGGCAGCGTGACGGTGCGCACGGTCTTGCCCAGCGCGGCCAGCGCCGCCTCGACGCGCGCCGCATAAAGCGGCCCGACGGTTTCGTTGGTGACGATGACGGCGTGCTGGCCGCGCACGTGCGGGCGCAGCAGCTCGGCGTTGTCGAGCAGGCCGGTGCCGATATGGATGGGGTAGCTGCGCTCGCCCAGGTCGACTTCGAGGGTAATCATGGATTGGGGTCCTGCGCCGGCGGCCCGGCGTCGCCCGCGGGCGGGGACGCCGGCTGCGGGGGATCGATCCGGAAACCGGCCATTTCAAGTTGCATCAACACCATATTAGCAAGCTGCGCCACCG
The DNA here is from genome assembly GCF_020618415.1 of Cupriavidus sp. MP-37. Taxonomy (NCBI): domain Bacteria; kingdom Pseudomonadati; phylum Pseudomonadota; class Betaproteobacteria; order Burkholderiales; family Burkholderiaceae; genus Cupriavidus; species Cupriavidus sp. MP-37. The sequence goes on along the minus strand of NZ_CP085344.1, from coordinate 555,618 downwards.
AGGGCTTGCCGGTTTCGATGATGAAGTCGGCGACTTCGCGGTACAGCGGATCGCGCTCGGCGTACAGCGCCTCGAGCTTGCCCTTGGGATCCTCGGTCTGCAGCAGCGGCCGGTTGCGGTCGTGCCGGGTGCGCAGCCACAGGTCGTGCGGGCTGGCGCGCAGGTACACGACCGTGCCGCGGGCCTTCAGCACCTCGCGGTTTTCGGCGCGCAGCACCGCGCCGCCGCCGGTGGCCAGCACGATGCCCTGGCGCTGCGCCAGTTCGCGGATCATCGCGGCCTCGCGGTCGCGGAAGCCGGCCTCGCCTTCGAGTTCGAAGATCACCGGGATGCGCACGCCGCAGTGCGCCTCCAGCTCGTGGTCGGAATCGAAAAACGGATAGTGCAGGCGCCGCGCCACGGTGCGGCCCACGGTGGTCTTGCCGGCGCCCATCAGGCCGACGAAAAAGAGGTTGGGGCGATCGGATTCCGGGCGCTCGGCACCGGATCGTTCGGCTTCGCGCCGATCCGGCGCCTGGCGCTGCGCCGCCGGCCCTGTCGCTGAGGCTGTCACGGGACTGTGGTTCGGGAGTGCGGCATGCGGGCCGTCCTCCCCGGTTGGGAACTGCATCATCTTCTTATGTTGTGGCGCGGCCGGCAAGTGCCGAATGCGGCATAGACCGCATTTCTCGCCGTGGCGCAGGCATTGCCGGCCCGGCCGCTGCGGCGCGCGGCGCAAAAAAAGGCCGCATCGGTCGATGCGGCCTGCCAGTCTACTGTATCCGGCGCCCCGGCCCTACCTGAGCGACACGCTTTCGTTCAGGATGCGCGGCGTCAGGAACACCAGCAGCTCGGTCCGGTTGCGCACCTTGGCGTTGTTCTTGAACAGGTAGCCGAGCACCGGGATATCGCCCAGCAGCGGCACCTTGTCGACATCGGTGGACTCGGTCTGGGTGTAGATGCCGCCGATCACCACGGTGCCGCCGTTCTCGACCAGCACCTGGGTCTGCACGTGCTTGGTGTCGATGGCAAAGCCGGACGTGGTCTGGATGCCCACGCTGTCCTTGTTCACGTCGACGTCCAGCAGCACATTGCCTTCGGGCGTGATCTGCGGCGTCACCTCAAGCTTCAGGTTGGCCTTGCGGAACTGCACCGAGGTGGCGCCGCTGGAAGTGGCCGCCTGGTAAGGCAATTCAGTGCCCTGCTCGATCAGCGCCTTGATGTTGTTGGCCGTGACCACGCGCGGACTGGAGATGATCTTGCCCTTGCCGTCGGCCTCCAGCGCCGACAGCTCCAGCGCCAGGAAGCGCGTGGCGGCGCTGTTGAACAGGCTCACCGCGATATTGGCCGGGTTGGTGCCGTTGATGGATCCGGCCGGCAGGCTCAGGAACGGGCCGTTGTCCGAGGTCGAGCCCGGCAGCACGTTGTTGTAGGTGTTGCCGACGCGGGCATTGTTGTACTGCCCGGCAAAGCCAAGCTTCACGCCCAGGTTGCGGCTGAAGGTATCGGTCGCCTCGACGATGCGCGCCTCGATGATGACCTGGCGCACCGGGATGTCGATCTTGCCGATAAAGTTCTGCACCTCTTCCAGCTTCGAGGCGATATCCGACACAAAGAGCTGGTTGGTACGCGCATCGGCCGTCAGCGAACCGCGCTTGGACAGCATGCGCGTGCTGGCGCCGGCCGCCCCCGCGGCGCCGATGGGGGCGGCTGCGCCGCCGCCGGCGCCCATGCCCAGCAGCATCCGGCGCACGTCCTCGGCGCGCTGGTAATTGAGCTGGAACACCTGGCTGCGGATCGGCTCCAGATCGTTGATCTGCTGCTGCGACTCCAGCTCCAGCTTCTCCTTGGTCTGCAGCTCGGCCTTGGGCGCCACCCACAGCACATTGCCGTTGCGGCGCGAGGCCAGCCCCTTCGCATCCATCACGATCTGCAGCGCCTGGTCCCACGGCACGTCCTTCAGGCGCAGCGTGATGTTGCCCTGCACGCTTTCGCTGGTGATGATGTTCAGGTTGGTGAAGTCGGCAAACACCTGCAGCAGCGAGCGGATGTCGATGTTCTGGAAGTTCAGCGACAGCCGTTCGCCGCGATAGCCGGGGCCGCTGATCAGCTTGGTCGGGTCTTCCTTGACCGGACGGACCTCGACCACGAACTGGGTGTCGGTCTGGTACGAGCTGTATTCCCAGTTGCCGCGCGGCTCGATGGTCAGGCGCGCATTGCCGTTGGCGTCGGAGGCGCGCATGCCCTGCACCGGCGAGCCATAGTCGCTGACGTCGAAGTGCCGCCGCAGGTTTTCCGGCAGCGTGGTGCCGAGGAAATCGACCACCACGTTCTTGCCCTGCTGCGCGATATTGATGCCCGACTCGCGCGACGACAGGTCGACCACCACGCGTCCCGCGCCGTCGGCCCCGCGGCGGAAGTCGATATTGCGCACCGAGGGCCGCCCCGCGGCAGCGCCGGGCGGCGTCGCGGCCGGCGCGAACGTCGGCGCAGCGCTCTTGGCCGCCGGCGCAACATTATCGAGCGACACCACGAAGACATTGCCGCGCTGGTCGGTCCGATAGGTGGCGTTGCGCGTCAGGTCGAGGATCACGCGCGTGCGGTCGCCGATCTGCATCACATTGGCGGCCTTGACCAGCTTGCCGCCGTAGTCATATTGCGCGCGCCGCTCGGCAAAGCCGGTATCGAAGAAATCGATCGCGAGCCGTGCCGGGTTCTGCGTGGTGAAATCCGCCGGCTTCTGCGCCAGCGGCCGTTCCAGTTCGACCACGAGCACGGTCTGCTCCCCGGTCGTGCTGACGTCCACCGACTTGATCCGGTTGCTCTGCGCCAGGGCAGCCGGCGCGGCCATGGCAAGCCATAGCGCCAGCGCCGTGGCCATGGTCCTCATCACGGCGCCCGCGCGCGCACGGTACCAGCGCGCGGGGGTCATGCCGCCGCGTCCAGCTTCAGGCTGGTCATTTTCTCTTTCCACTCGGATACCCCCTCCCGGACCAATTCGCGCAGCACGATCTCCTGATCGGTGATGCGGACCACCCGGCCATAGCTCTGGCCGAGATACTGACCCACCTTCACATGGTGGATCTTGTTATCAACACGGACGATGCCGAAGGTTTCCCCCTGCTTCTTCATCATCCCGAGCATCTTGAAGTTTTCGAGCGGGTAGTCCTCCAGCGGCTCGCGGCGCCGGCCGGCTTCGGGCGAATCCGCCAGCGTCTTGTTCAGTTCGCCGATCTTGGCCTGTGCGAACGGCTCGGGCGCACTGGCCGCGGCGTATTCGCGCGGCACGTAGGGCCGGGCGTCAGGCACGGGTTCGGGCGGCTTGGCGCGGGCGCTGCGGGTGGCTTCCATCCACTGGCGCAGCGCGTCTTCATCGCTGGCGCCACAGGCACTCAGCAAGCCGAGCGCCAGCGCCGCCAGCGCTCGCCGGGACGCGGCCCATGCCAGGGCGCGAGTGCGAACGGCGCGGCTCATTTCGCACCTCCTGCCTTGGCGGCGGCAGCGGCCGCGGCAGCCTTGCGCTGCGCCGCCTGTTCTTCAGCGTCGAGCGCGCGGTAGGCCATCGCCACCGCTTCCATCGACAGCCCGCCGTCCTTGGTATTGGCCAGCTGCAGGTTCTGCATCGACACGATCCGCGACAGCGCCGCGACGTCGGCGTTGAACTGCGCCACCTCGTGATAGCGCCCGGTCACCCGCAGGTTCACCGGGATCTCGGCAAAGTAGGGCTTGATCACCGCCGCCTGCGGCTTGAACAGCTCGAACTGCAGCCCGCGCGCCACGCCGGCATGGTTGACGTCGGCCAGCAGGGCGTCCATTTCCGTCTTGTTGGGCAGCTGCCGCTCCAGCAGTGCCACGCGCTGCTCGACCTGCTTTTTCTGCTCGCGCAGCGCGTCGAGATTGGCCACCTGCGCCACCTTGGTCTGGTACGCCTGCTTCAGGCTTTCCTGCTCCTGGCGCTGGCGCTCGAGTTCATCGAACTTGCCGCTCCAGTAGAACTGCCAGCCCAGCAGCAGTACCACCGCCGCGGCCAGGATCGCGAACAGCACGCGCGGCGCGGCCGGCCAGGTCTCGGGCTCGTTCAGGTTGAGCCCGCGGAACTGGCTAGTCAGGTCAGCCAGGTTGATTTCGGTATTGAGCGCCATGGTCAGGCCTTTCCGGCCGCAGGGGCGGGTGCAGGTGCGGGGGCCGCGGATGGCGCCGACGCGCCCGCGGCAGCCTTCTTGCCGTCGGCCGGGGCTTCGGGCGCGCGGTACGCGAAACGCATCGAGAAATCGAACAGCCGGCGCTGCTCGCGCAGGTTGTTGGTCATGGTGACCGCCTTGGACTCGACCAGCTCGGCCTTGTCCAGCCAGGCCACTCCGCCCAGGTTGCGCAGCAGCTCGGAAATGCGCTCGTTGGACTGCGCCACGCCGGCGATGGTGAAGGCCTCGCCGGCCTGCTTCAGGCTGGTCAGGTAGACCCCTTCGGGCACCTGCCGCACCAGTTCCTCGAGCAGCTGCACCGGGCGGTTGCGCTCGGTCTGCAGGCTTTCGACGGCCTTCTGGCGCTGCAGCAGCGCGTCGATATCCTTCTTCAGGCTGTTGACCTCGCGGATCTGTCCATCGAGCCTGGCGTTTTCCGCGCTCAGCACCTGGTTGAGCGCCACCACGGACGCGATGCGCCCGTCGATGTAGAGGCCGCCCAGCAGCACCACCGCGGCACCGGCGGCGGCCGCAGCGCCCAGCATGGTGTAGACCTTCTTGCGCCGCGCCGCCTTGCGGGCTTCATGGTAGGGCAGCAGGTTGACCGAAGGCAGCGTGTTCGTTGACATCTCTTGCCTCCGGAGCGTTATTGCAGGCCGCGCAGGGCCAGGCCGGCACTGACGATATACGCCGGCAGGTCGCGCTGCAGGTAGCGCTCATTGACCTTGGCGTTGGTCGCCATGTTGGCGAACGGATTCGCCAGCGTGGTGGTGATCTTGGTCTGGTGCTGGATCGCCGCCTGCACCCCGAACAGCGAGGCATGCCCGCCGGACAGCAGGATCTCGTCGACGCGGCCCAGGCTGGAACTGGCGATGAAATTGCCGATCGCGGACTGCACCTCCATGGCGAGGGCGTCGAGCGACGGCTTGAGCAACTGGGCGCGCCAGGCCTCGGGCAGCGTGTTCTTGCGCTTCTTGATCTCGGCCTTGAGCGCGTCGAGCGTGAACATGCGTGCCGCGCTCTGCGTGAGCTGGTCGCCGTAGCTGTTCAGCGGCTGTTCGTAGAGTTCTTTCCAGCCCTGGTAGAAGATCGCCTTGGAGCGGCTGCCGCCCAGGTGCACCACCGCCACCACCGGCAGCGCGCGCGCGTCGGCCTCGGACATCTCCTGCGGTACGCCCAGCATCTGCACGATCGAGCGCTGCACCGCGTATTCCTCGACGTCCATCACCTGCGGCTTGAGGCCCGCCATTTCGGCCGCGGTCACGCGCTCCTGCACGCGATCGCTGTTGGCCGCGGTCACGCGCACGCCGATGCCGCCTTCGGTCTCGCTGGGGCCGATCACGGCGAAGTCGAAATTGACCGCCTGCGACGGCGGATAGAGGCGGTGCGCCTCGGATTCGACCTGGGAATAGAGTTCGTCTTCGGACAGGTTGTCCGGCAGGCTGACCGTCTGCGATTCGGTCAGCATGGAGGGAACGCCCAGCACCACGTCCTTGGAGCGGATGCCGGCCTTGCCGAGCGCACGCCTGAGCGCGATCCCGACTGCCTCGATGTTGATGACGTTGCCATCGGCAACGGCATTGCGGTCCAGCAGTTCGCTGGCGCATTTTTCCAGCCGGTAGTCTTGCCTGCTGCCCCCCACGGAGAGCTCGACTACCTTGACACTGGACGACCCGATATCCACGCCGACCGTAGTCCGGCGCAGAAGCCCCGACAAAATGCCCCGACGCAAGGTGACCCCCTGACTTTTGAACTCGCCCCTGGCTTGAACGCTCTAATCGGGCGAGCCTAGTTTCTTGAATGAAACGTGTGCTTTTTATGTTGGCCGATTCTCACAAAAACCAGCATCGGTGGCAACGTGCCGAACTGGGCCGAACTTGTTTTTGAGAAGGCCCTCATCAATCCGTTGCCAAAACCCCACGGTCGTCGGGTTCCCTTCCATGCCTGCCTGTGCCGCGCGCTTCCCCCCGTAGTCACCGCCAACGTCGCCCTGCACGCCGGCATCCGCGGCCTTACATCTTGTAACAGCGCGATAGCGGCGCCCCCGCCACTGTGCGCCCGGGCGGGCCGATGCCGGAAGATATAATCGCGGGCACCCCTGACTAGGTATTTCCCTTATGGCCACAGCACAACACAAGCCGCCCCACCCTGCCCGCCGTTCGATCTGGACGCGGCTCATGTTCTGGGCGGTCGGACTGGTTGTCGCCGGTGCCGTCGTGATTGCGCTGCTGCTTGGCTACGCACTGCTGGTGGCCGCGCCCAACCTGCCGTCGCTGGACACCATCACCGACTACCGGCCCAAGATTCCGCTGCGGATCTACACCGCGGACAATGTGCTGATCGGCGAATTCGGCGAGGAGCGGCGCAACTTCGTGCCCATCGCCGAAATTCCGGACGTGATGAAAAAGGCAGTACTGGCGATCGAGGACGACCGCTTCTACGAGCACGGCGGCGTCGACTTCGTCGGCGTGATGCGAGCCGGCCTGGCCAACCTGCGCGGCGGGCTGTCGCAGGGCGCCTCCACCATCACCATGCAGGTGGCGCGCAACTTCTTCCTGTCCAGCGAGAAGACCTACACCCGCAAGATCTACGAGATGCTGCTGGCGTACAAGATCGAGGCCAACCTGAGCAAGGACCAGATCCTCGAGCTGTACATGAACCAGATCTACCTGGGCCAGCGCGCCTACGGCTTCGACAGCGCCGCGCGCGTGTACTTCGGCAAGTCGGTGCGCGACGTGACGCCGGCCGAGGCCGCCATGCTGGCCGGGCTGCCCAAGGCACCGTCGGCATACAACCCGGTGGTCAACCCGCGCCGCGCCAAGGTGCGCCAGGAGTACATCCTGCAGCGCATGCGCGACCTGCGCTACATCACCCCCGAGCAGTACGACCAGGCCGTGCAGGCCGAACTGAAGGTGCGCACCGAGGGCAACGAGTTTTCGACCCACGCCGAATACGTGGCCGAGATCGTGCGCCAGCTGATGTATGCGCAGTACCGCGAGGAAACCTACACGCGCGGCCTGACGGTCTACACCACGCTGACCAAGACCGACCAGGACGCCGCCTATGAAGCCGTGCGCACCGGCATCATGAACTACGAGCGCAAGCACGGCTACCGCGGTCCCGAGGCCTTCATCGACCTGCCTTCGGACCCGGCCGAGCGCGAGCAGGCCATCGACGATGCGCTGGTGGAGCACCCGGGCAGCGGCGACCTGCGCTCGGCGGTGGTCACCAGCGTGTCGTCCAAGCAGGTCAAGGCGACGCTGCTGTCCGGCGAGGTGGCGACCATCGAGGGCTCGGCGCTGCGCTTTATCTCGCCGTCGCTGTCGGCCAACGCCCAGCCCAAGATGAAGATGCGCCCCGGCGCGGTGATCCGCGTGACGCAGGATGAGAAGGGCAACTGGTCGGTGACGCAGCTGCCGGAAGTGGCGGCGGCGTTCGTGTCGATCAACCCGCAGGATGGCGAGATCCGCTCGATGGTGGGCGGCTTCGACTTCAACCGCAACAAGTTCAACCACGTGACCCAGGCCTGGCGCCAGCCGGGTTCCAGCTTCAAGCCGTTCATCTACTCGGCCGCGCTGGAAAAGGGCTTCTCGCCGGCCACGGTGATCAACGATGCGCCGCTGTCGATCGGTCCCGATACCGGCGGCCAGGTGTGGGAACCGAAGAACTACGACGGCCGCTTCGAGGGCCCGATGACCATGCGCCGCGCGCTGGCCAAGTCGAAGAACCTGGTCTCGGTGCGGATCCTGCGCGCGATCGGCACGCAATATGCGCAGGACTACATCACCCGCTTCGGCTTCGAGGCCGACAAGCACCCCGCCTACCTGCCGATGGCGCTGGGCTCGGGCGCGGTGACGCCGCTGCAGATGGCCGGCGCCTATTCGGTATTCGCCAACGGCGGCTACCGCGTCAACCCGTACCTGATCCAGAAGGTGGTCGACGCGCGCGGCAACGTGATCTCCGAAACCCACCCGCAGCGCGCCGGCACCGATGCCGTGCGCGTGCTCGACGCGCGCACCGCCTTTATCGCCGACACCATGCTGCGCGACGTGGTGCGCTACGGCACCGCCAACAGCGCCAAGCAGCGCCTGGGCCGCAACGACCTGGCCGGCAAGACCGGCACCACCAACGACGCGGTCGATGCCTGGTTCGCCGGCTACACCCCCAACCTGGTGGCAATCGCCTGGATGGGCTACGACCAGCCCAAGAGCCTGGGCGTGCGCGAAACCGGCGGCGGCCTGGCGCTGCCGATCTGGGTCGGCTACATGAGCAAGGCGCTCAAGGGCGTGCCGGAGTCGCCGGAGCGGCCGGCGCCCGAAGGCGTGCTGATGGTGGGCGGCGACTGGACCTTCGAAGAGAACGCCGGCGGCGCCGGCGTGGCGTCGGTGGGCCTGGGCGATCCGTGGCCGGGCAAGCCGGAGGAATCGACGACCCCGTCGGTCGATACCGAGACCGAGAAACGCAAGATCCTGGAGATGTTCGGCGGCGCCTGAGCGCGCTCTCCAGACAACGGAAAGCCGGCCGCGAGGCCGGCTTTACTTTTTGCGCTCCCGTGTACGCCGCGGGAGGCTGGCGTCACTGCAGGCTGAGATTGGCGCCCGCCTGCTCGCTGACATAGCCCGACAGCGCCGCGTACAGCTCGCCGCCGTTGCGCGTATCGACCCAGCGCTCGCCCTCGCGGCGGAAGTGGAAGCCGCCCGCGCGCGCGGCCACCCACAGTTCCTGCATCGGCGCCTGGCTGTTGATGATGATCTTGGAACCGTTCTCGAATTCCAGTTCCATCACGTTGCCGGTGCGGCTGATTTCAATATCGGCATCGGCCGCATCGGCGGCCGCCTCGACCGCGGCTTCGATGCGGTCCAGCTCCCGCGTGGCCAGGGCCAGGAACTCGCTTTCGCTCAAGGGGGGCATGCTAAACTCCGAGACCGCCGTTGCCGCCGCTGCCCGGACCGGGCGTACGTGGCGCGAACGGCTTTTTTTGTTAAGAATCCTTCGGATGCCTGGCCATCGCGCCGCGTCATCCAACGCCTTGCCAACAGCCAAAAGGACGACCCGATGCTGCGTCGTGTTGCGATTGTATCGGCGTTTGCCGCCGCCCTTGCGATGCCCCTGCTGGGCGGATGCGGTATCCGCGGGCCGCTGACCCTGCCCAAGGTGCCGCCCGAGCCGACTCCGCCGACCGTGCCGGATCCGGGGCTGGGCCGTGCCGATGCCGTGCCGGCCACCCCGACCGCGCCGGCCCCGGCATCGTCCCCCGCCGCCCCCACCACCCGATAACCATGACCGCATTTTTCCACCGCCAGGACGGCGCGCTTGCCGTCGAGCAAGTGCCGCTGGCGCGCATCGCCGCCGAGTTCGGCACGCCTACCTACGTCTATTCGCGCGCGGCGCTGACCGCCGCGTACCAGGCCTATGCCGCCGCCTGCGCGGGCCGCAAGGCGCAGGTGCAGTACGCGATGAAGGCGAATTCGAACCTGGCGGTGCTGCAGGTATTCGCCCGGCTGGGCGCGGGCTTCGATATCGTCTCGGGCGGGGAGCTCAAGCGCGTGCTGGCCGCCGGCGGGGATCCGCGCAAGGTGGTGTTCTCGGGTGTGGGCAAAAGCGCGGCCGAAATGGAGCTGGCGCTGGCGCAGGACGTGCGCTGCTTCAACGTCGAATCGATCCCCGAACTGGACCGCCTCAACGAGGTGGCGGGCCGCGTCGGCAAGCGTGCGCGCGTGTCGCTGCGCATCAATCCCGACGTCGATGCCAAGACCCACCCGTATATCTCCACCGGCCTCAAGGGCAACAAGTTCGGCATCGCCTTCGAAGACGTGCTGCCGACCTACCGCGCCGCGGCCGCGCTGCCGCACCTGGAAGTGACCGGCATCGACTGCCATATCGGTTCGCAGATCACCGAGGTCGAGCCCTACCTGGAAGCACTGGACAAAGTGCTGGACGTGGTCGAGGCGCTCGAGCGCGAAGGCATCAGCCTGGAACACATCGACGTGGGCGGCGGCCTCGGCATCACCTACACCGACGAGACTCCGCCGGACATCACCGGCTTCGCCACCACGCTGCTGGAGCGCGTCGCCGCACGCGGCCATGGCCACCGCGAGGTGCTGTTCGAGCCGGGCCGCTCGCTGGTGGGCAACGCCGGCGTGCTGCTGACGCAGGTCGAGTTCCTCAAGCCGGGCGCGGCCAAGAACTTCTGCATCGTCGACGCCGCCATGAACGACCTGGCGCGCCCGGCCATGTACGAGGCCTACCACCGCATCGAGCCGGTGGCGCTGCGCGACGGCGCGGCGGTGACCTACGACATCGTCGGCCCCGTGTGCGAATCGGGCGACTGGCTCGGCCGCGACCGCGCGCTGGCGGTGCAGCCCGGCGACCTGCTGGCGGTGATGTCGGCCGGCGCCTACGGCTTCACCATGAGCTCCAACTACAACACGCGCCCGCGCGCCGCCGAAGTGATGGTCGACGGCGGCAAGGTGCACCTGGTGCGCGAGCGCGAGCTGGTCGAAGACCTGTTCCGCGACGAGCGCCTGCTGCAGGACTGAGTTCCCACAGCCCGGTCCGCCGCTGCTTATGCGGCGGGCTGGCGCGTCCCGGCGGCTGGCTTGCGCAGCCGCCACCACACCCGCATCCCCAGCAGAACGAACACCACCGCGGCGTAGATCGAGACCTCGCCGAAGTCGTTCTTGCCCGCCTTGTGCCACCAGTAGTGCAGGATGGCCAGCACCGCAATGGCATAGACCAGCCGGTGCAGCGCCTGCCAGCGCTTGCCGCCGAGGCGGCGCACCATGCCGTTGGTCGAGGTCAGTGCCAGCGGCACCATCAGCATGAAGGCGGTGAAACCGACCGTGATGAAGGGGCGCTTGTACACGTCCTTGATCATGTAGGCCAGGTCGAAGCCGCGATCCACGCCGATCCACAGCAGGAAGTGCTGCAGGCCGTAGAAGAACGCGAACAGCCCCAGCATGCGCCGCAGCTTGATCAGCCAGTTCCAGCCGGTCAGGCGGCGCAGCGGCGTGATCGCCAGCGTCAGGCACAGCATCACCAGCGTCCAGGTGCCGGTCGAGCGCGTGACGAATTCCAGCGGATTGGCGCCGAACTGTCCGGTCGCGCCCAGGTACAGCAGCCGCACGAACGGCAGCAGCGCCAGCAGCCACAGCGCGAGCTTGAGCGCGCGCACCCGCTGCGGCGCCAGCGTGGCGAGGCCAGCCGGCTTGCGCGCGGCGGCCGCGGCGGCGGGAGAAGAGGTGGCCATGCGTTCGCCCTGCATCAGAAGAACTTCTTCAGGTCCATGCCCTGGTACAGCGCCGCCACCTGCTGGCCATAGCCGTTGAACGGCAGGGTCTTGCGCTTGGGCGCGAACAGCGCGCCAAAGCCGCTGCCGCGCTCTTCGCCGATGCGGCGCTCGGTCGCCTGGCTCCAGCGCGGATGGTCGACATCCGGGTTCACGTTCGAGTAAAAGCCGTATTCCTGCGGTGCCGCCAGGTTCCAGCTAGTCGGCGGCTGCTTGTCGACGAAGCGGATTTTCACGATCGACTTGGCGCTCTTGAAGCCGTATTTCCACGGCACCACCATGCGCACCGGCGCGCCGTTCTGGTTGGGCAGCACCTCGCCGTACAGGCCAAAGGTCAGCAGCGCCAGCGGGTGCATGGCTTCATCCATGCGCAGGCCCTCGCTGTACGGCCAGTCGAGCACGCCGCTGCTGAGGCCGGGCATCTGCTTCTTGTCCGCCAGCGTGATGAACTGCACGTACTTCGCGCCCGGCTGCGGCTCGACGCGGCGGATCAGTTCGGCCAGCGGATAGCCGATCCACGGGATCACCATCGACCAGCCCTCGACGCAGCGCAGCCGGTAGACGCGCTCCTCCATCGGCGCCAGCTTCGTCAGCTCGTCCAGGTCATAGACCTTGGGCTTCTTCACCAGCCCTTCGACCGCCACCTGCCACGGGCGCGGACGCAGCGTGCCGGCGTGGCGCGCCGGGTCGGACTTGTCGGTGCCGAACTCGTAGAAGTTGTTGTAGGTGGTCACCTCTTCGTAGGGCGTGCGCTTCTCGGTGATGACGTAGGTGTTGTTCGGCGTGGCGGGCAGCCTGGCGCCATGCTGGCCTTGCGCGAAGGCCTGGCGCGCGAACCACGGTGCCAGCGTGCCGCCGGCAGCACCCGCGGCAGCGAGCGCCAGCATGCGGCGGCGCGCTTCGAAGACATGGCGCGGCGTGATCTCGCTGGCGGCAATGTCGTCGCCGCGCAGCCATTTGGGGGAAGGAATCAGCATGGTTTTCCTCGATTGCCTGATCGTGCCGGCGCCGGCGGCGCCGCGTGCTTGCAGGATTGGACTCCGGGCTTGGTCGTGGAGTGCGGGCCAGTCCTGACAGTTTTTTGTGATGGCGTCGAAATGACGCAGGCCTGCGCCTGCCAATGTGCCGCAAGCGCGCTGCGGGTGCGTTATCCGCCCTGGTATTGCTGGTACACCACCTGCGCCAGCGTCAGCAGCCGGGCGCGTTCCAGCGGCCCTGCCAGCGCAAAGCCCAGGTCGCGGTCGATCCAGTAGAACGCCATCATCGGGTCGCGGCCCGGCGCCCGCCGGCGCGCGCCCTCGCCCGTCATGCGCTCGACGCGAAAGCCGGTATCGGGCGTGCCCTGCGCCATGCGCCGCAGCTGCAGCGACAGGCGCGTGCCGTCGTCCGCTTCATACATCAGGATCGCCGACGGGCCGCCCTCGGCCACGCCCAGCCGTCCGCCGATCAGGTGGAAGCCTTGCGCGCGCAGGTCCGGCACCTGCAGTGCCGTGCCCAGCCGCCTGGACAGCCAGGCGACAAGATGGGCCTCTTCGGTCGCCGCGACTTCTACCGGGTGGCGCATCTCCGGGGCGTAGACCGCGTGCGTGGCGAGCGCCTCGCGCGCAAAGCGCTCGCCGGGCGCCAGCACCAGCGTGCCGCCGCCGAGGCGGCCGTGCGCCAGCCAGCCCAGCGTGCCGCCCACGGCCAGCAACGCCACCGACACGCACGTGGCCGCCAGCGCCATGGTCCAGCGCGGCCAGGGAAGGTCGCCATCGCGGCGGCCGTCGCGGCCGCTGCGGCGGCCACGATCGCCGTGCAAACCCGGCGGCAAGGCCGCCAGGGGCACCGGCTCATTGAGTACGGGGTCGAGCGCGCCGTGCAGCGCCTCGGCCTGCCGGCGCCAGGCGGCCACCTGTGCCGCCGCGTCCGGGTGCTGCGCCAGGTAGGCCTCAACGGCGGCGCGGCGCGCGCCGGCCAGCTGGCCGTCGGCGTAGGCGTGGAGATCGGCTTCGTGGATGCCCGGCATCATTTCACCCGTTGCAGCGGATTGGCGGCCGTGGCAGTCCGGTTCGGCGCCGCGCCGTCAAGCAGCCGCCGCATCTGTTCGCGCGCCCGCGCCAGCCGCGACATCACCGTGCCTTGCGGGATGTCGAGCACGCGCGCGGCCTCGGCGTATGTCAATTGTTCCAGGCTGACCAGCAGCAGCACCGCGCGCTGCGGCTCGGGCAGCTGCGCCAGCGCCTGCGACAGGTCGCGGCGCAGTCCCGGGTCTTCCGCGGGCGCGCTGACCTCGGGCAGGGTATCGGTGGCCACCACCAGGTCCTTCCTGCGCAAGGCGTTCAGGCGCAGGCGGTGCATCAGTGTCAGCAGCCACGGCAGCAGGCCGTCGGCGCCGTCGCCCCACCAGGCACCGGGGCGCAGGCGGAAGCGCCAGCGGTAGCGCAGCGCGCGCTCGAGCGTGTCCTGCACCAGGTCGTCAGCCAGCGCCGCGTCGCCGGTAAGGCCGCGCGCATGGCGCCGCAACCGCGGCGCCAGCGCAACGAGCTGGCCGTCAAACCCATCCATGCCGGTGGCTGTCGGGACTGTGGTGGCTATGGGGATGGCTGCCGCCGCCTCAGGGCTTGGCCACGTGCCAGACGTTGTTGACGTTGTCGCCGGTGCGGTCGCCCGGCTTGGCGTCCTTGGCGAAGCGGTACAGTGGCTGGCCGCGGTAGGCCCACTGCTTGCTGCCGTCGTCGCGCGTGATGATGGTGTACTGGCCCGAGCCACTGGTGCCCGGGGCGGCCATCAGCGGCGGCCAGTTGGTGGCGCAGGGGCCGTTGCAGGCGCTCTTGCCGCTGCCGGCGGTGTCGCGGTCAAAGGTGTACAGCGTCAGGCCCTGCGGATCGGTCAGCACGCCGTTGGTCACCTTCACCGTGGGCGGCATATTGCCGGCGCTGCCGCCACCCATGCCCATGCCGGCACAACCGGCGAGCAGGACGGCCGCGCAGCCAAGCGCGAGCGCGCCGGGACGAACGAGGGATGCAGCAGCGTTACGACGCAGACTTGCCATGATCTTGTTCTCCATGCAAACCGGTGCCGCCAGCCGGCACCGTCCCTCAAGTAAACACCGGATGTGATCTGTTTATTCCCGCCGCGCCCGAAAAATTTGAAAAAAGTCGAAAAAAAACCTGCCCGAAGGCAGGTTTTTGCTGCGCAGCAGGCGCGCGTCAGAGTTCGCCGTAGCTGTGCAGCCCCGACAGGAACATGTTCACGCCGAGGAACGCAAAGGTCGTCACCAGCAGGCCGACCAGCGCCCACCAGGCCGCCACCGTGCCGCGCAGGCCCTTCATCAGCCGCATATGCAGCCAGGCCGCGTAATTGAGCCAGACGATCAGCGCCCAGGTCTCCTTGGGATCCCAGCTCCAGTAGCCGCCCCAGGCCTCGGCCGCCCACAGCGCGCCGAGGATGGTGGCGATGGTGAAGAAGGCAAAGCCGACCGCGATCGCCTTGTACATCACGTCGTCGAGCAGTTCCAGCGACGGCAGGCGCTCGGCCATGACCCCGCGCTGCTTGAGCAGGTAGGCCACCGCGACCATCGCCGCGAGCGCGAAGGTGCCGTAGCCGATAAAGTTGGCCGGCACATGGATCTTCATCCACCAGCTTTGCAGCGCGGGCACCAGCGGCTGGATTTCCTGCGCGTTGCGGCTGACCGTGTACCACAGCAGGAAGCCGACCGCGGCCGACACCACCAGCATCACGAACGGGCCCAGCGCGCGGGTGGCATAGCGGCCTTCGTAGTACAGGTAGAACAGCGAAGTGATCAGCGTGAACAGCACGAACACTTCATACAGGTTCGAGATGGGGATATGGCCGATATCGGTGCCGATCAGGTACGACTCGTACCAGCGCACCAGCATGCCGGTGAAGCCCAGCACCACCGCGCCCCAGCACAGCTTGCTGCCGATGCTGTAGCCGGTCTCGGAGCGCGTGGCCAGCCCGACCCAGTAGAACAGCGTGGACAGGAACACCAGCGCGCTCATCCACAGGATGGCCGACTGGCTCGACAGGAAGTACTTCAGGAAGAAGGCCTGGTCGGCGCGCGCCAGCTGGCCCTGGTAGAGCTGGATCGCGAACAGCGACAGCACCGCCAGCGCCACCATCAGCGGCCGCACCGGCTTCCAGTGCCAGCCGAGCAGTGCAAACGTCGGCACGGCGCCGATCAGCACGGCCTTGTCGTAGCCATCCATCCATTGCCCGTATTGCGACAGCGCCACGCCGGCACCCGCGGCCAGCGCCAGCGCGAACAGCCAGTCCACCCAGCTCAGGCGGCGCAGGAAGGAAGGTTCGAGGTAGGCCTCGTCGGCGCCGGTGTCGGCGCGCGGGGTGCCGCGCATGGCGGGACCGGCCTGGTTCACGTTTGAGGACATAGCGTACCTGCTCGATTCAGTGGGAAGTGCCGGCGGGCTCGCGGGCGGCGTTGCGGCCTCCGGCGGCGCGGCCGATGTCATCGCGCAGCGCGGTGAATTCCTTCTCGAAATCCATGGTGCGGCGCTGGGTCGACATCGCCATCAGCACATGGCTGGCGGCGTCGGTGTCGCCCGTGGCGGGCTGGTCTTTCACCCAGACCCAGACCCGGCGTTCGCGGATATAGAACATGGCGAACACGCCCAGCACCAGCAGCAGACAGCCAAGATACACGATGTTCTTGCCCGGCGCACGGGTCAGCTGGAACACGCTGGCCTTGATTTCCTGGAAGTCGTCGAGCTGCAGGAACACCGGTGCGCCGTAGAAGAAACTATCCGACAGCGCATTGATGGCCTGCTGCAGGAAGGCGCCGCTCTGGGCACTGTTGGCCACCACCGGCAACTGGTCCTGCGCGCGCGCAAGCTGCCACAGCTCCCACATCGAACCGTTCAGGATCTTCAGCAGCACGTCGGCGGCCTTCTGCTGCTCGGCCGGCGGCACCGATTTTTCCAGGAAGGCGGCGATGGCGGTAAAGCCGCCCGGCGGCGAATCCGGCGTGGGGCGCGTCGCGCCCGCGAACAGGTCGAGCGCGCGCAGCGCGCTTTCGGCCAGTTGCCGGCGCAGCTCGGCCTTGTCGTCGCCAGGCATCGATGCCAGCGCAAAGCGGCGCGCGGCCTCGCCGCGCAGGGCGCGGTCCTGCAGTGCGGCGCGCAGGCGCATCCAGTCGGCCACGCTGCTCTGGTCGTCGGCGGGAATGCGCAGGTAGCGGAACGGCTCGCTCGGCGACTCGCGCATGCCGGCCAGGAACACCGACTGGCCGTCCATCTGCACCGGCACCATGTAGTTGTTGTACTCGCGCGCCTGCCCGGTGCGGTCGCGCAGCTTGTACTGCACCGACGGGCCGACATTGCGCAGGGTCTTGGCGCGGTCGGTGCTGGCGGCGGCGCCAAGGTGCTTTTCCAGCGTTTCGTTGAACGACTTGCGCGCCACGCCGCGCGCATCGGGCTTGCCCGAGGCATCGGTGACGTTCTCGATATTCATCAGCCGGAAGTCGCTGAACTCCACCGTCAGGCCGTCGCTGTCCGCGCTGGTGCCGGTGCCGGCCAGCGGCTTGTTGCCGCCCACCGCGCCGTCGAGGGTGAAGGTGGCGTGGCCGCTGCCCTGCATCGGATAGCCGACGAACTTCAGGCGCGAACCGCCGTCCTCGAAGCTGGACTGGTAGATGGCGATGCCGTCGACGATCAGCGGCTCGTTCACCTTGATGGTGGCCTCGGTCTGCTTGCCGGTGGCGCGGTCGGTCACGATCACGTCCGAGGCAAACAGCTTGGGCATGCCGGTCTCGTAGAAATCGACCTTGAACTTCTTGAGCGTGATCGCGAACGGCAGGTCCTGCACCAGCGCCCCGTCGGCAATGTTGAGGATGGCGGTGGAGACGGTCGAGCCCTCGGGCACGTAGGCGTTGCCGCGGAAGCCCGGGTTGTTCACCGACAGCCGGTGCTGCGGCGGGATCTCGCTGATCACCGCGTTGCCGCGCAGCGGGGTCTTGTCGCCCAGCCACATCTGCGCGCGGATCAGCAGGTCGCCGTCGAGCAGGCCGCCGATGCAGATCACCACGATGGCGGTGTGCGCCAGGATATAGCCGACCTTGTTGGCGGCGCCGGCCTTGGCGGCCAGCAGCGTGGCGCCGTCATGCTCGACCGCCTTGATGCGGTAGCCGCGGTTGCGCAGCAGCGCCGACAGCCGGCCCACGGCCTCGGCGCGCGGGCGGGCGCCGTCGAACTCGCCGCGATGATGGAAGGCGCGCAGGCTGCGCTCGCGCACATGGTCCTTCCACGAGCGCATGTCCGCGATCATCTTGGGCGCGTTGCGCACCAGGCACAGGCTGGTGGACACCACCAGGAAGGCCAGGATCAGCAGGAACCACCACGAACCGTAGACCTTCTGCAGCGACAGCGTGTGGAACACCTCGGCCCAGAACGGGCCGAACTGGTTGACGTAGTTCGGATACGGCTCGTTCTGCTTGAGCACGGTGCCGATCACGCTGGCGATCGAGATCACCGTCAGCAGCGCGATCGCAAAGCGCATCGAGGACAACAATTCGACCGCGTCGCGCAGCACGCGGTGAGAGGTCTTCAGGTGCAGCCCTGAAGTGGAAGCGGTCGACATGTGCAGTGAAACCTAAAACAGCGTACGGCCTGGAAATGAATAAAGGGTGGACATGCTTTGGCAAGCAGGCCACCCTTTTCGATTGTGACAAGCGCGTTCGGTTGCATGCCTGGCCGCGCCATCCGGCGGCGGCCGCTCAACCGGTGCGCCGGCGCGCGCAGGCGCCAGCGTCGCGGAATCCCGGATCGTCAGCGAACCCCGGCGACGTAGTCCGCCACCGCCTTGATCTCGGCATCCGACATCTTGGCGGCGATGGTCGTCATGACCGGGTTGTTCTTGCGGGTGCCCTGGCGGAATGCCACCAGTTGTGCCTCGGTATAGTCGGCCCACTGGCCGCCGATGCGCGGATACTGCGCCGGAATGCCTGCGCCGGCGGGGCCATGGCAGGCGGCACAGGCCGGCACGCCCTTGGCGGCGATGCCGGCGCGGTAGATCTTCTGCCCGGCTTCGATGCTGTCCTTGTTCTTGGCGGTGGCCGGCTTGAGCGACTGCTTGGCCAGGTAGGCGCCGACGTTGCGCATTTCCTCGTCGGTCAGCACCGACGCCATCGGCACCATGATTGCATTGTTGCGGGTCTTGGCCTTGAAGTCGGCCAGCTGCTTGTGGACGTACTCGGGATGCTGCGCGGCCAGCTTCGGGTTGGCGGCGGCCGCGCTGTTGCCGGCGGCACCGTGGCAGCTCAGGCAGGCGGGCACATTGCGATCAGGGGCACCTTGCGTGTACAGCGTTTCACCCTTGGCCGGGTCCGCCTTCGCGGCGGCCTGCTCTGCGGCAGATGCCAGACCGGAAAGGGCGGCGGCAGGAACGGCCAGAGCCAGGACACCCAGAATCTTCGCAATGCGGTTCATTCGCACACCTTCTCTGAATTGTTTTGGATACCGTGATGCGTGCCGCTCCGGCGCTTTGCCGGCGGTGAGGACGCGCCGGTGCAAAAGGCTGGGAATCGTGGCGACCCGCGTGCGGCTGACCGATCCGCGCAACGCTGGCCGTGGCGGCAGACCCCGCCAGCCCGCTCCCGCGGCCGCCGCACCGTCCGGTGCAAACGCGCAACGCGGGGCAAGGCCTTGCCCACGATGGAACGACACACTAGGCTTCCCGCCCGGACGACGGCAGCCGAGGCACGCGGCATGGATGCCACGCGTCACCCGCTCAGGAGACCGTAAACCGGCGTATTGTACAATAAGTTAAGTGCCGGATTGATGCCTTGCGCCTTGTCGTGCCTGCTTGCGGCTGCGCCAGATCAACCCCGGCGGGCGGCCCAGGCCGCAGCCATCCCACCCTGGCGAGACCCCGGCCCCGGCACGCGCTTGCGCGGCCTCCGCGGCCCGCCCTACCGCTCTAGCGCATGTCCCTTCTTCACCAGGCCCGCTTCTTCATCACCGTGAACCACCTGCGCGACCTGCCTGCCACGGCCGTGCCCGAGGTCGCGTTCGCCGGCCGCTCCAACGCCGGCAAGTCCACCGCCATCAACATCCTGTGCAACCAGAAGCGGCTGGCGTTCTCGTCGCGCACGCCCGGGCGCACGCAGCACATCAACTATTTCTCGGTGGCGCCGGTCAAGGCGCCGGACCCGCTCGCGTTCCTGGTCGACCTGCCGGGCTACGGCTATGCCGAGGTCTCGGGCTCGGCCAAGTACCACTGGCAGGGCCTGCTGAGCGATTACGTGCAGACGCGCCAGCAGCTGGCCGGCCTGATCCTGATGATGGACGCGCGCCGGCCGTTCACGGATCTCGATTGCCAGATGGTCGAGTGGTTCCTGCCCACCGGCCGTCCGATCCACGTGCTGCTGACCAAGGCCGACAAGCTGACCAACAGCGACAACGCCAAGGCCCTGCGCGAAACCCGCAAGATGCTGCAGGGCTATGCCGAGCAGCTGGAAACGCCGGTGCCGATGACGGCGCAGCTGTTCTCGAGCCTGAAGCGCCGCGGCATCGAGGAGGCGCAGGGCGTGATCGCGAGCTGGCTGAACCTGCCGGAAGCGCAGAAGGCGCAACGCGAGCCCGCCGCCGCGAACGCCGTGCCTCCCGCTTCCGATCCGGCCGCTTGATCCCGAACGGCGCGCGCAAAAAAAAGCCCCGTCGCGAGCAACGGGGACAAACTTTCCCGCCGGTGCGGCGGGTACCCGCTCAGGGAGGAGTAGCGGGGGACACCGCGCCACGCAGCGCGCAACGCAAAGTGTCCGCGAGTATGATGGCGGGCACGCACAAAAGTTTAGTTTTTCTTCGGCCGGCCGCCTGACGCCGCGCGCGTCGTGCTTGCCGGCCCTGCATCTCGTCCTCTTCCGTCAAGAAGCCGCCATGTCCACCTTCCCCGAGTTCCGCCCGCGCCGCATGCGCCGCGATGATTTCTCCCGCCGCATGATGCGCGAGCATCGCCTGTCCCCGGACAACCTGATCTACCCGGTCTTTATCCTCGACGGCCAGAACCAGCGCCAGGCCGTGGCGTCGATGCCGGGGGTGGAGCGCGTCTCGGTCGACCTGCTGATGCCGGTGGCCGAGGACTGCGTCAAGCTCGGCATTCCCGTGCTGGCGCTGTTCCCGGTGATCGACCCGTCGCTGAAGACGCCCGACGGCATCGAGGCCACCAACCCCGACGGGCTGGTGCCGCGCGCCGTGCGCGCGCTCAAGGACCGCTTCCCCGAACTCGGCGTGCTGTGCGACGTGGCGCTCGACCCGTACACCAGCCATGGCCAGGACGGCGTGCTCGACGACAACGGCTACGTGATCAACGATGCGACGGTGGAGATCCTGGTGCGCCAGGCGCTGGCGCAGGCCGAGGCCGGGGTCGACATCGTGGCCCCGTCCGACATGATGGATGGCCGCATCGGCGCGGTGCGCACCGCGCTGGAAGACAACGGCCACATCCATACCCGCATCATGGCGTACTCGGCCAAGTACGCGTCGGCGTTCTACGGCCCGTTCCGCGACGCGGTGGGCTCGGCCGCCAACCTGGGCAAGGGCAACAAGATGACCTACCAGATGGATCCGGCCAACACCGACGAAGCGCTGCGCGAAGTGGCGCAGGACATCCTCGAAGGCGCCGACATGGTGATGGTCAAGCCCGGCATGCCGTACCTGGACATCGTGCGCCGGGTCAAGGACGAGTTCCGCTTCCCGACCTACGTGTACCAGGTCAGCGGCGAGTACGCGATGCTCAAGGCCGCGGCGCAGAACGGCTGGCTGGACCACGACAAGGTGATGATGGAGTCGCTGCTGGCGTTCCGCCGCGCCGGTGCCGACGGCATCCTGACCTATTTCGCCCGCGACGCCGCGCGGCTGCTGCAGGCCTGACGGCCGACGGATGGCGCGCCTATGGAATTGCTAGGGTTCTCCGCCAGCCAGGTACACCCGCTCGCCTCGCTCGCCGAGGCCGCCAGCTTTCTGTCGGGCAATGCCGCGTCGCTGTTCGTGTGGGCGGATTTTTCCACCGACGAAGTCACCGCGGCGCCCGATGCATGGCGCGAGCAGGTGCGCCAGCTTGCCGGCGCGCCCATCCTCGACCTGCACCTGGCCGACGCCACCAACGCCGCGCATCCGTCGTACTTCGATACGACCCATGCGTACGACATGGTGATCTTCCGCAAGCTGACCTTCGAAACCAGCCGCGCCATTGCCGAGGCCGAACCGCAGGACGCGGCCGGCACCACCGGCCCCGCCGGCACCACCAAGCCGGCCGCGGCCGAGGCAGCGGCCCGCCAGAAGCGTTATGCGCCGGGCTTCCTGCCGGCGCTGGCAAAGATCGACACCCAGCCGGTCACCTTCTTCATGTTCGACACCGTGCTGGTGACGGTGCGCTCGGGGCCGTCGCGCACCATCGACCAGGTGCGGCAGCGTTTGCTCGAGCTGTGCCAGGCCCCGCGCCCGCAAGCCGCGCCCGCGCGTGGCAACGGCCAGTCGCTGCTGCACGGCATCCGTCCGCCGAGCCGGCCCGAAGACCTGATGCTGCGGCTGCTCAACGCCATGGTCGACCGCTACCTGGAACTGCGCGCGCCGCTGACGCGCCAGCTCGACCGCTGGCAGCGCGCGCTGCTGAACTCGCGCCGCAGCTTCTCCAGCTGGGAGGGCCTGCTCGATGCGCGCATCCAGCTGCGCAAGCTGGAACACCTGAGCGAGGAGCAGCGCGACGCGCTGCAGGAATTCCGCGACAGCCTGCTCGACAACCGCTACAGCAGCGACCAGGCCGGCGGCGCGGCCAATGCGCCGGGGCGCGACGAGGTGCTACTGGTGCGCATCAACGACGTAATGGAGCATATCCAGCGGGTGCTGGCGCACGCGCGGCGGCTGGAGGACTCGATCGAATCGGCGGTGCAGATCCACTTCTCGGCGGTGGCGCACCGGACCAACCGCACCATGCGCGCGCTGACGCTGATCACGGCGCTGTTCATGCCGCTGACGCTGATCACCGGCGTCTTCGGCATGAACTTCGAGCGCATGCCCTGGCTGCAGGAGCCGCAGGGCTTCTGGTGGTCGATCGGCCTGATGGGCGCGGTGGCGGTGGTACTGGCGGCGCTGTGGGCGCTGGCGCGGCAACTGGAGCGCTAGCCGCAGCCCTGGGTACGCCTCAGGTGCGCCTCAGGTCCGCCTCAGGTCCGTGTACGCGTGCCGAACGCGCGCTCCAGGCTTTCCAAGAAGCGGTTGGCCGACTGGTAGCCGATCACGCGCACCGGGCGCTCGCGCCCATCCGGCCCGAACAGGATGATGCCGGGCGGCCCGAACAGCCCGAAGCGCTTGAGCAAGGCCTTGTCGTCGGCATTGTTGGCGGTCACGTCCGCCTGCAGCAGCACGAGCTCCGACAGCCGCGCGCGCACGCGCGGATCGACGAAGGTCATGCGCTCCATTTCCTTGCAGCTGACGCACCAGTCGGCATAGAAATCCAGCAGCACCGGCTTGCCCGCGGCGGCGGCCTGCGCCACGCGCGCGTCGAGCTCGGCCACGCTGCTCACGCGCTCGAAGCGCACCGCCTGCGCAGCGTCTGCGCCTTCGCCGCCAGTGCGCGCCACGCTCAGGTGCGACAGCGGCTGCAGCGGATCGCGCCCGCCCGAGGCCACGCCGATCAGCACGATCGCGGCGGCGATGGCAAACAGCACGCCCACGCCCTTGCCCACCCGCACCAGGTTGCGCGGATCCGGCCCCAGGCCGTCGAAGGCGCCGAGAAACACCGCCGCCACCAGCAGCAGCGCCGCCAGCAGCAGCATCGTGGTCCACGCCGGCAGCACCGGCGCCAGCATCCACAGCGCCACGCCCAGCAGCAGGAAACCGAAGAAGCGCTTGGTCACCTCCATCCAGCGGCCGGCGCGCGGCAGCAGGTTGCCCGCGCCCACGCCCACCAGCACCAGCGGCACGCCCATGCCCAGCGCCATCGCGAACAGCGCCGCGCCGCCGATCACGGCATCGCGGCTCTGCGCGATATAGGCCAGCGCGCCCGCCAGCGGCGCGGTCACGCACGGCCCGACGATCAGCGCGGAAATCGCCCCCATCGCCGCGGCGCCAGCCACCTGGCCGCCCTGGCGGCGGTTGGACGATTCCGTCAGCCGGGTCTGCCAGCGCTGCGGCAGCTGCAGCTCGTACAGGCCGAACATCGACAGCGCCAGCGCCACCATCAGCGCCGCGAAGGCGCCCAGCACCCACGGCGTCTGCAACGCGGCTGACAGCCCTTCGCCCAGCAACCCCGCGGCAACGCCGACCGCGGTGTACACCACCGCCATGCCCAGCACATAGGCCAGCGAGACCACCAGTGCGCGGCCGCGCGTGACGTGCTCGCCCACCACGATCGACGACAGGATCGGCACCATCGGCAGCACACACGGCGTAAAGGTCAGCAGCAGGCCCAGTCCGAAGAACAGTGCGCCGACCAGGCCCAAGTTGCGGCTGGCCAGCGCGCCGGCGATGCGGTCGCTATCGTCTGCGCGCAATGCCGACGGCGCGGCCTGCGGGGCGGGTGCCGGCGCCGGCGCGGCCGCCGCTGCATCGCTGCGGCCGCGCTTGCCGAACAGGTCGGCCAGTGCGCTGCCGCCCACCTTGTAGACGCTTTCCATCGGCGGATAGCACAGGCCCTTGTCGGCACAGCCCTGCGAAGTCACCGTCAGCGTCCATTTGCCGTCGGCGGGCGCGGCCGCGACCGGGATGCGGATGACCACGGTGTCGCGGTAGGTCTCCATCTCCTTGCCGAAGGTCTCGTCGAACTTGACCTTGCCCTGGGGATAGGCCGGCGCGCCCAGCTTCACATCGGCCGGCTGCGCGGCAAAGGCGAAGCGCTCGCGGTACATGTAGTAGCCCGGCGCGACCTCGAAGCGCACCTCGATGGTCTGGTCGTCGGGCTGGCTGGCGGCAAAGCGAA
Source organism: Cupriavidus sp. MP-37 (assembly GCF_020618415.1). Lineage (NCBI taxonomy): Bacteria > Pseudomonadati > Pseudomonadota > Betaproteobacteria > Burkholderiales > Burkholderiaceae > Cupriavidus > Cupriavidus sp. MP-37. The sequence continues at coordinate 531,240 of NZ_CP085344.1, read as the reverse complement.
AGGCTTGCTCGGGCGGCAGGAAGTCGTCCTCGGTGGCGGCGTGGAGGCTGCCCGCCAGGCATAGCCAGGCCAGCGCCGCCAGCAGCGCTGCGGCAATATGCCGCGCCCATCTCTGCACGGGCGTGTCCGCCCGCCGTGCCAACCCGATGTTCATGAAGCCGATTCCTGTTTGCTTGGATCCTGGGGTGCTGCTGTACCCGGTGCTGCGCCGCGGGCGTCGCCGCCCGGCGCGGCGGTCTCGCTGCGCACCCATTCCAGGTAAGGCCCGTAGCCCGCCGACGCCGGCAGCGCGAGCAGCTCCGGCACGTCATAGGGGTGATGTTGCCGGATCACGGCCTCGAGCGCAGCGTAGCGTGCGCGCGTGGTCTTGATCAGCAGCGGCCATTCCTGCGCCTGCTCGAGTTTGCCCTGCCACCAGTACTCGGATTCGACCGGCGCCAGACGGTTCACGCAGGCCGCGGCGCGCGCCTGCAGCACGGCCCGCGACAAGCGCGCCGCGGTATCGGCATCGGGTGCATTGGTGACGACGACGAGCACCTCGTCCGGACCGGCACCCTGCTCAGTATGGCTTTGCATCGACACTCTCCCTCGACCGGCCGCCGCCGACCCGCACAAAACAAAAGAGCCAGGCGCATGCCTGGCTCGATTGTAAGCGGTGTACCCGCAACCGTCGCGCGACGGCCGCAGGCAGGAAACGCACTTATTCCGCGGCTTCTTCGGCCGGGGCTTCGGTGATTTCCGGACGATCCACCAGCTCGACCAGCGCCATCGGCGCGTTGTCGCCCTGACGGAAGCCGAACTTCAGGATGCGGGTGTAGCCGCCCGGACGGGTGGCGTAGCGCGGGCCCAGTTCGGTGAACAGCTTGGTGACCATGTCGCGGTCGCGCAGGCGGGCGAAGGCCAGGCGGCGGTTGGCAACGGTGTCCTTCTTGGCCAGCGTGATCAGCGGCTCGACGACCTTGCGCAGTTCCTTGGCCTTGGGCACGGTGGTCTTGATCAGCTCGTGCTGGAACAGCGAGTTGGACATGTTGCGCAGCATCGCGAGACGGTGCGACGAGGTGCGGTTCAGTTTCCGCAGACCATGACGGTGACGCATGATGATTCCTTTCAGTTAAGTGTTTGACCAGCTCTTCTATCGTCCGATGCGGCTGGACGCGGGCCGGTAGTCATACATGCCCCGGCCGAAGCCGGGACGGTTGCTGCGATGCGGGACGGATGCCCCGCGCCGCAATTACTTCTCCAGACCTGCGGGCGGCCAGTTCTCGAGCTTCATGCCGAGGGTCAGGCCACGCGAGGCGAGGACTTCCTTGATCTCGTTGAGCGACTTGCGACCCAGGTTCGGGGTCTTGAGCAGTTCGTTCTCGGTACGCTGGATCAGGTCGCCGATGTAGTAGATGTTTTCGGCCTTCAGGCAGTTGGCCGAACGCACCGTCAGCTCCAGGTCGTCGACCGGGCGCAGCAGGATCGGGTCGATCTGCGGCGTGCGGCTCGAAGCGGCCTCGGCGGCCGACTCGGTGCCTTCCAGCGCGGCGAACACCGACAGCTGGTCGACCAGGATGCGGGCCGACTGGCGGATCGCTTCCTCGGGCGAGATCACGCCGTCGGTTTCGATGTTCATCACCAGCTTGTCGAGGTCGGTACGCTGCTCCACGCGGGCGGATTCCACCGCGTACGAGACGCGGCGCACCGGCGAGAACGAAGCGTCCAGCACGATGCGGCCGATGACCTTGCCGGATTCGTCGCCGAACTTGCGCACGTTGCCCGGCACGTAGCCGCGGCCCTGCTCGACCTTGATCTGCATGTCCAGCTTGCCGCCGGCCGACAGATGGGCGATCACGTGGTTCGGGTTGATGATCTCGACGTCGTGCGGCAGCTCGATATCGGCGGCCGTGACCACGCCTTCGCCATCCTTGCGCAGCGACACCGTGACTTCGTCGCGGTTGTGCAGCTTGAACACCACGCCCTTCAGGTTGAGCAGCAGGTTGACGACGTCTTCCTGCACGCCGTCGATGGTGGAATACTCGTGGACCACCCCAGCGATCGTGACTTCGGTCGGGGCATAACCGACCATCGACGACAGCAGCACGCGACGCAGGGCGTTACCGAGCGTATGGCCGTAGCCGCGCTCGAACGGCTCCATCACGACTTTGGCGTGATGGTCGCCCAGAGGCTCGACGGCGATGATTTTTGGCTTGAGGAGTGCTGTTTGCATTAGGTTGTCCTTTTCAATACCCTCGGCTCGTTACACCGATAAGGCTGACGTTTGGAACCTGGAAATCCCATCGTAACGATGGGCGAAGCCCGACGCGCGCGAAGCGCGTCGGGCTGAAGGAGAAGCTTTGCGACGAACGCAAGCTCTGGGCCGGGTGCTCGCGGATTAACGCGAGTACAGTTCGACGATCAGGCTTTCGTTGATGTCGCCCGAGATATCGGCGCGATCCGGGACTTGCTTGAAGGTGCCTTCGAACTTCTTGGCGTCCACGGCGACCCAGGTCGGGAAACCCGACTGCTCGGCCAGCGACAGCGCCTCGGCGATACGGACCTGCTTCTTCGACTGCTCGCGGATGGTGATGACGTCGCCCGACTTGATCTGCGCCGACGGCACGTTCAGGGTCTGGCCGTTCACCAGGATCGCCTTGTGCGACACCAGCTGGCGCGCTTCAGCGCGGGTCGAGCCGAAGCCCATGCGGTACACCACGTTGTCCAGGCGCGATTCCAGCAGTTGCAGCAGGTTTTCGCCGGTGTTGCCCTTGCGGCGGTCGGCTTCGGCGAAGTAGCGGCGGAACTGGCGCTCGAGCACGCCGTAGATGCGCTTGACCTTCTGCTTTTCGCGCAGCTGGTTGCCGTAGTCGGAGGTGCGAGCACCCGAGGTGCGGCCATGCTGGCCCGGCTTGCTGTCCAGCTTGCACTTGTCGGCCAGCGAGCGGCGCGAGCTCTTCAGGAACAGGTCGGTGCCTTCACGGCGGGAAAGTTTGGCCTTCGGGCCGGTATAACGTGCCACGTTGTCTTCCTTTGATCGATCACGGCGCCTTCAGGACGCGCCGTGAGTCCGCCAACGCAGTGCTGCCGCGGTGCCGCGAGGCACGCGCCAGACCGTGACGGACGGTGGGCTTATTAAGCGCGCTCCGTTACCGGAGAGTCGCTGCAAGCATTTACACAGACGCCGGCACTGCAATGTGCAGTGATAGACACTACCCCGGCGCAAAACGAAAACCTGCCGCATTAAAATGCAGCAGGTGAACGCGCGATACTACCATATCCGAAACCGGCAGGTAAACCCGCCGGCTGCGGACACGCCAACGCATCAGATGCGGCGGCGCTTCGGCGGACGGCAGCCGTTGTGCGGAATCGGCGTGACGTCTTCGATGATCGCGATCTTGATGCCCAGCGCGTTCAGCGCGCGGACAGCCGATTCACGACCCGGGCCGGGGCCCTTGATGCGCACTTCCAGGTTCTTGATGCCCTGGTCTTGCGCCACGCGGCCGGCGTTCTCGGCAGCAACCTGGGCAGCGAACGGGGTCGACTTGCGCGAACCCTTGAAGCCCTGGCCACCGGCGGTCGCCCACGACAGGGCGTTGCCCTGGCGATCGGTGATCGTGATGATGGTGTTGTTGAACGAAGCGTGGACGTGCGCAATGCCGTCGGCAACGTTCTTCTTGACCTTTTTACGCGCGCGAGCGGCGTTATTCGGACCTTTTGCCATTAGTTTCTTCCTCTGCCTTCGGCTTTACTTCTTCAGAGCCACGCCGGCCTTGCGCGGACCCTTGCGGGTACGGGCGTTGGTGCGCGTACGCTGGCCGCGCATCGGCAGGCCCTTGCGGTGACGCATGCCACGATAGCAACCAAGGTCCATCAGACGCTTGATGTTCATCGTGGTTTCACGACGCAGGTCACCCTCGACCGTGACCTTGCCCACTTCGTCACGAAGCTTTTCCAGGTCGGCGTCGGTCAGATCCTTGACCTTCTTGTCAAACGGTACACCGGTGGCCTCGCAAATCTTGCGGGCGCGCGAGCGGCCGATACCGTAAATAGCCGTCAGGCCGATTTCGGTATGCTTGTGGTTCGGGATGTTAACCCCTGCGATACGTGCCATTCGTCAATCCTCTTTCCGATTAGCCTTGGCGTTGCTTGTGGCGGGGATCCGACGAGCAGATCACGCGCACGACACCGTTGCGCTTGATGATTTTGCAGTTGCGGCAAATGCGCTTAACAGAAGCCAGCACTTTCATAATTTTCCTCTTCCTTCAATTCCTGTTCGCTCACTTCGTCCGGAAGACGATTCGTGCGCGCGACAGATCATATGGGGTCAGCTCGACCGTCACCTTGTCACCCGGAAGAATCCGGATGTAGTTCATTCTCATCTTGCCGGAGATATGGCCCAGCACTACATGGCCATTCTCCAGCTTGACTCGGAACGTCGCGTTGGGCAGGTTTTCCAGGACCTCGCCCTGCATCTGGATGACGTCGTCTTTAGCCATACCTAGCCTGTACCGATCCGAAGTCAGCGCAAGGTCAGATTGCCCTTGAAATTCGCCTTCTTCAGCAGCGACTCATACTGCTGCGACATGACATAGGACTGAACCTGGGCCATGAAGTCCATCGTGACGACCACGATGATCAGCAGGGAGGTTCCGCCGAAATAGAACGGAACGTTCCAGCGCAGCACCAGGAATTCCGGCAACAGGCAGACCAGTGTGATGTAGATCGCACCAGCCAGCGTCAGACGCACCAGGATCTTGTCGATATAGCGCGTCGTCTGCTCGCCCGGACGAATGCCCGGAATGAAGGCACCGCTTTTCTTCAGGTTGTCTGCCACTTCACGGCTGTTGTACACCAGGGCCGTGTAGAAGAAGCAGAAAAATACAATCGCAGCAGCGTACAGCAGGATGTAGACCGGCTGGCCCGGCGACAGCGTGGCAGCCAGGTCCTTGATGAACCGGCCGACCGCACCGGTCGAGTCAGACGTGAACCAGCCCGCGATCGTCGCCGGGAACAGGATGATCGACGATGCGAAGATCGGCGGAATCACCCCTGCCATGTTCAGCTTCAGCGGCAGGTGCGACGACTGGCCGCCGTACACCTTGTTGCCGACCTGACGCTTGGCATAGTTCACCAGGATCTTGCGCTGGCCACGCTCGACGAACACCACGGCGAAGGTCACACCGATCACGATCGCCACGATGAAGATCGCCGCGATGATGCTCATGGAACCCGTGCGGACCAGTTCGAACAGTCCGCCGATCGCGTTGGGCAGGCCCGCCGCGATACCGCCGAAGATGATGATCGAGATGCCGTTGCCCAGACCGCGCTCGGTGATCTGCTCACCCAGCCACATCAGGAACATCGTGCCGGTCACCAGCGTGATCACTGCCGTGGCCCGGAACATCAGGCCCGGATCCAGCACCAGCCCGGGCTGCGACTCCAGCGCGACCGCGATCGACAGCGCCTGGAACGTGGCCAGAACCACGGTGCCGTAGCGCGTGTACTGCGTGATCTTGCGCTGCCCTGCCTGCCCCTCCTTCTTCAGCGACTCCAGCTGCGGCAGCACGATCGTCAGCAACTGCATGATGATCGACGCCGAGATGTACGGCATGATGCCGAGCGCGAAGACGGTAAAGCGCGACAGCGCCCCGCCCGAGAACAGGTTGAACATCCCGAGGATGCCACCCGACTGACTCTGGAAAAGCTTCGCAAGCTGCTCCGGGTCGATACCGGGCACCGGAATATGAGCGCCGATGCGGTACACGATCAGGGCCAGCACCAGGAACATCAGCCGGCGCTTGAGGTCGCCGTACTTCGCCGTGTTCCTGGCTTGCGCGCTTGCATTGGGTTTCGCCGTGGCCAAACGATGCTCCGACTATGACTGCCTATGCTGCGATGAATGCTGCCGTATCAGGCTGCGATCTGGCCGCCGGCGGCTTCGATCGCGGCCTTGGCGCCAGCGGTGGCGCCCAGACCCTTGATCGTCACCTTGCGGGTCAGCTCGCCGGCCTTGATGACCTTGGCGCTCTTGACCAGGTCGCCGACCAGGCCAGCCTGCTTCAGGACCAGCAGGTCGACTTCGGCCGCTTCCAGGCGCTCGATGTCACGCAGCGTGACTTCGGCGGTGAACGCCTTGGTCAGCGAGGTGAAGCCGCGCTTCGGCAGGCGACGATACAGCGGCATCTGGCCGCCTTCGAAACCCACCTTGTGGAAGCCGCCCGAACGCGACTTCTGGCCCTTGTGACCGCGACCGGCGGTCTTGCCCAGGCCGGAGCCGATACCGCGGCCGACGCGACGCTTGGCGTGCTTCGAACCGGCAGCCGGTTTCAGGTTGTTCAGTTGCATCTTGCTCTCCAAGTCCCGATCAGGCCAGAACCTTGACCAGGTACGAGACCTTGTTGATCATGCCGCGCACGGCGGGCGTGTCCTGCAGCTCCGACACCGAGTTGATGCGGCGCAGGCCCAGGCCACGAACGGTGGCGCGATGATCCTCGCGCGTGCCGATCAGGCTGCGCACGAGTTGCACTTTTACGGTTTTCTGCGACATTGCGTTCACCTTAACCCAGGATGTCTTCGACCGACTTGCCACGCTTGGCGGCGATTTCGCCCGGCGTGCTCATCTTCTGAAGGCCGTCCAGCGTGGCGCGAACCATGTTGTACGGGTTGGTGGAGCCGTGCGACTTGGTCACCACGTTGGTGACACCCATCACTTCGAAGATCGCGCGCATCGGGCCGCCGGCGATCACGCCGGTACCTTCCTTGGCGGGCATCATCAGCACCTTGGCGGCGCCGTGCTTGCCTACGACTTCGTGTTGCAGCGTGCCGTTCTTCAGCGCGACCTTGACCATCTTGCGACGGGCTTCGTCCATTGCCTTCTGAACCGCAACCGGCACTTCCTTGGCCTTGCCCTTGCCCATGCCGATGCGGCCATCGCCGTCACCAACCACGGTCAGCGCAGCGAAACCGAGAATCCGGCCACCCTTCACCACCTTGGTGACACGGTTGACCGAGATCATCTTCTCGCGGAGGCCGTCGTCGCGTTCGTCCTGTTGGACTTTTGCTTGCATCTTTGCCATGACGTATCTCTCTCTCTGCGCTTAGAACTTCAGGCCGGCTTCGCGGGCGGCGTCTGCCAGGGCCTTCACGCGGCCATGGAAACGGAAGCCGGCGCGATCGAACGCGACGGTTTCCACGCCGGCAGCCTTCGCCTTCTCGGCGATGCGCTTGCCCACGACGGTAGCGGCAGCGGCGGTAGCGCCCTTGCCATCCAGTTCCTTGCGCACTTCTGCCTCGACGGTCGAAGCCGACGCCAGCACCTTGGTGCCGCACTCGGAGAAGACCTGGGCGTAAATGTTCGAATTCGTACGGAACACGGTCAGACGATTGACTTTCAGCTCCGCGATCTTGGCGCGGGTCTGACGTGCACGGCGCAAACGAGCGTCTTTCTTGTTCATCATTGCACCCCTTACTTCTTCTTGGTTTCCTTCAGGATGACGCGCTCGTCGCTGTAACGCACACCCTTGCCCTTGTAGGGCTCGGGCGGACGGTACGCGCGGACTTCCGCGGCAACCTGACCGACTTTCTGCTTGTCCGCACCCTTGATCAGGATCTCGGTCTGCGTCGGCGTTTCAGCCTTCACGCCTTCCGGCATCTCATGGATCACGTCGTGCGAGAAACCAAGCTGGAGCTTCAGCGCAGTGCCTTGCAGCTGGGCACGGTAGCCCACGCCGACGAGGTTCAGCTTGCGCTCGAAACCGGTGGTCACGCCCTTGACCATGTTCGCCGCCAGGGCGCGCATGGTGCCTTGCAGGGCGTTTGCTTCACGCGACTCGTCAGCCGGCGAGAAGGTCAGCGTGTCGTTCTCGACATTGACCTTGACCAGGCTGTGAATCGGCTGCGACAGCGTACCCAGCGGACCCTTCACGGAGAGCACGCCAGCTGCCACGTTCACTTCCGCGCCCTTGGGGAGCGCGATGGGAGCCTTACCTACACGGGACATGGTTCTCTCCTTAAGCGACGTAGCAGAGAACTTCGCCGCCCACGCCGGTGGCGCGAGCCTTGCGGTCGGTCATCAGACCCTGCGGGGTCGAGATGATCGCCACACCGAGGCCGTTCATCACTTGCGGAATGTCGCTGCGGCCCTTGTACACGCGCAGGCCGGGCTTCGAGACGCGTTCGATGCGCTCGATCACCGGACGGCCGGCGTAGTACTTGAGACCGATGGTCAGTTGTGCCTTGCCGCCATCTTCCTGGACGGCGTAGTCGTCGATGTAGCCTTCGTCCTTCAGGACCTTGGCGATTGCCACTTTCAGCTTCGACGACGGCATGACAACCGACGCCTTCTGCACGCCCTGGGCGTTGCGGATGCGCGTCAGCATATCGGCGATAGGATCGCTCATGCTCATACTGTTTCTCCTGTAGCCTGTGCGTAATTACCAGCTGGCTTTCGTCAGACCCGGGATTTCGCCCTTGAAGGCGATTTCGCGGATCTTGTTACGCGCCAGGCCAAACTTGCGGAAGGTACCGCGGGGACGACCGGTGATCGCGCAGCGGTTGCGCTGGCGGGTCGGGTTCGCGTTGCGCGGGAGCTGTTGCAGCTCGAGACGCGCGCTGTAACGCTCTTCTTCCGACTTCTCTTGGTCGTCGATAATGGCCTTGAGGTTGGCGCGCTTGGCAGCATACTTTGCCACCAGCTTGGCGCGCTTCTTCTCACGTTCAATCAGAGCCAGTTTAGCCACGGTTACCCCTTAATTGCGGAACGGGAACTTGAACGCACCGAGGAGGGCCTTGGCTTCCTCGTCGTTCTTTGCCGTCGTCGTGATGCTGATGTTCAGACCACGCAGTGCGTCGATCTTGTCGTACTCGATTTCGGGGAAAATGATCTGCTCTTTCACACCGATGTTGTAGTTGCCACGACCGTCGAACGAACGGCCCGACACACCACGGAAGTCACGCACGCGCGGCAGGGCCACGGTGACGAAACGATCGAGGAATTCGAACATGCGCTCGCCGCGCAGGGTCACCATCGCACCGATGGGGTAGCCCTGGCGGATCTTGAAGCCGGCGATGGCCTTCTTGGCCTTCGTCACGACCGGCTTCTGACCGGCGATCTTGGTCAGGTCGCCGACGGCGTTTTCAATGATCTTCTTGTCATTGATGGCTTCGCCAAGGCCCATGTTCAGGGTGATCTTGGTGATGCGCGGCACTTCCATGACCGACTTGTAGCCGAACTGCTCGATCAGCTTCGGCACAACCTGTTCTTTGTAAAACTCTTGCAGACGTGCTGCCATGCTCAACTCCTATACGTGCCCAGAATCAAGCTGCCACGACGGCGCCGGTGGTCTTCAGCACGCGCACGCGCTTGCCGTCTTCCACCTTGATGCCGACGCGCGACGGCTTGCCATTGGCATCCACGAGCGCAACGTTGGAAATATGCAGCGGCATGACCTTGTCGACCACACCACCGGTCGTGCCCAGCATCGGGTTCGGGCGGGCATGCTTCTTGGCGATGTTCACGCCTTGCACCGCAACCTTGTCGCCGAGGACGGCTTGCACGGTACCGCGCTTGCCCTTGTCCTTGCCGGTCAGCACGATGACTTCGTCGCCTTTGCGAATCTTGTTCATGGCGGCTCCTTACAGCACTTCCGGAGCGAGCGACACGATCTTCATGAAGCGCTCGGTACGGAGTTCACGAGTCACCGGCCCGAAGATACGGGTGCCGATCGGCTCGAGCTTGTTGTTCAGCAGGACGGCGGCGTTGCCGTCGAACTTGATCAGCGAACCGTCAGCGCGGCGCACGCCCTTGGCGGTACGCACGACGACGGCGTTGTAGATGTCGCCCTTCTTGACGCGACCGCGCGGCGCTGCGTCCTTGACGGTCACCTTGATGATGTCGCCAACGCTTGCGTAGCGGCGCTTGGAGCCACCCAGCACCTTGATGCACAGCACTTCGCGCGCACCAGTGTTATCGGCCACTTCGAGCCGGCTTTCTGTCTGAATCATGGTGTTTGTCTTCCCAACTTAATCCGCCAGGTGCGATAGCGCCCGTCGGTCAGTCTTGGTCCCGTCGGTTCCGGCCTTGCGCCAGCACCGTATGGGTTGATCAACTTTGAAGTCGGTAGGAGCCCGGCAATTTCCGACTGAAAAACATCGGAGCCGCCTGGCCCTGGCTCGCTCAACAGGCCCGCCCGGGTGGTACAGCTAAGGCGAACGCAATAAAGCGGAAGTCCAGGATTATAGCTACATAATCCTGGACTTGCAAGTCAAGCTAAGAACGTGTTGTTCTTAGATGACGCGTGCAGCCTCTACCAGCCGGGAAACCACCCAGGACTTGGTCCGCGACAGCGGACGGCCTTCCTGGATTTCGACCTTGTCGCCTTCCTTGTACTGGTTGGCTTCGTCGTGTGCGTGGTACTTCTTGGAACGCAGCACGTACTTGCCGTACAGAGGATGCTTGACGCGGTTTTCCACCAAGACCGTAACGGTCTTGTCCATCTTGTCGCTCACGACACGGCCGACCAGGGTGCGGCGAAGCGACTTTTCCGTTTGTGCAGCTTCAGTCATTTCGCGTTCGCCTTTTCAGTCAGCACGGTTTGCACGCGCGCGATGTCCTTGCGAACCTTCTTCAGCTGGCTGGTGTTCTGCAGCTGTTGGGTTGCCTTTTGCATGCGCAGGCTAAATTGGGCCTTCAGCAGCTCGGAGAGCTCCTGATTCAGGCCTGCGGCGTCCTTGCCGCGAAGTTCGGATGCTTTCATCCCTGCTCTCCTTACGTCCCGACCTGGCGCACCACGAAATTGGTGGCGATCGGCAGCTTGGCAGCGGCGAGGCGGAACGCCTCACGTGCCAGGTCTTCGCTCACGCCATCCATTTCGTACAGCATCTTGCCCGGCTGGATTTCAGCCACGTAGTACTCCGGATTGCCCTTGCCGTTACCCATACGGACTTCGGCGGGCTTCTTCGAGATCGGCTTGTCCGGGAAAATCCGGATCCAGATGCGGCCGCCACGCTTGATGTGGCGGGTCATCGCACGACGTGCCGACTCGATCTGACGAGCCGTCAGGCGGCCACGGCCCATGGCCTTCAGGCCGAATTCGCCGAAAGACACGGCGTTACCACGGGTAGCCTTACCCGTGTTGCGGCCTTTCTGCTCCTTGCGGTATTTTCTGCGCTTAGGTTGCAGCATCGTTATTCTCCACTCTTCGCATCTGCGCCAGGCGCAGCGCGGCGACCGGCACCGGCACCGCCGCGGCGGTTGCCACCCGGACGGCCTTCGCCTTCACGGCGGCGGCCTTCCGGACGACCCGGGCGACGACGACGGTCGTCCTGCGGCTCTTCCACCACCGGCGCGTCATTGCGGCCGAGGTGATCCCCCTTGTAGACCCACACCTTGACACCGATGATGCCGTAGGTGGTTTCTGCTTCGGAGAAGCCGTAGTCGATGTCGGCGCGCAGGGTGTGCAGGGGCACACGGCCTTCGCGGTACCACTCGGTACGGGCGATTTCGATACCGTTCAGACGACCGGCGCTCATGATCTTGATACCCTGGGCGCCCAGGCGCATCGCGTTCTGCATGGCGCGCTTCATGGCGCGGCGGAACATGATGCGGCGCTCGAGCTGCTGGGTGATCGAATCGGCGATCAGCTGAGCATCGGTTTCCGGCTTGCGGATTTCCTCGATGTTCACGTGCACGGGCACGCCCATGCGACGCTGCAGTTCGGCCTTCAGCAGTTCGATGTCCTCACCCTTCTTGCCGATCACCACGCCCGGACGCGAGCTGTAAATGGTGATGCGGGCATTGCGGGCGGGGCGCTCGATCACGACGCGGCCAACCGATGCGTTCTTGAGCTTCTTCTTCAGGAAGTCGCGAACTTCGATGTCTTCCTTCAGCATGCCGGCGAACTTCGTGTTGCTGGCGTACCAGCGCGAAGCCCAGTTACGGCTGACAGCCAGACGGAAGCCAGTCGGATGAATCTTCTGTCCCATCGTGACTCCTTAGTTGCCGAGCGTCACAGTGATGTGACAGGTTTGTTTCTCGATGCGGTTGCCGCGGCCCTTTGCCCGTGCCGTGAAGCGCTTGAGCGAGGTTGCCTTGTCGACGTAGATCGATTTGACCTTGAGTTCGTCGATGTCGGCGCCTTCGTTGTGCTCGGCGTTGGCGATGGCCGATTCGACCACCTTCTTCACGATCCCGGCAGCCTTTTTCGGGCTGAACGTCAGGACGTTGAGCGCGCGCTCGATCGGCAGACCACGGATCTGGTCAGCGACCAGGCGCGTCTTCTGGGCGGAGATGCGGGCACCGCGATGAATCGCTTTCACTTCCATGATGGCACCTTACCTCTTCGCTTTCTTGTCAGCCGCATGGCCCTTGAACGTGCGGGTGATCGCAAATTCGCCGAGCTTGTGGCCAACCATGTTTTCCGTAACGTACACCGGCACGTGTTGACGGCCGTTGTGGACGGCGATCGTCAGGCCGATGAACTCCGGCAGAATGGTCGAGCGGCGCGACCAGGTCTTGATGGGCTTCTTGTCCTTGCCGCTGCTTGCAACTTCCACCTTCTTCAGCAGGTGGGCGTCGCAGAACGGACCCTTTTTAGCGGAACGAGTCATATCTTTAGCTCCTACCTACCGATTAACGCTTGTGGCGCTTCTGGACGATCATGCTGTCCGTGCGCTTGTTGCTGCGGGTACGGTAACCCTTGGTCGGGGTACCCCACGGCGACACCGGATCGCGACCAGCAGCGGTCTTGCCCTCGCCACCACCGTGCGGGTGGTCGACCGGGTTCATCACGACACCACGGACCGTCGGGCGGATACCGCGCCAGCGGGTCGCACCGGCCTTGCCGATGACGCGCAGGCTGTGCTCTTCGTTGCCCACTTCACCGACGGTGGCGCGGCACTCGATGTGCACGCGGCGCACTTCGCCGGAGCGCAGGCGAACCTGGGCGTACAGGCCTTCGCGGGCCAGCAGCACGGCGGAGCCGCCTGCGGCGCGTGCGATCTGGGCACCCTTGCCCGGCAGCATTTCCACGTTGTTGATCGTGGTACCGACCGGAATGTTGCGGATCGGCAGGTTGTTACCGGCCTTGATCGGCGCTTCCGAGCCGTTCAGCAGCTGCTGGCCGGCGACCATGCCTTTGGTGGCGATGATGTAGCGGCGCTCGCCGTCGGCGAACACCACCAGCGCGATGTTGGCGCTGCGGTTCGGATCGTATTCCAGGCGCTCGACGCGGGCGGGGATGCCGTCCTTGTCGTTGCGCTTGAAGTCGACCACGCGGTAGTGGTGCTTATGACCACCGCCCTTGTGGCGGGTGGTGATATGACCATTGTTGTTACGGCCCGACTTCTGGAATTGCTTTTCCAGCAGCGGCGCGTACGGGGTGCCCTTGTGAAGGTCCTTGTTGACCACCTTCACCATCGAGCGACGACCCGGGGAAGTCGGCTTGGTCTTGACGAGTGCCATGATTACTTGGCCTCCGCTTCAAAATTGATTTCCTGACCCGGCTTCAGTGCCACGTAAGCCTTCTTCACGTGGTTGCGACGGCCCATGAAACGGCCGAAGCGCTTCTGCTTGCCCTTCTGGTTCAGGATCTGAACGGACTGCACCTCGACCTTGAACAGCAGTTCGACGGCGGCCTTCACTTCTGCCTTGTTGGCATCGCGGGCCACTTCGAACACGACTTGTTCGTTCTTGTCGGCGACCAGGGTTGCCTTTTCGGAAACCACCGGCGCGAGCAGCACCTGCATCAAACGATGATCGTTCTTGGCTACTTGCGTCATTTCAGCAACTCCTCGATCTGCGCGACGGCCGCCTTGGTCACCAGCACCTTCTTGTAGTGCACGAGCGACAGCGGGTCAGCCTGGCGCGGCTCGACAACTGCCACGTGCGGCAGGTTGCGCGAAGCCAGGTAGAGGTTTTCGTCGAGGCTGTCGGTGATGATCAGCACCGAGTCCAGGCCCATGGCCTTGAACTTGTCGGCCAAGAGCTTGGTCTTGGGCGCGTCGACAGTGAAACCGTCCACCACGTTGATACGACCTTCACGTGCGAGCTGCGAGTAAATCGAGCGCATGCCGGCACGGAACATCTTCTTGTTGACCTTCTGGCTGAAGTTCTCTTCCGGCGAATTCGGGAAGATACGGCCGCCCCCGCGCCACAGCGGCGAGGAAGACATACCGGCACGAGCACGGCCCGTACCCTTCTGGCGCCACGGCTTCTTGGTCGTGTGCTTGACCTCTTCACGATCCTTCTGCTTGCGGTTACCGCTGCGCGCGTTGGCCTGGTAAGCGACGACGATCTGGTGAACGAGGGCTTCGTTGTAGTCACGGCCGAACACTTCGGGCGAGGCAGCAACGCCTGCACCGACTTGGCCATTGTCCTGGAGGAGCTTGAGTTCCATTACATGCGCTCCTTAAGCTTTGGCTTTGGCCTTGACGGCCGGGGTAACGATGACCTTGCCGTTCTTGGAGCCGGGAATGGCGCCCTTGACCAGCAGCAGCTTGCGCTCTGCGTCGATCTTGGCGATCTCCAGGTTCTGCACGGTGCGGGTGACATCGCCCAGGTGACCGGTCATGCGCTTGCCCGGGAACACGCGGCCCGGATCCTGCGCCATACCGATCGAGCCCGGCACGTTGTGCGAGCGCGAGTTACCGTGGGTGGCACGGCCGGAGGCGAAGTGGTAGCGCTTGATGGTACCGGCGTAGCCCTTACCGATGGTCACGCCCTGCACGTCGATCTTCTGACCGACTTCGAACAGGTCGACCGACAGCGAACCGCCAGCTTGCAGTTCGGCAGCCTTGGCTGCGTCGATACGGAATTCGCGGATGATTTCGCCGGCTTCCACGCCGGCTTTGGCGAGGTGACCCGCCAGCGGCTTGGTGACGCGGCTTGCGCGTCGTGCGCCGAAGGTGACTTGAACCGCGGTGTAACCGTCGGTCTCGTCCGTCTTGATTTGCGTCACGCGGTTGTCGCCGACCTCGACCACGGTCACGGGAATCGCTTCACCGTCGTCCGTGAAAATACGGGTCATGCCAACCTTGCGACCTACAAGGCCAAGGCTCATGGTTTGCTCCATTCCCAGCTGCGATTGGCCGGGGCTGATTGATACACGAAAACTGTGCTTGCGCTTGTGCGCGGATGGACTTGCGCTAAACAAGACTGCGCGCGGCCAAAATGGCCAGCCCACTACCCGAGGAAACGGGTAGCCTTACACTATATCGCAGCAGTTTGGAAAGGGCAATATGAATTGCGGATTTCCCTGCAATGCTGTAGGCAGGAATGCCGCGGCAGTGACGCTTGCGCTGCCTGGTTGTGGTGTCGGGGCGACGGACTGGCCTCGGAGCGGCCGGTCGGGCACAGCAAAACAGGGCGTCAGGCGGCAATGCGGACGAAATCGCCGCCATAGAATACCAGCGGCTCGCCCTCCCCCGCCGTGAACGCTTCGACGGCGCCGACGATCAGCAGATGGTCGCCCACCGGGTCGGCGCGCTCGACCCGGCACGACAGCGTCGCCAGCGCCTCGTCCAGGTAAGGCACGCCGTGCGCGCAGCGGCGATGGCCGACGCCGGCGAACTTGTCCGGCGACGGCGTGGCAAAGCGGCGCGCCAGCTCGCCGTGGCCCGCGCGCAGGATGCTGATGCCGAACGGCGCGCCCGCTCCGAACAGGCCGGCATTGGGCGAATGCCGGGCCAGGCTCCACAGGATCAGTGGCGGCGCCAGCGACAGCGACGCGAACGAGTTGACGGTGATGCCGACCGGCCGCTGCGCCGTACAGGCACCAATGACCGCGACGCCGGTCGCGTAGCGGCCGCAAACCCGGCGCAATTCGCGCGGATCGAGCGCGGGGGCGGCATGGCGGGTGGTGTCCATGTCAGGCGGCCTGCGGCAGGTGGTGGTCGATCAGCTGGTGGCAGGCGTGCGGATCCGTCCACCAGGGGAAGTAGTCCGGCGGATTGTCAAAGCCGTTGGCGATGCGGGCCGCCAGCGCCGGCGCTTGCCCCGCGGCGCCCAGCAGCGCCAGGATGTGCGGCGGTGGCGGGGTCAGCAGCGAGTTGGTCCACGCCACCACATCGGCGGCGTATTGCCAGTAGCCGGCGAAGGTCTGCTCCATCCAGCCGCGGTCGAACGGCCGCTCGCCATGGCCGAGGATGGCATCGAGATAGACCTTGCAGCATTTGGCGGCATTGTTGGAGCCCTGCCCGGTGATGGGGTCGTTGACCACCACGGCATCGGCCATGCCGAATACCAGCCGCCCGGACGGCAGCGTCAGCACGGGCTTGCGCACCGTCGGCGCGAAGCGGCCCGACAGGATGCCGTGGTCGTCGGTCAGCGCCACGCGCTCGCAGCGCTCGGCTTCCCAGGGCACATAGGTGCGCAGGATGCGCAGGCTCTCGGCAAGGTGCTGTTCGGGCGTGCGCGCCTCGGCCCAGCGGTCCATCGGGCCGCCGGGGATGCCTTCGAACACCATGATCTCGCACGGCCCCGACAACGTCAGCGCTGGAAACACAAAGTACTCGCCCACGCCAGGGATCAGGTTGAAGCAGACCCGCGAGAACGGCTCGCGCGGCAGCATGCCGGTCACGTAGGTCAGCGCCAGCGCGCGCTGGGGCCGGTCGAACGGGCTGCGCGACGCATCGCGCTCGAAGCGGCTGACGATCTCGCCCTTGCCGGCGGCCAGCAGCACCAGGTCATGTTCGCGGGTCAGTTCCTCCAGCTCGTCGACGCCGACATCAACGATGCGCAGGTCGCCGCCGCGCGCAGCGAAGGCCTCCATCCACGCCGGCATCTTCAGGCGCTGGTCGACCGCCTGCGCCGGCCGGTCCAGCGGCGCGGCCCAGTCGATCACCCTGGCGCCGGGCTGCTCGGGATGCGGCACGGCCAGGCCGATGCCCTGCACCGGCGGACAGGCATCGTCCCACCAGTTCAGGCCAAGCTCGCGCTCGGTCTGCAGCGCGCGATCGAACATGCACTGGCTGGACATGACCTTGCCGGCGCGGATCTGTTCCGGGGTGCGGTTGGACAGCAGCGTGACGCGGTAGCCATGGGCCTGCAGCCCGAGGGCCATTTGCAGGCCCGACTGGCCCGCTCCGACGATGGCGATACGTTGGCGCATGACGTGGTCTCCTGAAGGATGGTTGCGGGGCGTTCAGCCGGCCAGCTTGCCGATGGCGGGCACGTTCTGTTCCGGACCCATGGCGGAGTAGCCCCCATCGACGGCATAGTCGGCGCCGGTGACGAAGCTGGCGTGGTCAGAGCAGAGGAAGAGCACCACCTGCGCGACCTCGTCGGGCTCGCCGACGCGCCCGAGCAGATGGAACGGCGCGGCCACCGCATCGGTGCGGGCGCGGTTGCCGCCGCTGACCTCGTCCATCAGCCGGCACCAGGTCCAGCCGGGCGACACCGCATTGACGCGGATGCGGTCCGGCGCCAGGTCCATCGCCATGCTGCGCGTCAGCTGCGCGATCGCGGCCTTCGACACCGGATAAAGCCAGCGCCCGGTCTGCGCCACGCTGGCGGAGATGCTGGTGAAGTTGACGATCGCGCCGCCGCCGCGGGCACGCATCTGCGGATGCACCGCCTGCGCCAGCATCACGCCGGAGACGACGTTGACATCGAGCGCCGCCAGCCAGTCGGCCCGGTTCGAGCGGAAGCCATTATCGAGATAGGTGCAGGCCAGGTTGACCAGGAAATCGACGCCGCCGAAGCGCTGCGCGACCTGGCCGACCGCATCGCGGACCTGCGCGTCCCGCGTGATGTCGGCCGCGATGAAGAGCGCGTCCTTGCCCAGCTCCGCGGCGACGCGCTCGCCGTTGGCGGCGTCGATATCGAAAATCGCCACGCGCGCGCCGGCCTCGACGAAGGCCCGCGCCACGGCCGCGCCGATCAGCGTGGCGCCGCCGGTGACGATGGCCACCTTGTCCTGCAATCCCTTCATGGTTGTCTCCTTGTTGGTCACCGGTCTCTGGTGCGGGGCGGGCCTCTGCGGGCCCGCTCCCGGTCACTGCAGCAGGCCTACTTGCCTTCGCTCTGCTGCCAGCGCGCCATCAGCGTGTTCGACGGCAGGGTCTCGTCCAGCAGCTTGCGCGCGGTCTCGACACCCGCCACCGGCAAACCCGCCGGATCGAGCTTGCCGATCTGCACCAGCACGCTGGCCTGGTCCCAGTAGATATGCTCGTGGTAGAGCTTGTCGCCGCGGAACTTGACGATGGCGATCAGCGGGATCTCCACGCGCTTGCCGGTGGGCGGCACGCCAGGCAGCATCCAGTCGATCTCGCGGGTGTGGGTGAAGCAGAACAGCAGCTCGTCGACGATCTGCGTGGCGCCGACCGTGCGCGACAGCGGGATCAGCGTCGTGTCCGGCGGGTTGCTGTGCACGAAGTGGTGCTGGTAGAAGCGGCGCAGTTGCGTGTGGCCTACGCCGCCGGTCATGGTCGGGATATGGTTCACATAGGGCTGCGCCACCATCGTGGCCATGGTTGCATCGACATCGCGGGTGGCGAATTCATACTCGCAGTGCTTGTCCCACAGCGCCGAGAAGTCGTAGTGCGGCCCCATCTCGCGTCGCAGTGCGGCGATCGAGCGCTGGTGCGCCATCAGCGCCGAAGGCTTGTCGAAATGCTCGCCGCCGGCGCGCGCAAAGGCATGGTCGACGCCGGCATAGACGTAGGTCTCGATGTGGTCCCGGCCGGCCAGCGCCTCGCGGATCGCGGCCTGCGCCTGCGGCGGGCAGAAGCCGTCCTGCTCCGCGATATGCAGCACCAGGCGGCCACGCACGTTGGCGGCCTCGCCCAGCGCGTGCTCGATGCCGACGCCGTAGTACGCCACCGCGCAAGCGACGTCGGGCAGCCGGCAGGCCGCCAGGTAGGCCAGCTTGCCGCCCAGGCAGAAGCCCAGCACGCCGGTCCGGCCGGCGCATTCCGGACGCGCGCGCAACGTCTCCAGCGCCGCGCCCACGTCCTGCACGCCCTTCGCTTCATCGAACTGCTGATACAGGCCGAGCGCGCGCTGGAAGTCCTCGCCGCGGTCGGTCAGTTCGATGCCGGGCGCGATGCGCCAGAACAGGTCTGGCACCAGCACCGTATAGCCCTCTTCGGCGTAATAGTCGGCCACCTGGCGCATGGTGGCATTGACGCCGAAGATCTCCTGGCACAGCACGATGCCGGGGCCCTTGCCCGCCGCCGGGGTGGCGAGATAGCCGCTGAAACTGCCTTCGGGGGTCTGGATCTGGATAGTCTGGCCCATGGCCTGCGCTCCTTGTCGTTCTCTGTTGGCTGACAGCTGGTGGAGGGTTGCGCTGCCGTGCTGGATCCCATGATGGTGGCTCCGCACCGCAGCAAACTAGCCGCTGGCTGCAGCGGCTATCCGATTAGTGCAGGAAAGTTCGGCTTCGGTCAACGCAGGGCCAGGGTCGCGCGGGTCGATCCGCTATAGTGGTTGCGTGGACCATGCTGCGCGCATGGCGCCCGGCCCGCCGCCGTGGATGCCAGCCAGCGCCGCGGCCACGCCAGAGGAGCGAGACCATGTTGCAGCTGCCCCCGACTGCCCGCGCGCCGGCGCCGCTGGCGCATGCCCTGCTACACGATGCCGGGCGGCAGGTGTTCGCCTCGACCGACCTCGCGCAGACGCGCGCGGCGGTGGGCAGGGTCTTCAAGCCACACCGGCTCGATATCCGCGGGACCAGCCTGTCGGCCCGCATGCACCACGCCCCGCTGGGCGCGGTGTCGCTGAACCGGCTCGCCTACGGGGCTGATGTCACCATCGACCCGGGTCCGCTCGGAGACTTCCTGCTGGTGCAGATGCCGCTCGGCGGGCAGGCGGAGATCCGCTGCGGCGGGCAGCAGATCGTGTCGACACCCGACTGCGCTTCCGTGCTGACGCCCAGCGATCCGCTGCTGATGCGCTGGAGCGCGGACAACGACCAGCTGATCGTGCGCATCGAGCGCAGCGCGCTCGACCGGATCTGCGCCGCCCACCTGGGCCGCCGGCCCGAGCGTGCCCTGCGCTTTGCACTCGGTATGGCGTGGCGCACCGGCGCCTGGTATGAGTTGATCCGATATCTCGCCGCGATGCTCGATGCGGCGCCGGAGACCGCGCGCCATCCCCTCACCGCCTGCCAGCTCGAGCAGCTGGTGATCGGCACGCTGCTGACGGCACAGCCGCACAGCCTGTCGGACGCGCTGCGCGAGCACGGCAAGCCGCTCGCGCCGCGCCATGTGAAGGTGGTCGAGGAATACATCCATGCCAACGCCGGCGCGGAACTGACGCCGGCGCTGCTGGCGGAAGTGGCCGGCGTCAGCGTGCGCAGCCTGTTCGCCGGCTTCCGCGAGCACCGCGGGACCGGGCCGATGGCTTATCTGCGCGCGGTGCGCCTGGAGCGGGTACGGCGGGATCTGCTGAACGATGCATCGGTTTCATCGGTCAGTGCAGCGGCGTTGCGCTGGGGCTTTGCGCACCTGGGGCGGTTCAGCGCGGAGTATCGGCGGGTATTCGGGGAGTGTCCGGCGCAGACGCTGCGGCGGCGCGGGGCGGGATAGCCGGTCAGGGCAACTGCGCGGCCGCTCATGCCAGGCCATAAAACAAAAACGGCGAACCGAGGTTCGCCGTTTTGCTGCAGCAGGCTGCGCAAGCAGCCCGAAGCATGATTACACCTTGATCTCGACGTCCACGCCTGCCGGCAGGTCGAGCTTCATCAGCGCGTCAACGGTCTTGTCGGTCGGGTCGACGATGTCCATCAGGCGCTGGTGGGTGCGGATCTCGAACTGATCGCGGCTGGTCTTGTTGACGTGCGGCGAACGCAGGATGTCGAAGCGCTGGATGCGGGTCGGCAGGGGCACCGGGCCCTTGACGATCGCGCCGGTACGCTTGGCGGTATCCACGATTTCGGCGGCCGACTGGTCGATCAGGCGGTAGTCGAAAGCCTTCAGGCGGATACGGATCTTCTGGTTCTGCATGATATTTCCTTAAAAGAGCGATTGGGCAAAGCTGCCCGTTGAATGGGGACACGCCCGCGGGCATGTCCCAGGAAGTGCTTAGTCGAGGATCTTTGCCACGACGCCGGCGCCGACGGTACGGCCACCTTCGCGGATGGCGAAGCGCAGGCCTTCTTCCATGGCGATCGGGGCGATCAGCTTGACGGTGATCGACACGTTGTCACCCGGCATGACCATTTCCTTGTCCTTCGGCAGCTCGATCGAGCCGGTCACGTCGGTGGTACGGAAGTAGAACTGCGGGCGGTAGTTGTTGAAGAACGGGGTGTGACGGCCGCCTTCGTCCTTCGACAGGATGTACACCTCGCCGGTGAAGTGGGTGTGCGGCTTGATCGAACCCGGCTTGCACAGCACCTGGCCGCGCTCGACGTCTTCACGCTTGGTGCCGCGCAGCAGCAGACCGACGTTGTCGCCAGCCTGGCCCTGGTCCAGCAGCTTGCGGAACATTTCCACGCCGGTGCAGGTGGTCTTCACGGTCGGCTTGATACCGACGATTTCGATTTCCTCGCCGACCTTGATCACGCCGCGCTCGATACGGCCGGTCACCACGGTGCCGCGACCCGAGATCGAGAACACGTCTTCCACCGGCATCAGGAAGGTACCGTCAACGGCACGCTCCGGCGTCGGGATGTAGGTGTCCAGCGCGTCGGCCAGGCGCATGATGGCTTCTTCGCCAAGGTCGCCCTTGTCGCCTTCCAGCGCCAGCTTGGCCGAACCCTTGATGATCGGGGTGTCGTCGCCGGGGAATTCGTACTTGCTCAGCAGCTCGCGCACTTCCATCTCGACCAGCTCGAGCAGTTCGGCGTCGTCCACCATGTCGCACTTGTTCAGGAACACGATGATGTACGGCACGCCAACCTGACGGGCCAGCAGGATGTGCTCGCGGGTCTGCGGCATCGGGCCGTCGGCGGCCGAGCACACCAGGATCGCGCCGTCCATCTGGGCGGCACCCGTGATCATGTTCTTCACGTAGTCGGCGTGGCCCGGGCAGTCAACGTGCGCGTAGTGGCGGTTGGCCGTCTCGTATTCGACGTGGGCGGTATTGATGGTAATACCGCGCGCCTTCTCTTCCGGCGCTGCGTCGATTTCGTCGTACTTCTTGGCCGCACCACCGAACTTCGCTGCCAGCACCGTGGCGATCGCTGCGGTCAGCGTGGTCTTGCCATGGTCAACGTGACCAATCGTACCAACGTTCACGTGCGGCTTGGTCCGCTCGAACTTTTCCTTTGCCATTTTTTTCAGCTCCTAATGGAATGCAGTCTTGTCGATTCATCACGCCGCCGCGTTCCGGTGAACGCGGCGGCATACAGCTTATTTACTTGCCCTTGGCCGCCATCACTGCTTCGGCGATGTTCTTCGGCGCCTCGGCGTAGTGCTTGAATTCCATGGTGTAGGTGGCGCGGCCTTGCGTGGCCGAGCGCAGCGCGGTCGAATAACCGAACATTTCCGACAGCGGGACTTCGGCCTTGATGATCTTGCCGCCGCCCACCATGTCGTCCATGCCCTGCACGATGCCGCGGCGGGACGACAGGTCGCCCATCACGGTACCGGTGTAGTCTTCCGGCGTTTCCACTTCCACGGCCATCATCGGCTCGAGCAGAACCGGGCTGGCCTTGCGCATGGCTTCCTTGAAAGCCATCGAGCCGGCCATGCGGAACGCGTTTTCGTTCGAGTCCACGTCGTGGTACGAACCGAACGTCAGCGTGACCTTCACGTCCACCACCGGGAAGCCAGCCAGGATACCGGCTTGCAGCGTGTCGACGATACCCTTTTCGACCGCCGGGATGTATTCGCGAGGAATCACACCGCCCTTGATGGCGTCGATGAACTCGAAGCCCTTGCCCTGCTCTTGCGGTTCCAGCGTGATCACGGCGTGACCGTACTGGCCGCGGCCGCCCGACTGCTTGACGAACTTGCCTTCGACGTCCTCGGCCTTCTTGCGGATGGTTTCGCGGTAGGCCACCTGCGGCGCGCCGATGTTGGCTTCCACGCCGAATTCGCGCTTCATGCGGTCGACCAGAATTTCGAGGTGGAGCTCGCCCATGCCCGAAATGATGGTCTGGCCCGATTCTTCATCGGTACGCACGCGGAACGACGGATCTTCGGCGGCCAGGCGGTTCAGGGCGATGCCCATCTTTTCCTGGTCGGCCTTGGTCTTCGGCTCGACCGCCTGCGAAATCACCGGCTCCGGGAACACCATGCGCTCGAGCACGATCGGGGCCGCCGGATCGCACAGCGTATCGCCGGTGGTGGCGTCCTTCAGGCCCACCGCGGCGGCGATGTCGCCGGCCAGCACTTCCTTGATTTCTTCGCGCTGGTTGGCGTGCATCTGCAGAATACGGCCCAGACGCTCCTTCTTCTGCTTCACCGGGTTGTACACGGTGTCGCCCGAATTGACCTTGCCCGAGTACACGCGGAAGAAGATCAGCTGGCCGACGAACGGGTCGGTCATGATCTTGAACGCCAGCGCCGAGAACTTCTCGTTGTCGTCAGCCTTGCGCTCGAGCTTCTTCTCGTCGTCGCTTTCGTCCACGCCCTTGACCGGCGGGATATCGACCGGCGACGGCAGGAAGTCGATCACGGCGTCGAGCATGCGCTGCACGCCCTTGTTCTTGAACGCGGTGCCGCACAGCATCGGCTGGATTTCGCAGGCGATGGTACGGTCACGCAGTGC
Source organism: Cupriavidus sp. MP-37 (assembly GCF_020618415.1). NCBI lineage: Bacteria > Pseudomonadati > Pseudomonadota > Betaproteobacteria > Burkholderiales > Burkholderiaceae > Cupriavidus > Cupriavidus sp. MP-37. Next base: position 507,605 of record NZ_CP085344.1, on the reverse strand, counting down.
CTTGACGATCTCGTCGCGGGTCAGCTCTTCGCCGCCCAGGTACTTTTCCATCAGCTCTTCGCTGGCTTCGGCGGCGGACTCGACCATCTTCTCGCGCCATTCGTCAGCGGTGGCTTGCAGCTCGGCCGGGATGTCCTTGTACTCGAACTTCACGCCCTGGCTGGCCTCGTCCCAGATGATCGCCTTCATTTCCAGCAGGTCGATGACGCCCTGGAAGCCGTCTTCCGCGCCGATCGGCACCACCACGGGCACCGGGTTGGCCTTCAGGCGAGTCTTCAGCTGGTCGTAGACCTTGAAGAAGTTGGCGCCGGTACGGTCCATCTTGTTGACGAACGCCAGACGCGGCACGCCGTACTTGTTGGCCTGACGCCACACGGTTTCGGACTGCGGCTGCACGCCACCCACGGCGCAGTACACCATGCAGGCGCCGTCCAGCACGCGCATGGAACGCTCCACCTCGATGGTGAAGTCCACGTGGCCCGGGGTGTCGATGATGTTGAAGCGGTGCTCGGGGTAGTTGCCGGCCATGCCCTTCCAGAAGGCGGTGGTGGCAGCGGAGGTGATGGTAATACCACGCTCCTGCTCCTGCTCCATCCAGTCCATGGTGGCGGCGCCGTCGTGCACTTCACCGATCTTGTGGTTCACACCGGTGTAGAACAGGATGCGCTCGGTCGTGGTGGTTTTACCCGCGTCAATGTGAGCCGAAATACCGATGTTGCGGTAACGCTCGATGGGAGTCTTACGAGCCACTTTAATCCTCTATTCGTCCGTGAGGCGCCGGCATCTCATGGCCCGCGCCCCTAACACAAACGGGCGAGATGTGTAAAAACACAGCCCGCCCGGCAACCAACAATGTTTTCGCTCGCTTTAGAAGCGGAAGTGCGAGAACGCCTTGTTGGCTTCGGCCATGCGGTGCACTTCGTCGCGCTTCTTCATCGCGCCGCCACGGCCTTCAGCAGCTTCCAGCAGCTCACCTGCCAGGCGCAGCGCCATCGACTTCTCGCTGCGTTTCTTCGCGGCCTCACGCAGCCAGCGCATCGCCAATGCCAAACGACGCGACGGACGGACTTCGACCGGAACCTGATAGTTGGCGCCGCCCACGCGACGGCTCTTCACTTCCACCACCGGCTTCACGTTGTTGATGGCAACGGAGAACACTTCGATGGGGGCCTTGCCTGCCTTCTTTTCGATCTGGTCGAACGCGCCGTACACGATGCGTTCGGCAACCGACTTCTTGCCGTCCAGCATCAGCACGTTCATGAACTTGGCAACTTCAACGTTGCCGAACTTCGGATCAGGCAGAACGTCCCGCTTCGGGACTTCACGACGACGTGGCATCTTCTTTCCTTTAGATTCAGTTGAGAGCGCGGTCAGAGTTTCCCGCTCTCCGGCCACCAACTAGCTTGCATGCAAAGACAGCAAATTCGCCGGGTGACCACTTACTCGACGGCACGGTTGCCAAAAAGGCGCTCCGTTGTACCGCCGCCTGGTGACAGCACCATGACTCGCGCCACAGGCTATCGTCTGTTGCTTCGGGCCTTGCGGGCCCAGGCTGCCGGAACTTAGGCGGCCTTCGGACGCTTCGCGCCGTACTTCGAACGGGCCTGCTTGCGGTCCTTCACGCCTTGCAGGTCCAGCGAACCACGGACGATGTGGTAACGCACACCCGGCAGATCCTTCACACGGCCGCCGCGGATCAGCACGACCGAGTGTTCCTGCAGGTTGTGGCCTTCACCGCCGATGTACGAAATGACTTCGAAACCGTTGGTCAGGCGCACCTTGGCGACCTTACGCAGTGCCGAGTTCGGCTTCTTCGGCGTCGTGGTGTACACACGGGTGCACACGCCACGGCGCTGGGGGCAGTTCTCAAGCGCCGGGCTCTTGCTCTTGACGACTTCCGAGACGCGCGGCTTGCGAACCAGTTGGTTGATAGTTGGCATTGTTCAATCCAGCTTGGTTTTACGAAAAACGCCCCTCGTGCCGGCATGCGCCAGGCGGGAGAGGCAACTACGGGTTTTGGACGGGAGAGGTGAGCGGGCGCTCTGCAGACGGGACTGTGCGGTAACAGCATGCCAAAGAGCGCGAGCCGGCACCCGGATCCCGCGTCTGCCGCCACCCGTCCCTGGAAACCCAGTCCGGTAGGCTTGCCGGCAGCGGCCTGAAGGCCACTTATCCGACGGGCGAGCGAAATCCAAAGCCAAAAACTCGAATCTGGCATCCTAGCAGCGGAATCGTATACCGTCAAGCCGTATACCTCGCCTGCCCACCTGCCTGCCTGCAACAGGGGCGGCACCCCGCGTGGGTCAGACCGCGCGCAACGCCGCCAGGATCGACTGCCCGTAGCGCTCCAGCTTGGAGGCGCCAATGCCGGGGATGCCCTGCATGGCGGACAGCGAGTCCGGCGCGGTCCGGGCCAGCTCGGCCAGGGTGGCGTCGTGGAAGATGACATAGGCCGGCACGCCATGCTCGCGCGCGGCCTCGGTGCGCCAGCGCCGCAGCGCCTCCCAGTTGGCCAGGGTGTCGGCGTCCATGTCGGCGGTATGGTCGGGGCGCGTGCCGCGCGCGGCGCGCTCGCCCGACTTGCCGGGCCGGGTGGCCTGGCGGCGCAGGATGATCTGGCGTTCGCCCTTGAGCACCGCGCGGGCGTCCTCGCCCAGCAGCAGCGCGCCATGGCCGCCATGGTCGATGGTCAGCAAGCCCTGTGCGATCAGCTGGCGGAACACCGTGTGCCACTCGTGCACCGAGCGGTCCTTGCCGATGCCGAAGGTCGACACCTGGTCGTGGCCCCACTGGCGGATCTTCTCCGAGGCATTGCCGCGCAGCACGTCGATCAGGTGGGTGGCGCCAAAGTGCACGCGGCTGGCCTGCGCGGTCCGGTAGACGCACGACAGCGCCATCTGCGCCTCGCGCGTGCCGTCCCACGTGGCGGGCGGCTCGAGGCAGGTATCGCAGTTGCCGCAGGGTTCGCTGGCTTCGTTGAAATACGCCAGGATGCGCACGCGCCGGCAGCCCGCGGTTTCGCACAGGCCGAGCAGCGCATCGAGCTTGGACGACGACACGCGCTTGAAGGCCTCGTCCGCCTCCGATTCGTCGATCATGCGCTTCTGCTGCACCACGTCGCCCAGGCCGTAGGCCATCCAGGCATTGGCAGGCAGCCCGTCGCGGCCGGCGCGGCCGGTTTCCTGGTAATAGCCCTCCATGCTCTTGGGCAGGTCCAGGTGGGCGACAAAGCGCACGTCGGGCTTGTCGATGCCCATGCCGAAGGCGATCGTCGCCACCATCACCAGCCCTTCCTCTTCGCGGAAGCGCGCCTGGTGGTGCTGCCGCACCTGGGCGTCCATGCCGGCATGGTAGGCGAGCGCGTTGATGCCCTGGCCGCTCAGCCACTGCGCGGTGTCCTCGACCTTCTTGCGCGACAGGCAATAGACGATGCCGCTGTCGTGGCTGCCATCGGCCGCGGTATGTTCGGCCTTGATAAAGGCCAGCAGCTGCTGGCGCGCATTGTCCTTCTCGACGATGCGGTAGCGGATGTTGGGCCGGTCGAAACTGGAAATGAAGATGCGCGCGTCGTGCAACGCCAGCCGCTCGACGATCTCGTCGCGCGTCAGCGCGTCGGCGGTCGCGGTCAGCGCGATGCGCGGCACGTACGGGAAGCGCTCGTGCAGCACCGACAGCTGGATGTACTCGGGCCGGAAGTCGTGGCCCCACTGCGACACGCAGTGGGCTTCGTCGATCGCGAACAGGCCGACGCGGGTGCGCTCCAGCAGGTCAAGGAAGCGCGGCGTCATCAGCCGTTCCGGCGCCACGTAGAGGATCTCGATGCGCCCGGCGAGCAGGTCGCGCTCGACCGCGGAGGCCTCGGCGCCGGTCAGCGTCGAGTTCAGCACCGCGGCGCGCACGCCGGCCTCGGTCAGTGCCGCGACCTGGTCCTGCATCAGCGCGATCAGCGGCGACACCACGATGCCGACGCCATCGCCGGCGCGCTGGCGCAGCAGCGCCGGAATCTGGTAGCACAGCGACTTGCCGCCGCCGGTCGGCATCAGCACCAGGCAATCGCCGCCCGCGGCGACGTGGTCGATGATCTCGGCCTGGCGCCCGCGGAAGGCGTGGTAGCCGAAGACATCCTTGAGGATCGCCAGTGCTTGCGACATGGACAACGGAAATGCTGGAGCCGGAAAAGCCGTAACCTTACCACTAAGGGGGCCTGCCGCCGCGCCTGCGCGGCAAACTCTCCGATGTTTCTCACGAAAGGCCGCGCCGCGCGCGGACGAAAAAAAAGCCCGGCTGGATCAGCCGGGCTTTGCTCCGCCTTGCGGCGGTCATTACTGCAACGGGATCAGGCGTTGTCGCCTTCGCCCTCGGTCGCCTGCACCACCGGCGGCTCGATGAAGAGCGACTGCTCTTCTTCGGCGATCGCCTGGGCGCGTTCGCGCTCGGAGGCCTCGCGCGCCTTGCGGGCGCGGTGGTAGGCCAGGCCGGTACCGGCCGGGATCAGACGGCCGACGATCACGTTTTCCTTCAGGCCACGCAGGTCGTCGGTCTTGCCCATGATCGCGGCTTCGGTCAGCACGCGCGTGGTTTCCTGGAACGATGCCGCCGAGATGAAGCTGTCGGTCGACAGCGACGCCTTGGTAATACCCAGCAGCAGGTTCTCGTAGGTCGCCGGACGCTTGCCTTCGGCGATCACGCGGTCGTTCTCGTCGAGCAGTTCCGAACGCTCCACCTGTTCACCCGGGATGAACTTGGTGTCGCCCACATCGACGATCTGAACACGGCGCAGCATCTGGCGAACGATCACCTCGATGTGCTTGTCGTTGATCTTCACGCCCTGCAGACGGTACACGTCCTGGACTTCGTCGACGATGTAGTGCGCCAGCTCTTCGATGCCCTTCAGGCGCAGGATGTCGTGCGGATCCGCCGGACCTTCCACGATCATTTCGCCCTTGTTCACCACCTGGCCGTCGTGCACCAGCACCTGCTTTTCCTTCGCGATCAGGAACTCGTGGGCATTGCCGTCCAGGTCGGTGATGACCAGGCGCTGCTTGCCCTTGGTGTCCTTGCCGAACGAGGTCGTGCCGGTGACTTCCGCCAGCACGGCGGCGTCCTTCGGCGAACGCGCTTCGAACAGCTCGGCCACGCGCGGCAGACCACCGGTAATGTCGCGGGTCTTCTGCGATTCGGTCGGGATACGCGCGAGCACTTCACCCACGTGCACCTGCTGGCCGTCCTTCACGGTAATCAGCGCGCCGACCTGGAAGCCGATGGTCACGGAGTGGTCCGTGCCCGGGATCTTCACTTCCTGGCCGTTGGCGTCGAGCAGCTTCACCTGCGGGCGAATGCCCTTGGTTGCGGCCGTGCGGCGCTTGGCGTCGATCACCACCAGGGTCGACAGGCCCGTCACCTCGTCCATCTGCTTGGCGACGGTCACGCCTTCTTCGACGTTCTCGAACTTGATCGTGCCCGAGTACTCGGAAACGATCGGGCGCGTCAGCGCGTCCCACGTGGCCAGTTGCGTGCCGGCCTTGATCGACTGGCCGTCCTGCACCAGCAGCGTCGCGCCGTACGGGATCTTGTGGCGCTCGCGCTCGCGGCCGTGGTCGTCGGTGATCAGTGCCTCGCCCGAACGCGAGATCACGATCAGTTCGCCCTTGGCGTTGGTCACGTAGCGCATGGTCGCGGTGAAGCGCACCGTACCGGTCGCCTTCGCTTCCACGCTCGAGGCCACTGCCGCACGCGATGCCGCACCACCGATGTGGAAGGTACGCATGGTCAGCTGCGTGCCCGGCTCACCGATCGACTGCGCGGCAATCACGCCCACCGCTTCGCCCGAGTTCACCAGCACGCCGCGGCCCAGGTCGCGGCCGTAGCACTTGGCACACAGGCCGTAGCGCGTGTCGCACGACAGCGGGGTGCGGACCTTGACTTCGTCGACGCCGATATTGTCGATCAGCTCGACCAGGTCTTCGTCCAGCAGCGTGCCGGCTTCGATCGCGGTTTCCTGGGTTTCCGGGTTGACCACGTCGGCCACGGTGACGCGGCCGAGGATACGGTCGCGCAGGGCTTCGATCACTTCACCGCCTTCGACCAGGGCCTTCATGGCCACGCCGTTGGAGGTGCCGCAATCGTCTTCGACCACGACCAGATCCTGCGTCACGTCGACCAGACGACGGGTCAGGTAACCCGAGTTCGCGGTCTTCAGTGCCGTATCGGCCAGGCCCTTACGGGCGCCGTGGGTCGAGATGAAGTACTGCAGAACGTTCAGGCCTTCACGGAAGTTCGCCGTAATCGGCGTTTCAATGATCGAGCCATCCGGCTTGGCCATCAGGCCACGCATGCCGGCCAGCTGGCGGATCTGCGCGGCGGAACCCCGTGCGCCCGAGTCGGCCATCATGTAGATGGAGTTGAACGACTCCTGCTTCACGGTCTTGCCTTCGCGGTCGACCACGTCCTCGTGCTGCAGCTGCTCCATCATCGCCTTGCCCACCTGGTCGCCGGCGGCGCCCCAGATGTCCACGACGTTGTTGTAGCGTTCCTGGTCGGTCACCAGGCCCGACATGTACTGCTTGTCGTATTCCTTCACCTTGGCCGAGGCCTCGGCGATGATCTTTTCCTTGGCCGGCGGCACCAGCATGTCGTCGATCGCGATCGAGATACCGGCGCGCGTGGCCAGGCGGAAGCCCGACTGCAGCAGCTTGTCGGCGAAGATCACGGTCTCGCGCAGGCCGCAGCGGCGGAACGCCGTGTTGATCAGGCGCGAGATTTCCTTCTTCTTCAGGGGCTTGTTCAGCACCGAGAACGGCAGGCCCTTCGGCAGGATCTCGGACAGGATCGCGCGGCCGACCGTGGTGGCCTGCAGCGTGATCTTGGGCGCGAAACGCGCGTCGCCCTCGGCATCCTTGTCGACCAGCTCATACTCGGTGATACGCACGTTCACGCGCGAAGCCAGCTCGACTTCCTTGTTCTCGTAGGCGCGGATCACTTCGCTGATGTCGGCGAAGGTCATGCCCTCGCCCTTGCCGTTGATCTTGTCGCGGGTGGTGTAGTACAGGCCCAGCACCACGTCCTGCGACGGCACGATCGACGGATCGCCGTTGGCCGGGAACAGCACGTTGTTGGAGGCCAGCATCAGGGTGCGGGCTTCCATCTGCGCTTCCAGCGACAGCGGCACGTGGACGGCCATCTGGTCACCGTCGAAGTCGGCGTTGAACGCCGCGCAGACCAGCGGGTGCAGCTGGATCGCCTTGCCTTCGATCAGCACCGGCTCGAACGCCTGGATGCCCAGGCGGTGCAGCGTCGGCGCGCGGTTCAGCATCACCGGGTGCTCGCGGATCACCTCTTCGAGGATGTCCCACACCACCGGGGTCTGGCTTTCGACTTCCTTCTTCGCCGCCTTGATGGTGGTGGCGATGCCCATCGTTTCCAGCTTGTGGAAGATGAACGGCTTGAACAGCTCGAGCGCCATCAGCTTGGGCAGGCCGCACTGGTGCAGCTTGAGCGTCGGGCCGACCACGATGACCGAACGGCCCGAGTAGTCGACGCGCTTGCCCAGCAGGTTCTGACGGAAACGGCCGCCCTTGCCCTTGATCATTTCGGCCAGGGACTTCAGCGGACGCTTGTTGGCGCCGGTCATCGCCTTGCCGCGACGGCCGTTGTCCAGCAGCGAGTCAACCGCTTCCTGCAGCATGCGCTTTTCGTTGCGCACGATGATCTCAGGGGCCTTCAGCTCCAGCAGGCGCTTCAGGCGGTTGTTACGGTTGATGACGCGGCGATACAGGTCGTTCAGGTCCGAGGTCGCGAAGCGGCCGCCATCCAGCGGCACCAGCGGGCGCAGCTCGGGCGGCAGCACCGGCAGCACCTCGAGGATCATCCACTCGGGCTTGATGCCCGAACGCTGGAAGGCCTCGAGCACCTTCAGGCGCTTGGCAAACTTCTTGATCTTGGCTTCGGAACCGGTGGCCTGCAGCTCGGCGCGGATCTGTTCGATCTGCTTCTCGATGTCGATGCCGCGCAGCAGTTCACGGATGCCCTCGGCACCCATCATGGCGACGAACTCGCCCTCGCCGTACTCGTCGCACTTCGCCAGGTAGTCGTCTTCCGACATGATCTGGCTCTTCTTGAGCGGGGTCATGCCGGGTTCAATCACCACGAAGGCTTCGAAGTACAGCACGCGCTCGATGTCGCGCAGCGTCATGTCCAGGACCATGCCCAGGCGCGACGGCAGCGACTTCAGGAACCAGATGTGCGCGGTCGGCGCGGCCAGTTCGATATGGCCCATGCGCTCGCGGCGCACCTTGGCCAGCGTCACTTCAACGCCGCACTTCTCGCAGATCACGCCACGGTGCTTCAGGCGCTTGTACTTGCCGCACAGGCACTCGTAGTCCTTGATCGGGCCAAAGATCTTGGCGCAGAACAGGCCGTCGCGTTCCGGCTTGAACGTACGGTAGTTGATCGTTTCCGGCTTCTTCACTTCGCCGTACGACCACGAACGGATCTTCTCGGGCGAGGCTAGGCCGATCTTGATCGCGTCGAACTGCTCTTCCTGCTGTACCTGCTTAAAGAGATCGAGCAATGCTTTCATTGCAACTCCTTGTTTCGCCCCCGTGCCGGAGTCTGTCCGGTCCAGGGGCATTCATTCTGTGGGAAATCCTGCGCTGGTGAGTGCCGGCCGCGGCCGGCACCCGCATCGGCTCGATCAGTAGCGATCGAGGTCGATGTCGATACCCAGCGAGCGGATTTCCTTCACCAGCACGTTGAACGATTCCGGCATGCCGGCGTCGATCGAGTGCTCGCCCTTGACGATGTTCTCGTACACCTTGGTACGGCCGTTCACGTCATCGGACTTGACCGTCAGCATTTCCTGCAGCACGTACGACGCGCCGTAGGCTTCCAGTGCCCACACTTCCATCTCACCGAAACGCTGGCCACCGAACTGGGCCTTGCCGCCCAGCGGTTGCTGCGTCACCAGCGAGTACGGGCCGGTGGAACGCGCGTGCATCTTGTCGTCGACCAGGTGGTGCAGCTTCAGCATGTGCATCACACCCAGCGTGACCGGACGCTCGAACGCTTCGCCGGTGCGGCCGTCGAACAGCGTGACCTGCTGCTTGGAAGCCGTCAGGCCCTTTTCGCGGGCGACGTCGTCCGGGTAGGCCAGGTCCAGCATGCGGCGGATTTCGTCCTCGTGGGCACCGTCGAACACCGGGGTCGCAAACGGCACGCCCTTCTTCAGGTTGTTCGCCAGTTCCAGCACTTCGGCGTCCGACAGGCTGTCCAGGTCTTCCGGCTTGCCGCTCTCGTTGTAGATCTGCGAGAGCAGCGCGCGCAGTTCCTGCGCCTTGGCTTGCGCCTTGAGCATGTCGCCGATGCGCTGGCCCAGGCCGCGCGCGGCCCAGCCCAGGTGGGTTTCGAGGATCTGGCCCACGTTCATCCGCGACGGCACGCCCAGCGGGTTCAGCACGATGTCGGCCGGGGTACCGTCCGCCATGTACGGCATGTCTTCGATCGGCACGATCTTCGACACCACACCCTTGTTGCCGTGACGGCCGGCCATCTTGTCGCCAGGCTGCAGGCGGCGCTTGACGGCCAGGTAGACCTTGACCATCTTGATCACGCCCGGCGGCAGTTCGTCGCCCTGCGTCAGCTTCTTGCGCTTCTCTTCGAAGGCCAGGTCGAACTCGTGGCGCTTCTGCTCGATGGCTTCCTTGACGGCTTCCAGCTGCGCAGCCAGTTCCTCGTCGGCCGGACGGATATCGAACCAGTGGTACTTGTCGATGTCCGCCAGGTACTCCTTGGTGATCTTGGCACCCTTGGCCAGCTTCTTCGGACCGCCGTTGACGGTCTTGTCGACCAGCAGGCGCTCCAGACGCTGGAAGGCATCGCCTTCCACGATACGCAGCTGGTCGTTCAGGTCGAGGCGGTAGCGCTTCAGCTCATCGTCGATGATCGACTGGGCGCGCTTGTCGCGGGTCACGCCTTCGCGGGTGAAGACCTGGACGTCGATCACGATGCCGCTCATGCCCGACGGCACGCGCAGCGAGGTGTCCTTCACGTCCGATGCCTTCTCGCCGAAGATCGCGCGCAGCAGCTTTTCTTCCGGCGTCAGCTGGGTCTCGCCCTTCGGCGTGACCTTGCCCACCAGCACGTCGCCGGCTTCGACCTCGGCACCGATGTAGGTGATGCCCGACTCGTCCAGGCGCGCCAGCTGGGCTTCGGCCAGGTTCGAGATATCGCGCGTGATTTCCTCAGGTCCCAGCTTGGTGTCGCGGGCAACGACCGACAGTTCCTCGATGTGGATCGAGGTATAGCGGTCTTCGGCCACCACACGCTCCGAGATCAGGATCGAGTCCTCGAAGTTGTAGCCGTTCCACGGCATGAACGCCACCAGCATGTTCTGGCCCAGCGCCAGCTCGCCCAGGTCGGTCGAGGCGCCGTCGGCGATGACGTCGCCGCGGGCCACGTGGTCGCCCACCTTGACCATCGGACGCTGGTTGATGTTGGTGTTCTGGTTCGAGCGCGTGTACTTGATCAGGTTGTAGATGTCCACGCCGACTTCACCGGCCACGGCTTCGTCGTCGTTCACGCGGATCACGATACGCATCGCGTCGACGTAGTCGACCACGCCGCCACGCATGGCCTGCACGGCGGTGCCCGAGTCGACCGCAACCGTGCGCTCGATGCCGGTGCCGACCAGCGGCTTGTCCGGACGCAGGCAAGGCACGGCCTGGCGCTGCATGTTCGCGCCCATCAGTGCACGGTTCGCGTCATCGTGTTCCAGGAACGGCACCAGCGAGGCAGCGGCCGACACGATCTGCGACGGCGCCACGTCGATGTACTGCACGCGGTCCGGCGTCACCATACGGGTTTCACGCTCGGAGCCTTCGCGCGCCGACACCAGTTCGTCGGTCAGGTTGCCGTCGGCATCGACGGTCGCGTTGGCCTGCGCCACCACATACTTGCCTTCCTCGATCGCGGACAAGTAGTCGACCTGGTCGGTCAGCTTGCTGTCGACCACCTTGCGGTACGGCGTTTCCAGGAAGCCGTATTCGTTCAGGCGGGCATACAGTGCCAGCGAGTTGATCAGACCAATGTTCGGACCTTCCGGCGTTTCGATCGGGCACACGCGGCCGTAGTGGGTCGGGTGCACGTCGCGCACTTCAAAGCCGGCGCGCTCGCGCGTCAGGCCGCCCGGGCCCAGTGCGGAGACACGGCGCTTGTGCGTGATCTCCGACAGCGGGTTGGTCTGGTCCATGAACTGCGACAGCTGCGACGAACCGAAGAACTCGCGGATCGCCGACGAGATCGGCTTCGAGTTGATCAGGTCGTGCGGCATCAGGTTCTCGGTCTCGGCTTGGCCCAGACGTTCCTTGACGGCGCGCTCGACGCGCGACAGGCCGGCGCGGAACTGGTTCTCGGCCAGTTCGCCGACGCAACGCACGCGACGGTTGCCCAGGTGGTCGATGTCATCGACCTCGCCCTTGCCGTTGCGCAGGTTGACCAGGATCTTGATGGTCTCGAGGATGTCCTCGTCCTGCAGCACCATGGCGCCTTCGCCGCTGGGGCGGCCCAGGCGGCTGTTGACCTTCATGCGGCCCACGCGCGACAGGTCGTACGACTCTTCGCTGTAGAACAGGCGCTGGAACAGCGCTTCCACCGCTTCTTCGGTCGGCGGCTCGCCCGGGCGCATCATGCGGTAGATCGCGATGCGCGCGGCAGTCTGGTCGGCGGTCTCGTCCACGCGCAGGGTCTGCGACATGTACGGGCCCTGGTCCAGGTCGTTGGTGTACAGGGTCTGGATCTGCTTGACGCCGGCTTCGCGCAGGTTTTCCAGCAGCGCTTCGGTCAGCTCGTCGTTGGCGTTGGCGATCACCTCGCCGGTATCCGGGTCGATGATGTTCTTGGCCAGCACGCGGCCCAGCAGGTAGTCTTCCGGCACGCTGATCAGCTTGGTGCCGGCCGAATCCAGGTCGCGGATGTGCTTGGCGTTGATCCGCTTGTCCTTCTCGACCACCACGCGGCCGTTCTTGTCGGCGATGTCGAAGCGCGCGACTTCACCGCGCAGGCGCTCGGGCACGAACTCCAGCTGCGCGCCTTCCGACTGCAGCGTGAAGTTGTCGAACACGAAGAAGTGCGCCAGGATCTGTTCCGGGGTCAGGCCGATCGACTTCAGCAGGATCGTCACCGGCATCTTGCGGCGGCGGTCGACGCGGAAGTACAGGATGTCCTTCGGATCGAATTCGAAGTCCAGCCACGAACCGCGGTAGGGGATGATGCGTGCCGAGAACAGCAGCTTGCCCGAGCTGTGGGTCTTGCCCTTGTCGTGCTCGAAGAACACGCCCGGCGAGCGGTGCAGCTGCGAGACGATGACACGCTCGGTGCCGTTGATGACAAACGAACCCGTGGAAGTCATGAGCGGAATCTCACCCATGTAGACTTCCTGCTCCTTCACTTCCTTGACCTTGCCCGGGTTCTCGCGATCGTTGATGATCAGGCGAACCTTGGCGCGCAACGCCGAATGGAACGTCAGGCCACGCTGCTGGCATTCCTTGACGTCGAACGGCGGGTTGGACAGGTGATACGAGACGAACTCCATACGGGCGAGCCCGTTATGCGAGGAGATCGGGAAAATTGCGTTGAAAGCGGCCTGGAGGCCTTCGGTCTTGCGACGTGCGGGCGGCGTATCCGCTTGCAAGAACTGGGTGTAGGATTCAATCTGGGTGGCAAGCAGGAATGGAACCTGATGTACCGTCGCGCGCTTCGCAAAGCTTTTGCGAATGCGCTTCTTTTCGGTGAAGCTGTACGCCATGGGATCTCCGAATCATCGCAGGGCTGGCTGGACCTGGCCGGACCTGAGGTGTTCAGCGACTGGGAGGGGATTTGGCGGTTGGCCGCTACCAACCTCTGGCTGACGGTGTCCGCACGCTGCGGGCGGTGTGGTCGTCGCTTCAGCGCAACGCCTGTACTCGCCCGGGGGACACCCGACCAAACTTGTCTTCTGCAGTCGGTTCAGAAGACAAACATCAGCAGCAACCACTTAGTGTGCCACTGATGTTTGGCCTCTGCTGAATCGCCGGCAAATCGATCCTCGCCGCGAATCGCAAACATCACTTTTACTGCGTTATCGCTGTGCGGAGTGGCGACTAAAACACAATCGCACAAGCGCAAAAAGGCTGGCGCCGGGAATTTCCCTTTGCCAGCCCCATTCGCGTGCCGCACGGGCACGCGAGTACAGCATTACTTGACGTCGACCTTGGCGCCGGCGTCTTCCAGCTTCTTCTTGGCTTCGGCAGCAGCAGCCTTGTCCACGCCTTCCTTGACGGGCTTCGGTGCGCCATCGACCAGGTCCTTGGCTTCCTTCAGGCCCAGGCCGGTGATTTCGCGAACAGCCTTAATCACGCCGACCTTGTTGGCGCCGACTTCGGCCAGGATCACGTTGAATTCGGTCTGCTCTTCGGCAGCAGCGGCACCGGCAGCGCCCGGAGCAGCAGCCACGGCCATGGCAGCGGCCGACACGCCAAACTTCTCTTCGAACGCCTTGACCAGGTCGTTCAGTTCCATCACGGACATCGCGCCAACGGCTTCCAGGATGTCGTCTTTGGTGATTGCCATTTGAAATACTCCTACTAGATTTGATTCGGTATCGGTAATGCGATCTTGCGATGCGCGGCCTGGATTGCCTTAGGCGCCGGCAGCTTCCGCTTCCGCGGGAGCGCCTTCTGCCTTCTTGGCGGCCAGAGCAGCCAGCAGACGGGCGAAGCCCGACACCGGTGCCTGCATCACGCCCAGCAGCTGAGCAATCAGTTCGTCGCGGCTCGGGATCGAGGCCAGCGCCTTCACGGCGGCAGCGTCGAGAACCTTGCCGTCATACGACCCGGCGCGCAGGACCAGCTTGTCGTTGGTCTTGGCGAAGTCGTTCAGAACCTTGGCCGAGGCCACTGCATCTTCGGAAATACCGTAGATCAGCGGACCGGTCATCTGCTCTGCGAGGCCTGCAAACGGCGTACCTTCGACGGCACGGCGGGCCAGCGTGTTCTTCAGAACGCGCAGGTACACGCCTTGCTGGCGAGCGGTAGCACGCAGCTTGGTCAGATCGCCAACCGCAATGCCGCGATATTCGGCGACGACGATGGTCTGGGCCTTGGCGACTTGCGCCGAGACCTCAGCAACGACGGCCTTCTTATCTTCAATATTGAGTGGCACGGTTAAGCTCCAAAATGACGCTGGGTCTCCGGCAATACCGGAGCCTTCACGTCAGCACAAACGAACGGCGTCCGATTGGCCCGAATCATCCGGATCAGTGCCCGGTTGCTTCAATCCCTTCGGGTGCGCCATCTGCGCTGGCTGGCCGGAAGACGTCGCTCAGGCTTGGAAGCCTTTGCGCACGTTCCGACCGATTAAGCCCTTTCCGCAACACTGCCGCGGACAAGGACACCAGCGGTCTTTGATAACCAGCGGTGCCTGCCGATACTTGCGCATCAGGCGGGCACCACTGCCCAAAGCCTTGCTCCTTTCCTTGCGGTCCGGAGACGATCCTCGCCATGGGCCAGGATCTTCAATTCTTTCTTGCCGACCGGTGTTATCGGGTTCCGGTCAGCAACTTGCCGTCAGCTCAGGCTGCCAGCGTAGCCTGGTCGACACGCACGCCGACGCCCATGGTCGACGAAACGGCGATCTTGCGCAGGTACACGCCCTTGCTGGTGGCCGGCTTGGCCTTGACCAGCGCGTCCAGCAGTGCCGACAGGTTGCTCTTCAGCGCGGCGTCTTCGAACGAACGGCGGCCGATGGTGGCGTGGATGATACCGGCCTTGTCGACACGGAACTGGACCTGACCGGCCTTGGCGTTCTTCACCGCCTGGGCCACGTCGGGGGTCACGGTACCGACCTTCGGGTTCGGCATCAGGCCGCGCGGGCCCAGGATCTGGCCCAGCGTACCGACGATACGCATCGTGTCCGGCGAAGCGATCACGACGTCGAAGTTCAGGTTGCCGGCCTTGACTTGCTCAGCCAGGTCTTCCATGCCGACGATGTCGGCACCGGCGGCCTTGGCGGCCTCGGCCTTGTCGCCCTGGGCGAACACGGCCACGCGCACCGACTTGCCGGTACCGGCGGGCAGCACCACCGAACCACGCACCACCTGGTCCGACTTCTTGGCGTCGATGCCCAGTTGCACGGCCACGTCGATCGACTCGTCGAACTTCGCCGAGGCGCAGCCCTTCACCAGGCCCAGGGCCTCGTCGATCGGGTAGAACTTGGTACGCTCGATCTTCGCCTTGTTGGCGGCGACGCGCTTGGAAACCTTAGCCATTTACAGACCCTCCACGGTGATGCCCATCGAACGAGCCGAACCGGCGATGGTACGCACGGCGGCGTCCAGGTCGGCGGCGGTCAGGTCAGCGTTCTTGGCCTTGGCGATTTCTTCAGCCTGGGCACGGGTGATCTTGCCAACCTTGTCGGTGTGGGGCTTCGGCGAACCCTTGGTGATGCCGGCTGCCTTCTTGATCAGCACGGTCGCCGGCGGCGACTTCATCACGAAGGTGAAGCTCTTGTCGGCGAAGGCGGTAATCACCACCGGCACCGGCAGACCGGGTTCCATACCCTGGGTCTGGGCGTTGAACGCCTTGCAGAACTCCATGATGTTCAGACCACGCTGACCCAGTGCGGGACCAACGGGCGGGGAGGGATTTGCCTTACCAGCCGGAATCTGCAGCTTGATAAAGCCAATGATCTTCTTGGCCATCTCTACTCCAATCCGGACCGCTCCACTCGGGGAAGACGATCCTGTTGAGTCGTAACGCGCTGTCGCCGCACCGGTGGCACGGCCTCACGCTCCTCTTTGGCAACGCCGTGGGGCGCTGCCGTTGCCGGTTGCCTGCCTTTCGACCGACAACAGGCAAATTCCTTAAACCTTCTCGACCTGGCCGAACTCGAGCTCGACCGGCGTGGCACGTCCGAAGATGGTGACCGAGACGCGCAGGCGCGACTTCTCGTAGTTCACTTCTTCCACGTTGCCGTTGAAGTCGGTGAACGGGCCGTCCTTGACGCGCACCATTTCGCCCACTTCGAACAGCGTCTTGGGACGCGGCTTCTCGACCCCTTCCTGCATCTGGGTCATGATCTTGTCGACTTCGCGCTGCGAAATCGGGCTCGGACGATTGCGGGCGCCGCCCACGAAACCGGTGACCTTGCTGGTGTTCTTCACCAGGTGCCAGGTCTCGTCGGTCATTTCCATTTCCACCAGCACGTAGCCAGGGAAGAAGCGACGCTCGGTGACCGACTTGTGGCCGCCCTTGATTTCCACGACTTCCTCGGACGGCACCAGGATGCGGCCAAACTTGTCCTGCATCTCGGCGCGCTCGATGCGCTCCTGCAGCGCGCGTTGCACGCTCTTCTCCATGCCGGAGTAGGCATGCACCACATACCAGCGCTTCTTCGACGAAGGCGATTCTTGCGCGGTGGTTTCCTGCTGGGCGTTATCCGTCATGTGCTACCTCTTATTTCCAGCCCAGCACGAGCGAGAACACGACCCACTCGATGAGCTTGTCCGCCGACCACAGGAACAGGGCCATGACGACGACAAAGACAAAGACCAGTCCCGTCATCTGCCCGGCTTCCTTGCGCGTCGGCCAGACGACCTTGCGAACTTCCCGATACGATTCCTTGGCGAACCCGATAAAGTCCTTGCCCGGTGCCGACACCAGCGCAACCACGATACCCAGTGCAATACCACCGAACAGTGCGGCGCCACGTACATAAGACGGTTGCTGTGCCAGTGCATAGAAACCGATGACGCCCGCAACCACCAGCAGCACCGCGACGCCAAGCATCCACTTGCCGCTGCTGGCGTTCACGGTTTCAACATTGGGATTGGCCATGTTTCGCAAACGAGACTAAGCCGCGTCACGATTGTTCCTCGCGACGCGGCTGATTGATTTGGCAGGGGCAGAGGGAATCGAACCCCCAACCTTCGGTTTTGGAGACCGACGCTCTGCCAGTTGAGCTATACCCCTAAAACAACTTCGGGGTCGACGCTTGCGCCAACCCCTCTGGCAACGAATGCGGCCGGTTGGTGCCGCATTCGCTATCGAACAGCTTAGTCGAGGATCTTTGCCACGACGCCGGCGCCGACGGTACGGCCACCTTCGCGGATGGCGAAGCGCAGGCCTTCTTCCATGGCGATCGGGGCGATCAGCTTGACGGTGATCGACACGTTGTCGCCCGGCATGACCATTTCCTTGTCCTTCGGCAGCTCGATCGAGCCGGTCACGTCGGTGGTACGGAAGTAGAACTGCGGGCGGTAGTTGTTGAAGAACGGGGTGTGACGGCCGCCTTCGTCCTTCGACAGGATGTACACCTCGCCGGTGAAGTGGGTGTGCGGCTTGATCGAACCCGGCTTGCACAGCACCTGGCCGCGCTCGACGTCTTCACGCTTGGTGCCGCGCAGCAGCAGACCGACGTTGTCGCCAGCCTGGCCCTGGTCCAGCAGCTTGCGGAACATTTCCACGCCGGTGCAGGTGGTCTTCACGGTCGGCTTGATACCGACGATTTCGATTTCCTCGCCGACCTTGATCACGCCGCGCTCGATACGGCCGGTCACCACGGTGCCGCGACCCGAGATCGAGAACACGTCTTCCACCGGCATCAGGAAGGTACCGTCAACGGCACGCTCCGGCGTCGGGATGTAGGTGTCCAGCGCGTCGGCCAGGCGCATGATGGCTTCTTCGCCAAGGTCGCCCTTGTCGCCTTCCAGCGCCAGCTTGGCCGAACCCTTGATGATCGGGGTGTCGTCGCCGGGGAATTCGTACTTGCTCAGCAGCTCGCGCACTTCCATCTCGACCAGCTCGAGCAGTTCGGCGTCGTCCACCATGTCGCACTTGTTCAGGAACACGATGATGTACGGCACGCCAACCTGACGGGCCAGCAGGATGTGCTCGCGGGTCTGCGGCATCGGGCCGTCGGCGGCCGAGCACACCAGGATCGCGCCGTCCATCTGGGCGGCACCCGTGATCATGTTCTTCACGTAGTCGGCGTGGCCCGGGCAGTCAACGTGCGCGTAGTGGCGGTTGGCCGTCTCGTATTCGACGTGGGCGGTATTGATGGTAATACCGCGCGCCTTCTCTTCCGGCGCTGCGTCGATTTCGTCGTACTTCTTGGCCGCACCACCGAACTTCGCTGCCAGCACCGTGGCGATCGCTGCGGTCAGCGTGGTCTTGCCATGGTCAACGTGACCAATCGTACCAACGTTCACGTGCGGCTTGGTCCGCTCGAACTTTTCCTTTGCCATTTCGCGACTCCTGTCTCGGTAGCGATATTGCCAGTGCGTGGTATTTGGTGCCCATGGGCAGGATCGAACTGCCGACCTCTCCCTTACCAAGGGAGTGCTCTACCACTGAGCCACATGGGCGAAACTAGACGTACTACTTTATGACAGCAACCGCGCGACTGGAGCGGGTGAAGGGAATCGAACCCTCGTCGTAAGCTTGGAAGGCTTCTGCTCTACCATTGAGCTACACCCGCCTGGGTCTTTCCTGCTTCTTCACCGGCGTTGCCGGCTGCTGTCTTGCATTCTGGTGGAGAGGGCTGGATTCGAACCAGCGTAGGCGTAAGCCAACAGATTTACAGTCTGCCCCCTTTAGCCACTCGGGCACCTCTCCGCAGAGAACTATCGATTATGGGCTTCCTCGCCGCTCCTGTCAAGCACTTTCCGTTGCGGATGCTGTGCTGCGATGGCGTCGGGAGGGCGTTCCGGCGTGGCGTCTGGCGCTGCCTGACCGCTCCCACAAGCGCAGTTTAGATTTCTGCGTTCTCACCCTATAGGGGCTTTGCAAGACGGCTCCTGGCGGCTCTGGCGCGGCCTGGCGGAGCTGCGCCGTGACACGCGAACTGGTGGCAGAAAAGACAAAACCCCTCGCAGCGTTCGCTGTCGAGGGGTTTTGGGGATAAGAGCCTGGCGATGACCTACTTTCACACGGGTAATCCGCACTATCATCGGCGCGGAGTCGTTTCACGGACCTGTTCGGGATGGGAAGGGGTGGTTCCAACTCGCTATGGTCACCAGGCATGAGGGGTTGTGGCGCTGTCGGGTGGGACAGCGTCACGAATCGGGATGTAGTGTTGGTTGTGTGTATCGAGGCACAAGGCGATCGCTCACCAGGTGAAACACACTGGTTATAGGATCAAGCCTTACGGGCAATTAGTACTGGTTAGCTTAACGCATTACTGCGCTTCCACACCCAGCCTATCAACGTCCTGGTCTCGAACGACCCTTCAAGGAGGTCAAGCCTCCAGGGAATCCTCATCTTCAGGCGAGTTTCCCGCTTAGATGCTTTCAGCGGTTATCTCTTCCGTACATAGCTACCCTGCGATGCCTCTGGCGAGACAACAGGTACACCAGCGGTACGTCCACTCCGGTCCTCTCGTACTAGGAGCAGCCCCCGTCAAGATTCCAACGCCCACGGCAGATAGGGACCAAACTGTCTCACGACGTTTTAAACCCAGCTCACGTACCTCTTTAAATGGCGAACAGCCATACCCTTGGGACCGGCTACAGCCCCAGGATGAGATGAGCCGACATCGAGGTGCCAAACACCGCCGTCGATATGAACTCTTGGGCGGTATCAGCCTGTTATCCCCAGAGTACCTTTTATCCGTTGAGCGATGGCCCTTCCATTCAGAACCACCGGATCACTATGTCCTGCTTTCGCACCTGCTCGACTTGTCGGTCTCGCAGTTAAGCACGCTTTTGCCATTGCACTTTAGGTACGATGTCCGACCGTACCAAGCGTACCTTCGAACTCCTCCGTTACACTTTGGGAGGAGACCGCCCCAGTCAAACTGCCTACCATGCACTGTCCCCGACCCGGATTCACGGGCCAAGGTTAGAACCTCAAACAAACCAGGGTGGTATTTCAAGGACGGCTCCACGTAGACTAGCGTCCACGCTTCAAAGCCTCCCACCTATCCTACACAGATCGGTTCAAAGTCCAATGCAAAGCTACAGTAAAGGTTCATGGGGTCTTTCCGTCTAGCCGCGGGGAGATTGCATCATCACAAACACTTCAACTTCGCTGAGTCTCGGGAGGAGACAGTGTGGCCATCGTTACGCCATTCGTGCAGGTCGGAACTTACCCGACAAGGAATTTCGCTACCTTAGGACCGTTATAGTTACGGCCGCCGTTTACCGGGACTTCAATCAAGAGCTTGCACCCCATCATTTAATCTTCCGGCACCGGGCAGGCGTCACACCCTATACGTCCACTTTCGTGTTTGCAGAGTGCTGTGTTTTTATTAAACAGTCGCAGCCACCATTTTATTGCAACCCCTTCACCCTTCTGGCGCAGGCCAGTCAAGCTACCAGGGCGTACCTTATCCCGAAGTTACGGTACCAATTTGCCGAGTTCCTTCTCCCGAGTTCTCTCAAGCGCCTTAGAATACTCATCTCGCCCACCTGTGTCGGTTTGCGGTACGGTCTCGTATGACTGAAGCTTAGAGGCTTTTCTTGGAACCACTTCCAATTGCTTCGCAGCACTAGGCCGCTCGCCCCATAGCCTTGAATTACGCGCCCGGATTTGCCTAAGCGCCTTCTCCACTACAGGGACCGGGACTTCCAACACCCGGACAACCTTCCGCGATCCGTCCCCCCATCGCATCATACGACGGTGCAGGAATATTAACCTGCTTCCCATCAGCTACGCATCTCTGCCTCGCCTTAGGGGCCGACTCACCCTACGCCGATGAACGTTGCGTAGGAAACCTTGGGCTTACGGCGAGGGGGCCTTTCACCCCCTTTATCGCTACTCATGTCAGCATTCGCACTTCTGATACCTCCAGCATCCTTTACAAGACACCTTCACAGGCTTACAGAACGCTCTCCTACCACGCACTTGCGTGCGTCCGCAGCTTCGGTGACTGGCTTAGCCCCGTTACATCTTCCGCGCAGGACGACTCGATCAGTGAGCTATTACGCTTTCTTTAAAGGGTGGCTGCTTCTAAGCCAACCTCCTGACTGTTTTAGCCTTCCCACTTCGTTTCCCACTTAGCCAATCTTGGGGACCTTAGCTGGCGGTCTGGGTTGTTTCCCTCTTGACACCGGACGTTAGCACCCGATGTCTGTCTCCCGTGATTGCACTCTTCGGTATTCGGAGTTTGCTATGGCGGGGTAATCAGCAATAGACCCCCCAACCATGACAGTGCTCTACCCCCGAAGGTGAGACACGAGGCACTACCTAAATAGTTTTCGGAGAGAACCAGCTATTTCCAGATTTGTTTAGCCTTTCACCCCTATCCACAGCTCATCCCCTAACTTTTCAACGTTAGTGGGTTCGGTCCTCCAGTACGTGTTACCGCACCTTCAACCTGGCCATGGATAGATCATCTGGTTTCGGGTCTACACCCAGCGACTCAACGCCCTGTTCGGACTCGCTTTCGCTACGCCTTCCCTAATCGGTTAAGCTTGCCACTGAATGTAAGTCGCTGACCCATTATACAAAAGGTACGCCGTCACCCCCGAAAGGGCTCCGACTGTTTGTATGCATGCGGTTTCAGGATCTATTTCACTCCCCTCCCGGGGTTCTTTTCGCCTTTCCCTCACGGTACTGGTTCACTATCGGTCGATCACGAGTATTTAGCCTTGGAGGATGGTCCCCCCATCTTCAGACAGGATTTCACGTGTCCCGCCCTACTTGTCGCACACCTAGTTCCACAAGTCTGTTTTCGCATACAGGGCTATCACCTGCTATGGCCGGGCTTTCCATCCCGTTTTGCTAACAGTCCTGCTAAAGAGTGCAAGGCTCTTCCCATTTCGTTCGCCACTACTTTGGGAATCTCGGTTGATTTCTGTTCCTGCAGCTACTTAGATGTTTCAGTTCGCCGCGTTCGCTTCCCTTGCCTATGTATTCAGCAAGGGATGACCCATACGGGCCGGGTTTCCCCATTCGGACATCTCCGGATCAAAGCTCGTTTGCCAGCTCCCCGAAGCTTTTCGCAGGCTACCGCGTCCTTCATCGCCTGTGATCGCCAAGGCATCCACCACATGCACTTGTTCGCTTGACCCTATAACAAGTGTGTCTCAAGGACACCCTCACTACAGGTTGAGTTCTCGCATTTGTGCCGTATTCCAAGTCATCTTTCGATCACTTTAAAATACATTTGGTTGATACAATCACAACCCGGTATCGCGTTATACAACTGTGCTTCTCATCAAAGCACCGCGACACCTTTACTACATCCCATATTGTTAAAGAACAGCCGATCGTTAGATCGCTTGGCAATGCCAAAGGAAAGCACTCAGCAAGCGCTTTCCTTTGACAACCAATCCAAGGTACCAGGTGATGGTGGAGGATGACGGGATCGAACCGACGACCCCCTGCTTGCAAAGCAGGTGCTCTCCCAGCTGAGCTAATCCCCCTCGGATAACTTGGTGGGTCTGGTAGGACTTGAACCTACGACCCCCGCCTTATCAAGACGGTGCTCTAACCACCTGAGCTACAGACCCTTGGCTGTAACAGCAAACAAACCGATAAGTGTGAACGCTAGGCTTGAGACACAAGCCTCTGGAAAGGAGGTGATCCAGCCGCACCTTCCGATACGGCTACCTTGTTACGACTTCACCCCAGTCATGAACCCTGCCGTGGTAATCGCCCTCCTTGCGGTTAGGCTAACTACTTCTGGCAAAACCCACTCCCATGGTGTGACGGGCGGTGTGTACAAGACCCGGGAACGTATTCACCGCGGCATGCTGATCCGCGATTACTAGCGATTCCAGCTTCACGTAGTCGAGTTGCAGACTACGATCCGGACTACGATGCGTTTTCTGGGATTAGCTCCCCCTCGCGGGTTGGCAACCCTCTGTACGCACCATTGTATGACGTGTGAAGCCCTACCCATAAGGGCCATGAGGACTTGACGTCATCCCCACCTTCCTCCGGTTTGTCACCGGCAGTCTCTCTAGAGTGCTCTTGCGTAGCAACTAGAGACAAGGGTTGCGCTCGTTGCGGGACTTAACCCAACATCTCACGACACGAGCTGACGACAGCCATGCAGCACCTGTGTCCACTTTCCCTTTCGGGCACCTAATGCATCTCTGCTTCGTTAGTGGCATGTCAAGGGTAGGTAAGGTTTTTCGCGTTGCATCGAATTAATCCACATCATCCACCGCTTGTGCGGGTCCCCGTCAATTCCTTTGAGTTTTAATCTTGCGACCGTACTCCCCAGGCGGTCAACTTCACGCGTTAGCTACGTTACTGAAGAAATGAATCCCCAACAACTAGTTGACATCGTTTAGGGCGTGGACTACCAGGGTATCTAATCCTGTTTGCTCCCCACGCTTTCGTGCATGAGCGTCAGTCACGTCCCAGGGGGCTGCCTTCGCCATCGGTATTCCTCCACATCTCTACGCATTTCACTGCTACACGTGGAATTCTACCCCCCTCTGACATACTCTAGCCTGACAGTCACAAGCGCCATTCCCAAGTTGAGCTCGGGGATTTCACGCCTGTCTTATCAAACCGCCTGCGCACGCTTTACGCCCAGTAATTCCGATTAACGCTCGCACCCTACGTATTACCGCGGCTGCTGGCACGTAGTTAGCCGGTGCTTATTCTTCCGGTACCGTCATCGACCCGGGGTATTAACCCAGGCCATTTCTTTCCGGACAAAAGTGCTTTACAACCCGAAGGCCTTCTTCACACACGCGGCATTGCTGGATCAGGGTTGCCCCCATTGTCCAAAATTCCCCACTGCTGCCTCCCGTAGGAGTCTGGGCCGTGTCTCAGTCCCAGTGTGGCTGATCGTCCTCTCAGACCAGCTACTGATCGTCGCCTTGGTAGGCCTTTACCCCACCAACTAGCTAATCAGACATCGGCCGCTCCTATCGCGCGAGGCCTTGCGGTCCCCCGCTTTCACCCTCGGGTCGTATGCGGTATTAGCTAATCTTTCGACTAGTTATCCCCCACGACAGGGCACGTTCCGATGTATTACTCACCCGTTCGCCACTCGCCGCCAGGCCGAAGCCCGCGCTGCCGTTCGACTTGCATGTGTAAGGCATGCCGCCAGCGTTCAATCTGAGCCAGGATCAAACTCTTCAGTTCAATCTCTGTGTGCCCCGAAGGGCTCGCTCTTTCGAGCGGTCGCTCACTCTCAGAAAACTGACTGACCAGATCCGAAGATCCAGTCACGTTTTGCTGTGCGAGCACTGTATAACTTGAAGCATCACTGTCCGTAGACAGTGGCGTCCGCTACCCAGCGCCCACACTTATCGGTTGTTTGTTTGTTAAAGAACTTCGCCACCCGGCTTTGCCGTTCAGCGCGCTGCGTTGTCTGCAGCAGAGAAACGAGATTATGCAGAGCTTTCTTCGTTTCGTCAACCGTTCGCAGCAATCTTTTTTGCTCCCGCCGGCGCTGCAAACCTTGCCGCGCCAGCCTCCCGGCCAACCCCGCAACCGTTGCTGCGCCTGCCTTGCAGCGCCGCGTCGTGTTGCGAGGGGGCGAATAGTAAGCGAGCGCGGCGGGGTTGGCAAGCGGTTCCGCGAAATAATTCGATGACACTGGAAAGTCCCTGCCGAAGGAGCACCAATTTGTCAGCCGCAGCCCCATGATTCATGATCTGGGCTGAAGCGCACCAGGCTCACCGCCGCCGCGGCCTAGCATGGCGGCCAGACCCAAATCCGGATCCTCATGACCATCAGAATCGTAAGACTGGGTACACCGCGTGCGGCCGACGAGGGCCTGCGGGTCGGTACCGTGCGCCGACCGCCGCGGGGCGTGCCCAAATCGGAGTTTGCGAGCCGCGATTACTACGATGTCTGGTACCCGGCGCTTTCGCCATCCCCAGAGCTGGTCGCGCAGGCACTCCATGCGACCGACGATAAAGAGTGGCGGGCTTTCGTGCGGCGTTTCCGCAAGGAAATGGCCGAGCCGGACGCCAGCCGCACGCTAGATCTCTTGGCGGCGCTGTCGCACCAGACCAATTTCTCAGTGGGCTGCTATTGCGAAGACGAAGCGCGTTGCCACCGCTCCGTCTTGCGCGAACTGCTCGCCGAACGCGGCGCCGTGATCGACTGAGTTGCGCGGCGTGCCGGGATCTGCCCGGCTTTGTTCTCCCGTTTTCCCGCTTCCCTTTTTCCGATGGCGCTGAACGTAGTCTGGCTCGGCTTCTTCCTGATTTCCTTCTCCGCCGCCTGCGTCCGCGTGGCGCAGGGCGACCTCGCGGTCTTCCCGGCGATGCTGGGCAGCCTGTTCGACAGCGCCCGCACCGCCTTCGAGATCGCGCTCGGACTGGCGGGGGTAATGAGCCTGTGGCTGGGCATCATGCGCATCGGCGAGCGCGCCGGCGTTGTCGATGCCTTCGCCCGGCTGGTGAACCCGCTGCTGCGGCACTTCTTTCCCGGCGTGCCCCAGGGCCATCCGGCACAGGGCGCCATGATGATGAACGTATCGGCCAACCTGCTCGGGCTCGACAACGCCGCCACGCCGCTGGGCCTGAACGCCATGCGCGAGCTGCAGACGCTGAACCGGCGCCCGGACGTCGCCACCGACGCGCAGATCATGTTCATTGTGCTGAACTCTGCCGGGCTGACGCTGATCCCGACTTCGGTCATCGCCATCCGCCAGGCCATCGCGGTCAAGCAGGGGCTGGTCGGCTTCAACGCCGCTGACATCTTCTTGCCGACGCTGCTGGCCACCGGCGGCGCCTGCCTGGCCGGGCTGCTGGCGGTGGCGTGGGTCCAGCGGATCAACTTGCTGCGGCCCGCGGTTCTGGCGACATTCGGCATTGTGATCGCGCTGCTTGGGGCAATGTTCGCCTGGTTGCAGCATGCACCGCCCGAGCAGGTCGGCACTGTGACGGCGCTGGCTGGTGCCGGCTTCATCCTGTCCTTGATCACCCTCTTCCTGATCTGCGGTGCGCTGCGCCGGGTCAACGTGTACGAGGCGTTTATCGACGGCGCCAAGGAAGGCTTCGGCGTAGCCGTGCAGATCATTCCCTATCTGGTTGCGATCCTGGTCGCGATTGGCCTGTTCCGCGCCGCCGGATGCATGGACGTGCTGATGGCCTGGCTCATGCAGGGGTTCGCGATGCTGGGCGTCAACACCGACTTTGTCCCGGCGCTGCCGGTCGGACTGATGAAGATCCTGTCCGGCGCCGGAGCGCGCGGGCTGATGGTCGACGTGATGACGACCTACGGCGTCGATTCATTCCAGGGGCGCCTGGCGGCGATTATCCAGGGGTCGACCGAAACTACCTTCTATGTTCTGGCGGTTTATTTCGGCAGCATCAATGTGCGGAATACGCGCCATGCGCTGGGTTGCGCGTTGGTGGCAGACGCTGCCGGAATTGTTTGTGCGGTGGGCGCCGCATACCTGTTCCGATAACCGCGTAACGCCCTGAATTTGTTGCGCCAGCACAACGACATTGTGCGCATCGTCGTACATTGACACATTGGACTTGGTGCGTCGCAACAAAGCATGTATAGTGAAGTCTGTCTCCTCCACCACCTCGGTGGATTCCAACCCACGCATAACCTGCGTGGGTTTTTTTTCGCCTGCATTCGGTCGCTTGCCGCCAGGGGCGATACGCTTTGTGCCGATACGTTTTCCGCAACGCAACAGGCCCCACCTCGGAGCGACGGCGTGGGAACCGGCAGAGTACTGCCGGCGAGTGAGACATCGCCCCGACTCACCACCCGCGGGCGGGACTTTACGGAACGCACCCTTGGCCTATATTGATTGGATACCGTCCGCCGCCAGCACGAGGCACGCCATGCCAGACATCACGTTCCCTCGCAGCCTCCCCACCTACTGTGCAGCCAGCCTGACGCTGTCCTGCCCCGCGACGGTCAACGGCAGTCCCACTTTGTATTCCGTCACCGCCGAGGCACTCGAAGCCCATTTCGGCGCGCGCTCGCCGCGCGAAGAAGACCTGGTAGCGGCCTTCACCAATAATCGTCAGCGCATCGAGCGGCTGGCCGAAAGCCTGTTCGAGCTGACCGAGGCGCGTGAAATCGTGCTGCGCAGCGGCCATTTCCGCTTCGCCGGCTGAACATCGGCATCGCCGCGCGGCCCTGGCCGCCAGGGCGTTTCAATCGGCTTTGGCTTCGCCGCGCACCAGCAGCACCGGTACGGTCGACTGGCGGATCACCGCCTCGGCCACGCTGCCCAGCACCAGCCGGCGCACGCCGCGCCGGCCATGCGTGCCGATCACCAGCAGATCTGCGCCCCATTGGCGCGCAGCCTCATTGATGGAAGCACCGATATCGCCAGGCACCGCAGCTGCGGTGACCAGACTGGTTTCATGCGCGACGCCGGCCCCGGCCAGGCGCTGCGCCGCGCCTTGCAGGGCCCGCTTGCCGCTTTCCTCAAAGGCCTTTTGCAACTGGCTTGGGTCGTAGTAGCCGGCGTCGAATATTGGCGTGCCCGTGTCGACGACATAGAGCGCCAGCACGGTGGCCCCGCCGGGGGACGCGACGCGAATGGCTTCATCAACCGCCAGATCGGACGTGCTGCTGCCGTCCACCGCCACCACGATCTTGCTGTATGCCGCGCGAGTCATGAGCGTACCTCCGTCGATGGAAAAGGAATGCGGCGTAGTGCCACCTGTCTTGGATAGTACACATCCGGCGAAACTGGCGTCCTGCGCCGGCGCAAACGCGGCGCACCAATTAAATTGACCGACCGGTCGGTTTATATATAATAGGTCCAGCCGTGCCGGACCGAATTGGCGCGGCGCCCCGCCAGAGGAGACGCTATGTATACGCAGAGTCTTGACCTGCCCGGCCAGCACGCCGATGCAGCGCAAGCCAGCGCGCGCCCCGATCAAGCCGCCCGCCAGGCGGCATTCGATGCGTGCATGGCCGCCGACGGCAAGATCGAGCCGCAGGACTGGATGCCGCAGGCCTACCGCAAGACCCTGGTGCGCCAGATCTCGCAACACGCACACTCCGAAATCGTCGGCATGCTGCCTGAGGGCAACTGGATCAGCCGGGCGCCGTCGCTCAAGCGCAAGGCCATCCTGCTGGCCAAGGTGCAGGATGAAGGCGGTCACGGCCTCTACCTGTATTCCGCGGCCGAGACCCTGGACGCGTCGCGTGACGACATGATCGATGCGCTGCACAGCGGCAAGGCCAAGTATTCATCGATCTTCAATTACCCGACGCTGACCTGGGCCGACGTCGGGGTAATCGGCTGGCTGGTCGACGGCGCCGCGATCATGAACCAGATCCCGTTGTGCCGCTGCTCATACGGACCGTATGCGCGCGCCATGATCCGCATCTGCAAGGAAGAATCGTTCCACCAGCGCCAGGGCTTCGATGCACTGCTGGCCATGATGCGCGGCACCGACGCCCAGCGCGAGATGGTGCAGGACGCAGTCAACCGCTGGTGGTTCCCGGTGCTGATGATGTTCGGCCCGCCCGATGCGGCCTCGACCAACAGCGCCCAGACCATGGCCTGGGGCATCAAGCGCATCTCCAACGACGACCTGCGCCAGAAGTTTGTCGATGCCACGGTCGAACAGGCGCGCGTGCTTGGCGTGACCCTGCCCGACCCCGGCCTGCAATGGAATGCCGAGCGCGGCCACTACGACTACAGCCCGCTCGACTGGGATGAATTCTGGCGTGTCATCAACGGCGACGGACCGTGCAACAAGGAGCGCCTGGCCACCCGCGTGAAGGCGCACGAGGACGGCGCCTGGGTGCGCGAGGCCGCGCTGGCCCACGCCGCCAAGCTGGCCGAACGCGAATCCGCCGCCGGACGCGCTGCCGCCTGATCACCGACATCGCCGAGGAGAGCACGATGCAACGCAAGGAATGGCCGCTGTGGGAAGTGTTCGTGCGCAGCAAGCAAGGCCTGGAACACAAGCATTGCGGCAGCCTGCACGCGGCCGACGCCCAGCAGGCGCTGCACATGGCGCGCGACGTCTATACGCGGCGCCAGGAAGGTGTATCGATCTGGGTGGTGCCGTCCGCGGCCATCACCGCCAGCGTGCCGGAGGAAAAGCCGGAGCTGTTCGATCCGATGGCCGACAAGATCTACCGGCACCCGACGTTCTACCAGCTGCCCGACGAAGTCAACCACATGTAAGGCCCCGCACGATGACCGCGTCCCCACAGCCTGCCGTGCCTGCTTCGCTCGACCACCTGCCGCCGGCACGCACCGCCGCGCTGCGCTACGTGCTGCGCCTGGCCGACAACGCCCTGATCCTCGGCCAGCGCAACGCCGAATGGTGTGGCCATGGGCCGGTGCTGGAAGAAGACATCGCGTTGGCCAATATCAGCCTCGATCTGATCGGCCAGGCGCGGCTGCTGTACGGCCGTGCCGGCGAACTGGAGGGCGAGCTGACCGGCCTGCCGCGCCATGAGGATGACTACGCCTACTGGCGCGCCGAGCGCGAGTTCCGCAACTGGACGCTGCTGGAGCTGCCGCACCGCGGTCCGCTTGCTGGCAACGCCGCGGCCGAGCGCGACTACGCCGTCACCATCGCGCGCAACTTCCTGTACAGCGCGCTGATGGTCGAACTCTGGCAAGCCTTGCAGGCCAGCCGGGACGAGCAGCTGGCCGCGATCGCCGCCAAGGCGCTCAAGGAGGCGCGCTATCACCTGCACCACGCGGCCGGCTGGATGGTGCGGCTGGGCGACGGCACCGAGGCCTCGCACGCCCGCATGCAGCGCGCGCTCGAACACCTGCTGCCGTATATGAACGAGTGCTTTGCCGAAGACGCGGTTGAAAGCGAAGCCGCCGCGCAGGGCATCGGCGTGGTCACCGCCACCCTGCGCGCGGCCTGGGACGCCACCGTCGCGGAGACCCTGCAGGCGGCCACGCTGACTTTGCCGCCGGCCACGGGCTTTGTCTCGGCCGGCAAGCACGGCGTCCATTCGGAACACATGAGCTACCTGCTGGGCGAGATGCAGGGGCTGGCGCGGGCCCATCCGGGCGCGCAATGGTGAGCGCACGCTTCAGTGCAAAGGGTTGATCCACATGAACGTCATCCCCCTCCCCTCCCACAACGTGAACGACGCAGGCGCCACCGGTGCGCGCGTCGCGCGCGCGTGGGCGGCGCTCGAGGCGGTGCCGGACCCGGAGATCCCGGTGGTGTCGATCCGCGAGCTGGGCATCCTGCGCGAGGTGGTAGCGGCGCCGGACGGCGTGCTGGAGATCGTCATCACACCCACCTATTCCGGCTGCCCGGCGATGTCGCAGATCGGTGAGGACATCGGCCACGCGCTGGACCGCGCCGCGCTGGGACCGTGGCGCATCCGCACCGTGCTGGCGCCGGCCTGGACCACGGACTGGATCACCCCGGCCGCGCGCGAGCGCCTGCGCGCGTTCGGCATCGCGCCGCCGGGACAGTGCGGCACACCGGCCGCAGCGCAGCCGCTGCGCTTCGTGCCGCGCGCCGCGCGCGCCGGCACACCCGATGCGGTGGCCTGCCCGCGCTGCGGCAGCGTGCATACGCAAGAGATCTCGCGCTTTGCCTCGACCGCCTGCAAGGCCCTGTACCGGTGCCTGGACTGCCGCGAGCCGTTCGACTATTTCAAACCCTACTGAGCCCCCGGGCCGAGCCAGGCTGCCATGACTCCACAGTTCCACCCGCTGCGCGTGGCGCAGGTGCGCCCCGAGACCGCCGACACCATCTCGATCGCCTTCGAGGTGCCGGACGCGCTGCGCGATGCCTACCGCTTCACGCAAGGCCAGTTCCTGACGCTGAGGGCGCCGGTCGACGGCAAGGACCTGCGGCGCTCCTACTCGATCTGTTCGGCGGTGCAGGACTATGACGCGCACGGCGAATTGCGCGTGGCGGTCAAGCTGGTGGAGGACGGGCTGTTTTCCAGCCATCTGCACGATTCCATCGCCCCCGGCCAGGTGATCGACGTGATGACGCCCGACGGTCGTTTCCACGTGCCGCTCGATGCCGAGGCGGCGCGCCACTATGTCGCCTTTGCCGCTGGCAGCGGCATCACGCCGGTGCTGTCGCTGATCCGCACCACGCTGCGGGCCGAGCCGCACAGCCGCTTCACGCTGGTCTATGGCAACCGCAATGTCGACAGCATCATCTTTTCCGAGGCGCTGGAGGACCTGAAGAACCAGTACCTGGCGCGCTTCACGCTCTACCACGTGCTGTCGCGCCAGCCGCAGGAGGTGGAACTGCTGCACGGCCGGCTCGACCACGCGCGGGTGAGCGCCTTCCTGCAGACGCTGATCCCGGTCGACGATATCGACGCGGCCTTTGTCTGCGGCCCGGCCTCGATGATCGACGAGGTCGAGGCGGCGCTGCGCGATGCGGGCCTGGATCCGCACCGGATCCACGCCGAGCGCTTCGGCGTGCCGCTGGCGCCAACGCGGCGCAAGCCGGCCGCCGCCCATCCCGCCCACGCGGACCAGGCCCGCACCGCGGAACTGGTGGTGGTGCTCGATGGCAAGCAGCACAGCATGCGCCTGCCGCTGGAGGACGCCAACGTGCTCGACACCGCGCTGGCGGCCGGGCTCGATCTGCCCTACGCGTGCAAGGGCGGCGTCTGTTGCACCTGCCGCGCCAAGGTGCTGGAGGGCAAGGTGGAGATGGAAAAGAACTACACGCTGGAGCCCTGGGAGATGGACAGGGGCTTTGTGCTGACCTGCCAGGCACGCGCGCTGACGCCGCGGGTGGTGGTCAGCTACGACGAACGCTGATCCTGGCACGCCGTCGCGTGCGTCGTCAGACAATCGCCGACATTGGCCAGCACGGGCCGTGACTACAATGGCGGCAGGCGGCGCCCTGCTGGCGCGATGCTTGCAGGCGGGTGATCAGGCGCGCGGTGCGGGCAGCTGTCGCGCCGCCGCCGCGGCGGCGCCAGCGAACCGCCCCACCCATATACAATCACGGCCATGCAATATATCCACGTCGTCAACGGTGATGTCGCAGGCACGACCCTGCGCCAGGCGCTGGCCCAGGCTGCCCGGCCGGACCCTGTCGTGGTGCTGCGCGACGATCTCGCCGTCGGTCCGCTGGCGGACATCGACAGCACCGGGATGATCCGCTCGGGCTTCTGGCAGCGCGTCGCCCCGCACACCGACATCGACTTCGCCGCCGAAATGCGCCAGGCGCTGGACCAGCTGCTGGCGCTGCGGCAGGACGACATGGAAGTGGCGATCTGGCACGGCCAGAGCGCGGCCGACCAGCTGATGCTGCGCCGGGTGGTGTTCCACCTGTACCAGGCGCCGCAGCGGATCAACGAGGTCGCGATGGACCTGCGCGAACTCGAAACCCCCGCACAGGGCAACCTGGCGGCGATCGGCATGTATTCGCCGGCGCGGCTGGCGCGGCGCTTTTCCACCATCGCCCCGGTCTCGGTGCTGCGGCTGGGGCGCCTGGGTTACGAGTGGCAGCAGAACGTCAAGGAAAACGCCGACGTGCGGCTGTGGAAGGGCAACACGCTGGTGCCGGCGGCCTATCGCAGCATCGACGACATCATCATGGAGCGCGCCCCGTCCGACTGGACCCCGGCGGCGCAGGTGGTGGGCAGCGTGATGGGCGCGATCGAGGGCCTGCTGGCCAGCGACTGGTTCGTGTTCTGGCGCTGCCGCGAGCTGATCGCCATGGGCCAGCTGGTGCTGCGCGGCAACGCCGACTCGCTCGATACCTGCGAGCTGCGCCGCCATGCCGGCGGCAGCGGAGGCGAATAAACAAGAATATATGGCCCGTACCAAGGCACCCGATTTCGAGGCGCAGCGCGAGCAGATCCTGGACCTGGCCGCCGCCGCCTTTGCCAACAGCAGCTACCCCAGCACCTCGATGGCCGACCTCGCCGCCGCCTGCGGCACCTCCAAGGCGCGGCTGTACCACTACTACGAGAGCAAGGAAGCGATCCTGTTCGACCTGCTGGACCGCTACACGCGCCGGCTGATGCTGCTCGTCACCGAAGTCGAAGCCGACGCCGAACGCCACGCCCGCACCGACAAGGACGCCTTCGGCAACCTGATCCGCGCCTTCCTGGCCGAGTACGAGACCTCGCAGACGCGCCATATCGCCCTGATCAACGACGTCAAGTTCCTGGCCGAGACCCAGCGCGACCTGATCCTGGGGCGCGAGCGCGACGTGGTCGCGGCGTTCTCGCGCCTGCTGCGCCGCGCCTACCCGGAGCGGGTCACGCGCGAGAACCAGACCGCGCTGACCATGACCATCTTCGGCATGATCAACTGGACCTTCACCTGGCTCAAGCCGGGCGGCCGGCTCTCGTACGCCGACTTTGCCGAGATGGTGGTCGACCTGCTCGAAGGCGGCCTGCCCGGCCGCGCTGGCGCCGGGCGCTGAGCCGCCCGGGCCTCGCCGCGCCCGCGCCTACATCCACTCGGCCTCTTCACGCTGGCGCCGCTGCTCGCGGTCCTGGCGGAACATCTCTTCCAGCTCGTCGCGCGCCTGGCGCGCCAGCGAGACCAGCTTCTTCTGGTCGGTGTAGTGCGGATAGAAGCGGTCGATCGCCTCGATGTTGTGGCGCCGGAACCGCAGCGCCACGTTGCGCGCCTCGCCCGGGTCGAAGCCCAGCCCTTCCAGCACGCGCCGGCCCAGCATCAGCGAGCCCTCGAACATCTCGCGCTCGAACAGCTGCACGCCGCGGTCCTTGAGCTGGTAGACATGCGAGACATGGCGCGCACGGGCGTAGATCTGAAGATCGGGGAAGCGCTCGCGCACCCGGTCGATCAGCGCCAGGCTGTCGTCCATGCTGTCGATGGCCACCACCAGGATGCGCGCGTCGGCAATGCCGGCGGCTTCCAGCAGGTCCAGCCGCGTGGCGTCGCCATAGAACACCTTGAAGCCGTACTGGCGCAGGAATTCGATCTGGTCGGGATCGTGGTCCAGCACCGTCACGCCCACGCCCTGGGTGTACAGCAGGCGCCCGATGATCTGGCCGAAGCGCCCGAAGCCGGCGATCAGCACCGGGTTGTGCTGTGGCGTGATGACTTCGTCCGGGCGCGCCTTGCCGGCGCCGATGCGCGGCGCCACCAGCCGGTCATAGGCCAGCAGCAGCAGCGGCGTGGCCACCATCGACAGCGCCACCACCAGCACCAGCAAGGCCTCGGTCTCGCGCGGCAGCAGCCCGGCGCCGCCGGCGACGCCGAACACCACGAAGGCGAATTCCCCGCCCTGCGAGATCAGCAGCGCAAACAGCAGGCGCTGCCCACGGGCAATCGAAAAATGCCGCGCCAGCAACGCCAGCACCACGGTCTTGGCCACCACGAAGGCGGCCACCAGGCCCAGCACCAGCCACGGCGAGCGCGCCAGCACGGCGAAGTCGATCGACATGCCGACCGCCATGAAGAACAGCCCCAGCAGCAGGCCCTTGAACGGCTCCAGGTCGGCCTCGAGCGCGTGGCGGTATTCCGAATCGGCCAGCAGCACGCCGGCCAGGAAGGTGCCCAGCGCCATCGACAAGCCCACCGCGTCCATCATCAGCGCGATGCCGACCACCAGCAGCAACGCAAAGGCGGTGAACATCTCGCGCATGTCGGTGCGGGCGATGAACCGCAGCGCCGGCCGTACCAGGTAGCGGCCCCCCGCCACCACCGCGCCGATGACCGCCACCGCCTTGCCCGCCGCCAGCCAGCCGGCCGCGCCGGCGCCGGCGCCTGCGGCGCCCTGGGTGGCCAGCAGCGGCAGCAGCGCGATCATCGGGATCGCGGCGATGTCCTGGAACAGCAGGATGCCGAAGCTGGCGGCGCCTGCCGGCGTGCCGAACAGGTTGCGCTCGGTCAGCGTCGCCAGCGCGATCGCGGTGGACGACAGCGCCAGCCCCAGCCCCGCCACCAGCGCCACCTGCCAGGGCGCGCCCGCCAGCGCCGCGGCCCCGCCGATCACCAGCGCGCAGGCGGCCAGCTGCGCGCCGCCGTAGCCGAAGATGCTACGCCGCAGCGCCCACAGCTTGCGCGGCTCCAGTTCCAGGCCGATCACGAACATCATCAGCACCACGCCGAACTCGGAGAAGTGCAGGATCGATTCGACATCGGTCACCAGGCGCAGCGCGAACGGCCCGATCGCCGCGCCGGCCAGCAGGTAGCCCAGCACCGCGCCCAGCCCGCCGCGCCGCGCCAGCGGCACCGCCACCACCGCCGCGACCAGAAACACCAGCAGCGCAATCAGGAAGTCATGCTGGTTCATGCCTGCACCTCCGCCGGGGCCGGATGGGTGCCCAGCCGCCCGCAGACGTGGGCGATGTGGTCGGCCAGCGCCTGTGCATCGGCATTGTGGGCGTCGTGCAGCACCACTGGCGGCAGCCACGTCATGCCGCACAGCAAGGCGGTCTGCTCGAGCGGCAGCAGGAACTCTGCGAGCGGGTGGCCATGCGTGCCTTCCGGCCCGTACGCGTCGGCCGTGCCCCCGGTACTGACCACCGCCAGCAGCGACTTGCCGCGCAGCGCGGTGCCGCCCGGGCCATAGGCCCAGCCCGGCTCCAGCACTTCATCCAGCCACAGCTTGAGCATGGCCGGCACGCTGTACCACCGCACCGGGAACTGCAGCACGATGGTGTCCGAGACCGACAGCACCCGCTGCTCGGCCACGACATCGATGTCATAGTCGACATAGCTGCGGTACAGGTCGCGTACCTGAACCTGCGGCAACGCGTCCAGCGCATCGGCCAGCGGCCGGTTCACGCGCGAGCGGCTGGGCATTGGGTGCGCGTAGATCACAACGATGGGGGGCTCGTTCATCGAAAGACGTAGGGCTGACTGGGTAATCGGAAAAAACGGCGAGGTCGGGAGGAATTGTCGCGTTGCACCAAATCCACACCTGACGGCGCGCAACAATTCATCACATTTTTTTAAGCTGTTGTTTTGATTGATCTTTATTTGCCGGCATGACCCGCTTGGCTTCTGTTGCGGCGCAGGAAGCTTACGCCAGACTGACAATTCCACTACAATACTTTTCGCGCTGCATCAAGTTGGTGTTTCCCCGAGTCTTGCATCGATGCGGGGAAAGTGCCTGGAAAAACACCACCGCAGTGCCTATTTTTATCTGACAGCACCGGAAGGAATCATCGTGAACCCGCTCGAACTGAGCAAGGCCGTCGGCGCACTGACCGACGAAGATCTGCGCAAGGCAGCCGAAGCCGCCCAAGCCGCCCATCGCGCCACCGTCCTGGTGCGCGAACTGTCGGCCCACCACCGCTCGCGCCTGCTGAAGCATTTCCTCGCCCTCGGCGAGGAAGATCGCCTGCTCCGTTTCGGCCAGTCGGTGGGCGACCACGTGATCGAAGCCTATGTCGACAGCATCGACTTCGACCATGACAGCGTGTTCGGCGTCTACGACGACAAGCTCGAGCTGATCGGCGTGGGCCATTTCGCCAACCTGCGCGACAACGCCCAGGGCCGCGTGGCCGAGTTCGGCGTGTCGGTGTCGGGCAGCGCCCGCGGCCGCGGCATCGGCAGCGCGCTGTTCGAGCGGGCCGCCATCCATGGTCGCAACACCAACGTCCGCACGTTGTACATGCACTGCCTGTCGCGCAATGCCGCGATGATGCATATCGCCAAGAAGGCCGGCATGAAGGTCCAGTATGCCTACGGCGAGGCCGATGCCTACCTGGAACTGCCGCCGGCGGACACCGCCAGCCGCCTCAGCGAGGCGCTGGACGAGCAGCTCGCCGACCTGGACTACGCGGTGCGCCGCAACCTGCGCGACGCCCGCCGCTTCGGCCTGCGCTTCTGGCGCACCATGGTGCCGCAAAAGCATACCGCCTGAGCGGCCGGGCCCACGGGCCAGACCGGCCGGAGGGTATCGACAAAAACGGCGCATCGCAACGATGCGCCGTTTTGCTTTGCGGACCCCGGCCGCGCCGCTCAGGCCGCGCCGCCCACCGGCAGCGCCGTGGTGTCCTTGATGCTTTCCAGCGCGAAGCTCGAGCGCACGTCGATCACCGACGGATGCGCCAGCAGCTGTTCCTGCATGAAGCGCGCAAAGTGCTCCATGTCCTCGACATAGACCTTGAGCAGCAAGTCCATCTCGCCGGTCATGGCGTGGCAGGCCGCCACCTCCGGCCACACGGCGATGGAGGCGCGGAACAGGTCCAGCGGGGCCTTGCCCTTGGGCGCGCCACCATGCTTTTCCAGCCGCACATTGATATAGGCCAGCAGGCCGAGGCCGATCTTGTTGGGCTCCAGCAGCGCCGCGTACTGCCGGATCACGCCGATCTCTTCCAGCCGCCGGATGCGGCGCAGGCAGGGGCTGGGCGACAGGTTCACGCGCTCGGCCACCTCCAGGTTGGTCAACCGGCCGTTGGTCTGCAGCACTTCCAGGATCTTCCGGTCGATCTTGTCCAACTCCACCTTGCTCACGATATTGTTGCTCCGCAATATGTTTATTGGCAATTTTTTTGCGCAAATTTAGCAAGCCGTGCACAAGTACGCAATTTTTTGTGAAATTACATCCGATCTGCGCCCGATTTTGTGGGGTCGGCGGCCTTATCGGTCACTCGCGCGTCGGCCGGTCGGGCCGGGCAACTCCAAGTCTGGTGGCGCGGCCGGATGTCGCGGACGCGCGCTGACCGGAGAACCGGGCGAGGTGGCGCGCAGGTTCCGGCAAACAGGGAAGCGGCATTCTACGGGCGTTTGCGTCCGCGCCAGTGCGTTCCTGTCCCGGAGCGATCCACGTTGTCCGCTGAACGGACAAAAAAAAGCGCGCGGCCGTCAGGCTCGCGCGCTTGGTGGGTTCGCTGGCAGCGGCGCTCAGGTGGCGCACAGGCGGCGCTGCCGGGGACCGCTCAGCCGCCGCTGGTGGACGGTGCCGCCGGGTTGGCCGGTGCCGGCTGGCTGGCGGGCGCCTGGCCGCGCGGGCCCCGGTCGCCACGCTCGCCACGATGGGGACGGTCGCGGTGCATCTTCTCCATGCCGGCGCGGATTTCATCGCGGGTCAGCTTGCCGTCGCGGTTGGCGTCGAGCTGGTCGAAGCGCTTGGCCAGGCGCGGCAGCCCGGCATTGGCCTCGGCCTTGGTCAGCGCGCCGTCGCCGTTCTTGTCGGCGGCCTTGAACTTCTCGTCGAAGGCGGCCTGCATGCGCGCGTGATGCTCGGCCATGGCGGCCTTGCGGTGCGCATCCATCTCGGCCTTGTCGATCTTGCCGTCGCGGTTGGTGTCGAGCTTGTTGAACCACGCGTCGGCCTCGGCCTTGGAGATGGCGCCGTCGCCGTCGGTATCGATCGCCTTCATCCACATGCCGCCACCATGGTGACGGTGGTGGTGGCCCATGCCCGGCTTGCCGGCCGGTGCCGGCGCGGCCGGGGCGCTGGCCTGGGCAAAGGCGCCGCCGGCAACCAGCAGGGCGGCGGACGCGGCCAGGAACTGTTTCAGGATCTGCGGCTTGTGATTGCGTTGCATGTCTTGCTCCTTGTCATCACGTTGGCATGTACGGATTAGAACGCAGACGATGCAGCGAAGTTGGCGCTTTTAATACGATGTTACCCGCCTCACAGAAAGCGGTGAGCGGCGTAAGGGAAGGCAAGCAAAGGCGAATAATCGATGCGCCGGCTGCCTATGGCTGCGCTTTTGGCGCCATCTGGCCCTCGTCGGCCGCCTCGGGCGACATCACCGATTGGTACTGGCGCGGATCGACGGGCTGAGGCTGGGGCTGCGCCGGCTGGCCCGGCGTTGCCTGAACCGGTTGTGGCTGAGGCTGGACTTGCTGCGCCGGCGCCTGGGACTGAGCTTGCGGCTGCGGCTGGACCGGTTGCCCCGGCGGCTGGCTGCGCGGCGGCTGTGCCGGTGCAGGCTGGCCGGCGGCCTGCGCCGGCGGCGGCATGGGCGTTGCCATGGGCGCCGCCGCGCCGGCCGGCGGCGTTGGCAGCGGGCTGGCACCGCGCGGCGCGCCGCGCGTGGCGCCCGCCTGCAGCGGCAAGGCGATCTCCTGGCGCACGCCATTGCGCTCGATCACTACGGCGCGCTGGCGCACTTCCACCAGCCGGATCTGCGGCGCCAGGTCGGCCCCCATGCGCACCGCCTTGGCCGGGCCGCCATCGATGGAGACGATCGCGGCGCTGGCGCCGCCGCCAAGCTCGGCCACGACGCCAAGCAGCTGCACGTTGCTCGGCCCGGCCTGGGCCGAGCCGCCGAACAGCGTCGCCACCGCGCCGGTCTCGACCGCCTCGGTCTGCGCCACGCGCGCGCTCTTGGGCACCGGGATGGTCCGCATCGCGCTGAACGTCAGCACCCAGTAGGTGACCAGCGCGCACAGCGCGATAAACAGCGCCGCGCTGGCCAGGCGCGGCAGCCACAGCGCGGAGGCATCAAAGCGGAACGAAGGCCGGAGGGACAATTGCATGGATCGGGACCCTGGATACCCGCCGCGGCGGGTCATGGCGCGAGAGCGCAGACGCGCCAAGCGTACCAGAGCCCCATGACGCTGTCTGCCGCGCCGGCGTTGCTGCCGGCGCCCCGGCCGGGGCCCTTAGAGCAGGTCGTCCAGCAGGTCGGGGCCAAACACTTCGCGCTCGATATGCGCCACCGGCACGCCCGCGCTGAGCAGTGCGTGACGCTGCGCCTGCATGAAGCCGAGCGGCCCGCACAGGTAGAAGCGGCCATCGACAAAGCGTTGCAGGTCGGGCTGGCGCAGCAGCTCGGCCAGCGGCATGGTGCCGGCGTGGTCGTAGTCGCGGCCCGCGGCGTCGCCCGCCTGGGGGAACTCATAGCTGATGTGCGTGACCAGTCCCGGCAGGCGCTCGCGCGCCCATTGCAGATCGGCGCGATGGGCATGGTGGTGGCCGTCGCGGGCGGCGTGGGCGAACAGCACCGGCCGCTGCGAGCCTTGCGCGGCCAGCGTGCGCAGCACCGACAGCATCGGCGTGATGCCGATCCCGCCCGACAGCAGCGCCAGCGGGCGGCGGCCTTCCAGGTCCGGCGTGAACTCGCCGAACGGGGCGCTCACCTTGAGCCCGGTGCCCTCGTGGGCGTTGGCGTGCAGCCAGTTGGAGACCGCCCCGGCCGGCGTAGCCTCGCCGCCGTCCTCGCGCTTGACCGAGATGCGCCAGGTCGGCAGACCGGCTTCGGCAGACAGCGAGTACTGGCGCAGCTGGCGCGTGCCGTCATCCAGGCGCGCCTCGACGCTGATGTACTGGCCCGGACGGAACGACCGCAGCGGCTGGCCATCGGCCGCGGCCAGCGTCAGTGCCACCACCTGCCCGCCCTGCGCCTCGCGGCGCACCACGCGCACCGGCATCAGTTCGCCGGCGGCCACGCCGGTGCGCTGGTACAGGCGCGCCTCGGCGGCGATCAGTTCGCCCGCCAGCAGCCAGTAGGCTTCGTCCCAGGCCGCCAGCAGCGGCGGCGTGGCGGCTTCGCCCAGCACCGCGGAGATCGCGCCGAGCAGGTGCCGGCCGACGATCGGATAGTGCGCCGGCGTGATGCCCACGGCCGCGTGCTTGTGCACGATGCGCTCGACCACCGGCCCAAGTGCCGCCGCGTTGTCGATGTTGGCGGCGTAGGCGAACACCGCCGACGCCAGCGACTGCTGCTGGCTGCCGTTGGCCTGGTTGCCCATATTGAACAGCTGGGTCAGCTCGGGCCGGTCGGCGAACATCTCGCGGTAGAAATGCGTGGTGATGGCCAGGCCGTGCTCGCGCAGCACGGGCACGCTTGCATCGATATAGGGGCGGGAAGCGGCGGACAGCATCAGGTATCACTCCGTTTTATTCATGCAAACAAAATGCATGTTTTTGGACAACAAAAAACCGGCATTCGCCGGCCACGTGCGGATCCCATCCGCTCAGGCCGAACGCCGGTTCAGGAAATCATGATGCAGGCGGATGATCGATTCGGCGGTGTGGCTGCCGGTGACATCGGCCAGCGTGACCTCGTCGAGCGCGCGGTAGAAGGCCTGCTCGGCCACGTCCAGCGCGCGCTTCAGGCGGCAGTTGCCGTTCAGCGCGCAAGGCGGGTTGTCGCAGTCGATCACCGGCCGGTGCCCTTCGAGCTCGCGCAGGATGGTGCCGATGGTCAGGTTTTCGGCGCCGGGGCCCAGTTGCAGGCCGCCATGGCGGCCGCGCGTGGCGCTGACCCAGCCCAGCTTCGACAGCCGCGCCGCCACCTTGACCAGGTGGTTGTGCGAGATGCCGAATTGCTGGCCCACCTCGGCGATCGTGATCGGCCGGCTGCCGTCGCCACGGGCGACGTACATCAACAGGCGCAGCGCATAGTCGGAGAAGCGGGTCAGTTGCATCGTGGCGTCATGTTAAAAAAGATGCATCCTGGATGCAAGTTATATTTTTCCGCGGCGTGCTACGGTGCGGGGTCGCCAAAAAAGCGCCGGCCGACATTGTGATTCACAACAGACTTCGCCGCAGCCCCGCCGGGGGCCGCCCATAAAAGAGTCATAAGGCGCCGGTTATACTGATTGGCGAACCCGGCCCCGCCAGTGCCCTGGCGCGGGTCCCGCCATTCCAGCAAAGAGGTCTTACCAACAATGCGCAGATTCACTTCCCAGCTTGCCCGTCCCGCCCGTCCTGCCCGCCGCGCGCGCGGCTTTACCCTGATCGAGATCATGGTCGTGATCGTGATCCTAGGCGTGCTGGCGGCACTGGTAGTGCCCAAGATCATGAGCCGTCCGGACGAAGCCCGCATCGTCGCGGCGCGCCAGGATATCTCGTCGATCATGCAGGCGCTCAAGCTGTACCGCCTCGACAACAGCCGCTATCCCACCACCGAACAGGGCCTGGGCGCACTGGTCGCCAAGCCTACCACCGAGCCGGTGCCCAACAACTGGAAGGGTGGCGGCTACCTGGAAAAGCTGCCCAAGGATCCGTGGGGCCATCCGTACCAGTACCTGAACCCCGGCGTGCGCGGCGAAATCGACGTGTTCAGCTTCGGTGCCGACGGCCAGGCCGGCGGCAACGCCAACGACGCCGATATCGGCAACTGGGAGTAAGCGCCCCTGCCGCCCGCCCTTGCCGCTTCCCTGATGACCACGGCGCCGCGCCGCCGCGCCCCCCGGCAGCGGCACCCCGGCTTCACGCTGCTCGAACTGCTGGTGGTCATGGTGATCGCCGGCATCGTGATCTCGCTGGTCGCGGTCAATGCCTCGCCCAACGAGCGCGGCCGCGTGCTTGACGACGGCCAGCGCATCGCGCGGCTGTTCGAGCTGGCGCAGGAAGAAGCGCAACTGGGCGCGCGCCCGATCGCCTGGGAAGGCGACGCGGGCGGCTGGCGCTTCCTCGAGTCGACCCCCAACGGCTGGATCCCGCTGCGCACCGACGTGTTCGCGCCCGGCACCTGGCGCCTGGCGCTGGACCAGGTCATCGTCGCCGAAGGCGGCCGCAGCACCGGCACCAACAGCCCGCCGCGGCTGATCTTCGGGCGCGAGCTGATCGATGCCCCGCAGCGCCTGGTGCTGGTGCGCGGCGATATCCGCGTGGACGTGGCCGGCGACGGCAGCGGCCGTTATTTCGCCAGCACGCCATGACGCCGCCGCGCTTGCCCGCACGCCGGCGCGACCGCGCGGCCGGCTTCACGCTGATCGAAGTGCTGGTGGCGCTGACCATCCTGGCGGTGGCGCTGACCGCGGCGATGCGCGCGATGGGCTCGATGGTCGATGCCAGCGCATCGCTGCAGGTCCGCATGCTGGCCGAATGGAGCGCCGAGAACCACCTGGCCTCGCTGCGCCTGGCCAAGGCCTGGCCCGAGCCCGGCGTCAGCGGCTATGCCTGCCCGCAGGGCGGCACGCCGCTGTACTGCGAGCAATCCGTGTCGGCCACGCCCAATCCGGTGTTCCGCCGCGTCGAGATCGCGGTCTATCCGTCTGCCAGCGACAAGTCGGTGCGCCTGGCGTGGCTCGTCACCATCGTTCCCAATGAAATCCGCAACGTGCTGTGAGCGCCGGCGCGGGCGCCGATCCGCCGGCGGCTTCACGCTGCTGGAGATGCTGGTCGCCATCACGCTGCTGGCGGTGATGGCCGTGATCGGCTGGCGCGCGCTGGACAGCCTGACGCGCGGCCGCGAACGGCTGATCGACCATGACGCCCGACTGGATGCGCTGAAGGTGCTGTACGGCCAGCTGCAGGCCGATTGCGAACACCTGGCCAACCCTACGCTGCTGCAGGCCAGCCCCGTCGAGATCGCGCAGAACCGCGTGCTGCTGGTGCGCGACCGCCGCGACGAAGGCCAGCCGCCGGCATGGCAGGCGCTGTCGTACCAGCTTGACGGCAACACCCTGGTGCGCGTGGCCGCGCCGCCGGTGAGCAACCGCGCGGCGCTGCAGTCGTCGCTGCTGGCGCTGCGCCAGGGCGGCGGCAACAACGCGCAGGTGCGGCGCGTGCTGGACAACGTCGACGGCATGGGCGCGCGCGCCTGGGTCGAACCCGGCGGCTGGCAGGCCGACAGCAACCGCATCCGCAACGTGCTGTTCAGCGGCAACGCGGCCAGCGCGGTGGCGGCGTCGGACGTCGGCGCGGCGGTGCCCAACACCGCGGTGCGCGCGGTGGAACTGACCATCCTCGCCCGCATGGGCGACGGCGACGCGCCGCGGCAGTTCCAGAAGATCTGCATGTCCGGGCTATGACGCAAGCGCGCCGCCGCTTCCGCTTCCGGCCCTTGCGCCGCCGCGCACGCGGCGCCGCCGTGGTCACCGCGCTGCTGATGGTGACGCTGGCGGTGGTGGTGGTGTCGGGCATGCTGTGGCGCCAGCAGGTGCAGATCCGCGCCATCGAGAACCAGCGGCTGCTGGCCCAGGCTACCTGGAT
Source organism: Cupriavidus sp. MP-37 (assembly GCF_020618415.1). NCBI lineage: Bacteria > Pseudomonadati > Pseudomonadota > Betaproteobacteria > Burkholderiales > Burkholderiaceae > Cupriavidus > Cupriavidus sp. MP-37. The sequence goes on along the minus strand of NZ_CP085344.1, from coordinate 463,936 downwards.
CGAGCGCGCCGCGGTCGACTGGGCGCGGCTGATCCTGCGCGACGACCAGCGCCGCAGCAACGTCGATCAACTGGGCGAGCCGTGGGCGGTACCGATCGCCGAGACCCGCCTGTCGGATTTCCTGGGGGCGTCGCTGCGCACCGACGTGGCGGGCGAGACCTCGTTCCTGTCCGGGCGCATCCTGGATGCGCAGGCGCGCTTCAACCTCGCCAACCTGGTGACATGGTCCGCCACCGGCGGCCAGGGCGCCCCGGTCGGGCGCGTCGCCAACATCGACCAGTCGGCGCAGGCCGCCTACGGCCGGCTGCTGCGCACCGTGGGGCTGAACCCGGCGCTGGCCGAGACCACCGCGCGCCACATGCTGCAGGCCGCCCGGGGCGGCCACGGCGGCCAGGGCGGCGACAGTTCCGGCCAGCAGGCGCCGCGCCCGCTCGACAGCGTGCAGGGCCTGCTGGCGCTGCCCGGCTACACCCCCGAGATGGTGGCCGTGCTGGAGCCCTTCGTGATCGTGCTGCCCGAGCGCACCCTGGTCAATGCCAACACCGCCGAGGCCGAGGTGCTGGCCGCCATGATCGACAAGCTGCCGCTGGAGCGCGCGCGCGAGCTGGTGCGCCAGCGCGACCGCGCCTACTTCAACAATATCGGCAACCTGCAGACGCAGTTGTCCGCGCTGGCGCCTCAGGCCAGCAGCGGCAACCTGGGCAACCTGCTCGACGTGCGCTCGCATTACTTCCTGGTCTACGGGCTGGTGCGGCACGAGCGCGCCAGCCGGCTGCAGGTGTCGCTGATCTACCGCGGCGAACCGCTCGGTGCGGCCAACACCACCCGCGTGGTCTGGATCCAGGACGCGGACCGGCTGCCGGACCTCCGCTGACCATGGCAAGGCGGCCTGGCGCACATATGGAAACGGCACACCGGAGCAACCGGGGAGAATGGTATTGACGCGATTTTGTCACGCAGGCAAGGTATGCTGCGGCGCTGGCGCGAGCCTGACACCAGCCCGCTCGCCGCTGATCGGCCTCCCAGGCCGCCCGCCGGCATCCCCGCACTCCGGCAAGTTTCCTGCGCCGGGGCGATCCCGGGCGCACCCCCATGGGCCATGCGCCTTATCGAGCCGTTCTACTGAAGCCAAAGCAAGGACACCTTGAGCACCACCCTGTACGTGCGCTTGCCGCACCGGCCGCATGACCAGCCGCAACCGTGGCAGTTCGGCGCCCTGCCCTTTGCGCTGGTGCGCACGGCGGTGGCCGAGCCGAAGCGGCGTGGCTTGCCTCGTGCCGCACCGGAAGTGTTGCGAGAAGGCCACGCCCGCATCGCCGACCTGCCCGCGGCGGAACGACTGGTGCTGATCCTGGCCGCCAGCGACGTCCTGCTGACCAGCGCCAGCGTGCCGCCGCTGCCGCCCGCGCGTTTGAAGCAGGCGCTGCCCAACCTGGTCGAGGACGCCCTCGCCACCGACGCGCAGCCGTGCCACATCGGCATCGGCCCCGCCCTCGATGGCGCCGCGACCGGCCGCGGACCACGCCAGCGCCTGCTGATGGTGGCGGACCGCGCCTGGCTGCGCGCGGTGCTCGATGCCTTTGCCGAGCATCGCCATCGCCGCCGCCACGTGCTGGCCGCGCAGCTGTGCGTGCCGCTGGCCGCGCCCGCAGAAGAGGAAGCCGGCGCCGAACCGACGCTGGCGCCGCCCGGGGCGGCCCCGGCTGCGGTGCAGCCTGCCACGCTGGTGGTCGAGGCCGCCGCCAGCGCACTCGCCGAAGGCGGTGCGCTTGGCGAGGCATTGGGCGAAGCCTTGCCGGACACCGCCCGCCGCACCGCGCGCCAGTGGCAGCTGACCGTGCGCACCGGTGCCTACACCGGCTACGGCCTGCTGCTGGGCGACGACGCGCTGGCCGCATGGCAGGCGCTGGCGCCCGCGGGCGCCTGGCATGCCGATGCCGACGCCGCGGCCCTGGCGCCGGTGCCGGGCCTGCGCCAGGCCGGGCGCGCCGGCTGGCAGCTGTGGATAGACGGAGCGCAGCAATGCCTGCGCGAACCGGGGCTCGACCTCGCACAATTTGAATTCGCGCAGGGCCGCGCCGACCGCTGGAACCTGGTGGCATGGCGCCTGCCGCTGGCGCTGGTGGCGGGCCTGGTGCTGGTCCAGCTGATCGGCATGAACGCGCACTGGCTGCTGCTGCGCAACGAGCAGCAACGGCTGGAAGCGGCGCAGGCGCAGACGCTGCGCGGCGCCTTCCCGCAGACGCCGACGGTGATCGACGCCCCGCTGCAGATGCGCCGGCAGGTCGAGCAGCTGCGCATCGCCAGCGGACGCAGCACGCCCGATGATTTCCTGCCGCTGGCCGACCGCTTCGCCCAGGCCGCGCGCCGGCTGCCGCCCGATGCGCTGCAGGCGCTCGAGTACCGCGGCCGCATGCTGGTGGTGACGCTCAAGCCCGGCACCGACACCGCCGGGCTGCGCAGCGCGGCGCGCCAGGCCGGACTGCAGATGGAAGAGGACAAGGCCGGCAATGCCGCGGGCAGCACCGGCACCAGCGCGGGCACGCCCGTGACACCCGGCTCGCGCTGGACCATCAAGCCCGGCCTGTGACCGGCGCACGCCCGACATGAACCCATTGAAAGACTCCGCCCGCAGCTCCACCCGCAGCCACGCGCCCGCCGGCCGCAGCGGCGCCGCCACGCTGCGCACGCGCATGGCGCGGCTGCGCCCGTCGGTGCCGCAGGCGTGGCGGGAACGCTTCGACGCCTTCTGGTCGGCGCGCAACCCGCGCGAGCAGGCCATCCTGGGCGGCGGGGCCGCGGTGCTGGCACTGGTGCTCGGCTACTTGCTGCTGTGGGAGCCGGCCGCCGACGGCCGCGAGCGGGCCGCGCGCAACCTGCCGCAGCTGCGCGCCGACCTGGCCGAGATGGAAACGCTGGCGCAGGAAGCCCGCGGCCTCAAGGCCACGCCGGCGCCGTCGCTGCGCGGCGATGCGCTGACCGAGGCGCTGCAGGAAAGCCTGGGCCAGTACGGCCTGAAGGCCACGCGGCTAGCGGCCGCCGCCGACAACAGCGTGCAGGTGCAGCTGGACAAGGTCCCGTTCGGGGCAGTCAGCACCTGGCTGCAGGACGTGCGCCAGCAGCAGCGCATGAAGGTGATCGATGCGCGCGTGGTCTATGTCGGCGCCACCGCGCTGGTGAACGTTACCGCGACCCTGCAGGGTCCGGGTGGCCGCAGCTGATGGTGCGGCTGGAAACCCTGCGCCTGCCGCGGCGCGCGCTGCGCCAGCCGGCCGCCGCGCGGCGCCTGCGCTGGCTCGCGCTGGGCCTGGCGACGGCCGCGGTAACCACCGTGGCGATGCTGCCGGCGGCATGGATCGCCACGCGCGTCGCCACGCAGACGCAGGGACGCGTGCTGCTGGCCGATGCCAGCGGCTCGCTGTGGCGCGGCAGCGCCACGCTGGCGCTGTCGGCCGGCGCCGGCAGCCAGACCGCCACCGTGCTGCCCGGCCGGCTGCACTGGACGCTGGCGTTCTGGCCGCTGCTGACCGGGCGCGCGCGGCTGGTGCTGACCCACTCCGAGGCCATGGCCGCGCCGGTCGCGGTCACCGCGACGCCGGGCGGCTGGACCGCGCAGGCGGGCGCGATGCGGCTGCCGGCTTCGCTGCTCGAGGGCGTCGGCGCGCCGTTCAACACGCTGCGCCCGGACGGCCTGATGCGGGTGGACTGGTCCACGCTGCAGGGCAGCTTCTCCGGCAAAGGCATGAGCGGCCATATGACGCTGCGCATCGAACAGGTCTCGGCCGCGGTCAGCCGGCTGCGCCCGCTGGGCAGCTACCGGGCCGAGATCGACTGGACCGGCGCAGGCGCCGGCAAGCTGCAGCTGAGCACCATCGATGGACCGCTGCACCTGGAGGGTAGCGGCACGCTCGGGCGGCAGGCGCGCTTCGAGGGCACCGCGCATGCCGAGCCGGAGGCCGCCACGCAGCTGACCAGCCTGCTGAGCCTGCTGGGACGACGAGACAACAATGTGACTAGGCTGCGTTTCTGATGCCACGCAGAGCGCACAGCCCACGGAAATGACTATGACCACCCACGCCAACCGACCTGTTTTCAAGACCGCCTGCGCCCGCGCCGTGGCATTGCTCTGCGGGCTCTCCTTGCTGGCCCCCGCGCCGCTGTGGGCCCAGCCCGGGGCGCCGGCCGCGCGCAGCCAGGGCACGCCGCCGGCACCGCCCGACGTCACGCCCGCCAACCGCGACCAGGTGGTGCTGAACTTCGTCAACGCCGACCTCGACTCCGTGATCAAGGCGGTCGGCCAGGCCACCGGCAAGAACTTCGTCATCGACCCGCGCGTGAAGGGCACCGTCAACCTCGTCACCGAGCAGCCGGTCTCGCGCGCGCAGGCGCTGCAGACGCTGGGCTCGGTGCTGCGCATGCAGGGCTATGCCATGGTCGAGAGCAACGGCTTCACCAAGGTCGTGCCCGAGGCCGATGCCAAGCTGCAGGGCTCGCCCACCGTGATCGGCGGCAGCCCCAGCCGCGGCGACCAGGTAGTGACCCAGGTGTTCCGGCTGAACTACGAGTCGGCCAACAACCTGGTGCCGGTGCTGCGGCCGATGATCGCGCCCAACAACACCATCACCGCCTATCCGGCCAATAACACGCTGGTCATCACCGACTACGCCGACAACCTGCGCCGCATCGCCCGCATCATCGCCGCGGTCGATGCGCCGGCCTCGGGCGAGGTCGAACTGGTGCCGCTCAAGCACGCGCTGGCGAGCGATACCGCGGCGGTGCTGCAGCGGCTGCTCGATCCCGCCGCCGGGGGGGCGACCGGCGGCGGCGGCGCCGCGGCCGTCGATGCCAGCCTGCGCACCTCGGTGGTGGCCGAGCCGCGCAGCAATTCGCTGATGATCCGCGCCACCAGCCGCGCGCGCCTGCAGCAGGCGCGCCAGCTGATCCAGAAGCTCGACCAGCCCTACGCACGCCCCGGCAACATCTGGGTGGTGCCGCTGAAGAACGCCGATGCGGTCAAGCTGGCGGCCACGCTGCGCGCCATCGTCGCCGCCGACAGCAGCTTCGCCACCTCGACCCAGCCCGGCGCTCAGCCTGGCGGCATCGGCGGCGCGGCGGGCATGACCAATGTCTCGACGCCGACCGGCGGCCAGTTCACCGGCGGCGCCACCACGACCCAGACCGGCATGCGCAGCGGCACCGGCACCGCGGGCGGCACCGGCGCCTCGGGCAGCTCAGCCTTCGCCGCCTCGTTCGGCACCAATACCCAGCCGACCACCGGCGGCATCATCCAGGCGGACCCATCGACCAACTCGCTCATCATCACCGCCAGCGAACCGGTCTACCGCAACCTGCGCGGCGTGATCGACGACCTCGACGCGCGCCGCGCGCAGGTCTACATCGAATCGATGATCGTCGAGGTGACCGCGACCCAGGCCAGCGAGCTGGGGATCCAGTGGCAGGGCCTGATCAGTTCGCCCGGCGGCAACAACAATGTCTTTGCCGGCACCAACTTCGGCACCGGCGGACAGAACATCCTGAACCTGACCCTGGCCGGGGCGCTCGCCGACAGCAACCGCACCGCCGGCATCGCCGCGGCGCAGGGACTGGTGCAGGACATCGGCGGCCTCAACCTGGGCATCGTCAACCGCGCCATGGGGCTGGGTGCGCTGCTGCGCGCGCTGGGCACCAACGGCAGCGTCAACCTGCTGTCCACGCCGAACCTGATCACGCTGGAGAACGAGGAAGCCAAGATCCTGATCGGCCAGAACATCCCGATCACCACCGGCTCCTACGCCCAGACCGGCGGCGCGGCCTCGGTCACGCCGTTCCAGACGTTCGACCGCAAGGACGTCGGCATCACGCTGCGGGTCAAGCCGCAGATCACCGACGGCGGGCTGGTGAAGCTGCAGATCTTCCAGGAATCGTCGAACGTGGTGCAGGCCACCGCCAACCTGATCCAGGGCCCGACCACCAACGTGCGCTCGATCGAGACCAACGTGCTGGTCGACGACGGCCAGATCATCGTGCTGGGCGGCCTGATCGAGGACACGTATGGCGACGGCGTGCAGAAGGTGCCGCTGCTGGGCGACATCCCGCTGATCGGCGGCCTGTTCCGCTACGAGAACAAGAACCGCACCAAGACCAACCTGCTGGTGTTCCTGCGGCCCTATGTGATGCGCACGGCCGGCGCCACCGACCGCCTGACCGCGGACCGCTACGACTATATGCGCGCGCAGCAGCAGGGCTTCGTATCGCCTAACATCATGGTGCGGGACACCAACACGCCGATGCTGCCGCCGGCCGACGCGCCGACCACGCCGTTCGTCAACCCGCGCAACAACGGCGCCGTGCCCGGGCCGCTGCCCTTGCCGCAGACGCTGCCGCAGAGCGCGCCGCAGCCCGGCGTGCCGGGTCAGCCACAGCCGCAGCAGGCGGTCGCGCAACCGCTGCCCGAACCGGTCCCGCAACCCGTGCCCCAACCCGCGCCGCAAGCGCCGGCGGGCGCCCCGCAGCCGCTCAACCAGCGCGGCGAAGCCGCACTCCCGTACTGAGGCCCGTCATGGCCAGCGAAGTCCAGACCGCTCTTTCCACCGGCACCCCCGCCACCCCCGGCAGCGCCGGCATCAACCCGCCGGCCGAACTCGAGCCACCCTCGCCGATGGCGGCGCGGCTGGTTTCCTACGGCTTCGCGCGCGAGGCGCCGCTGCTGATCGCGCACCAGCGTCCCGACGGGCTCGAGGTGTGGGTCAGCCGCGCCACCTCGCCCACGGCGCTGGCCGAAGTGGCGCGCGTGCACGGCGCGCTGCGCCTGCGCGTGCTGGAACCCGAGGCGCTGGAGCATGCCATGTCCGACGCCTATAACCGCCAGGACGGCAGCGCCGCGCAGGTGGTGGGCGAGGTCGAGGGCGAGGTCGACCTGTCGCGCCTGATGCAGGACATTCCCGCGGTGGAAGACCTGCTGGAATCCGAAGACGATGCGCCGATCATCCGCATGATCAACGCGCTGCTGACGCAGGCCGCGCGCGAGGGCGCCTCGGATATCCATATCGAGCCGTTCGAATCGTCGTCGGTGGTGCGCTTCCGCGTCGACGGCACGCTGCGCGACGTGGTGCGGCCCAAGAAGGCGCTGCACGGCGCGCTGATCTCGCGCATCAAGATCATGGCGCAGCTCGACATTGCCGAGAAACGGCTGCCGCAGGACGGCCGCATCACGCTGCGCGTGGGCGGGCGGCCGGTCGACGTGCGGGTGTCGACGCTGCCCACCGGCCACGGCGAGCGCGCGGTGCTGCGCCTGCTCGACAAGGAAGCCGGCCGGCTCGACCTGGCCAAGCTGGGCATGGCGCCCGACACGCTGCGCGGCTTCGACCACCTGATCCGCCAGCCGCACGGCATCGTGCTGGTGACCGGCCCCACCGGCTCGGGCAAGACCACCACGCTGTATGCCGCGCTGTCGCGGCTGGATGCGCGCACCACCAACATCATGACGGTGGAAGACCCGGTCGAGTACGACCTCGACGGCATCGGCCAGACCCAGGTCAACCCGCGCATCGACATGACCTTCGGCAAGGCCCTGCGCGCGATCCTGCGCCAGGACCCGGACGTGGTCATGATCGGCGAGATCCGCGACCTGGAAACCGCGCAGATCGCGGTGCAGGCGTCGCTGACCGGCCACCTGGTGCTGGCCACGCTGCACACCAACGACTCGGCCTCGGCGGTGACGCGGCTGGTCGACATGGGCATCGAGCCGTTCCTGCTGTCGTCGTCGCTGCTGGGGGTGCTGGCGCAGCGGCTGGTACGCCGCCTGTGCCCGCACTGCAAGCGCGAGGAAGTGATCGAGGTCACGCCCGCCGAGGCCGAGGTGCTGCAGGCGCAGGGCAAGCCGCTGCAGACGGTCTGGCATCCGGTCGGCTGCGACAAGTGCGGCCAGTCTGGCTACCAGGGCCGCATGGGGGTCTATGAGCTGCTGACGGTGGACGATGAAATCCGCACCATGATCCACCGCCAGGCGCCCGAATCGGAGATCAAGCAGGTGGCGCTGGCGCACGGCATGCATACCATGCGCGGCGACGCGCAGCGCTGGATCGACAGCGGCGCGACCTCGCTCGAGGAAGTGCTGCGCGTCACGCGCGACTGACGCGGAGCCGCCCGCATGCCAGCTTTCCGCTATGAAGCCGCCGACGCCGCCGGCAAGACCGACCGCGGCGTGATCGAGGCCGACAGCGCGCGCCAGGCGCGCACCCAGTTGCGCGCGCGCGGGCTGACGCCGCTGACCGTCGATGCGCTGGCCGGCGCCGGCCTGGCGCCGCGCGGCGGCAGCCAGCTGTTCGCGCGCAAACTGTCGACGCAGGAGCAGGCGCTGTTCACGCGCCAGCTGGCCAGCCTGATCGTCGCCGGCCTGCCGCTGGACGAGGCGCTGGGCGCGCTCGCCGACCAGGCCGAGCGGCCCTATGTGCATGAACTGCTGGCCGGCATCCGCGCCGAGGTGATGGGCGGCAGCGCGCTGTCGGTCGCGCTGGCGCAGCATCCGCGCGATTTTCCGGACATCTACCGCGCGCTGGTTTCGGCCGGCGAGCACTCCGGCCACCTCGGCGTGGTGCTGGAGCGGCTGGCCGGCTATATCGAATCGCGCAACACGCTGACCTCCAAGATCCGGCTGGCCTTCACCTATCCGGCCATCGTCACGGTGGTGGCGTTCGCGATCGTGATCTTCCTGCTGTCGTACGTGGTGCCGCAGGTGGTGAGCGTGTTCGCCAACACCAAGCAGAAGCTGCCCACGCTGACCATCGTCATGCTGTGGCTGTCGGATTTCGTTCGCAACTGGTGGTGGGCCGCGCTGGCGGTGATCGCGGTGGCCGCGTTCAGCATCCGCCGGCTGCTGCGCCAGCCCGCGGTGCGGCTGGAATGGCACCGCTGGCTGCTGACCGCGCCGCTGCTGGGCAAGCTGGTGCGCGGCTACAACACCGCGCGCTTCGCCGGCACGCTGGCGATCCTGGTGTCCGCGGGCGTGCCGATCCTGCGCAGCCTGCAGGCCGCCGGCGAAACCCTGACCAACGAGGCGCTGCGCGCCAACGTGGAGGACGCCAACACCCGCGTGCGCGAAGGCGCCTCATTGGCGCGCGCGCTGGCGGCGCAGAACCAGTTTCCGCCGGTGCTGGTGCACCTGATCCGCTCGGGCGAAGCCACCGGCAACCTGCCGATCATGCTGGAGCGCGCCGCGCAGGGCGAAGCGCAGGAACTGGAACGCCGCACGCTGTTCCTGACCAGTTTGCTGGAACCGCTGCTGATCCTGACCATGGGCGTGGTGGTGCTGCTAATCGTGCTGGCGGTGCTGATGCCGATTATCGAGATCAATCAGCTGGTGCGGTAGCGGCGCTGGCGCCGGCATACCGACAACGCTTGCATTGCCTGACGCCCCTGATGAGGGCTCCCCTCTTCCGCGAAGTGGGAGAGGGGTTGGGGGAGAGGGCCGGAGCTTCCACGAAGTCCTGGCGCATCGTGCTTGCCACACGCCTGCCCTCACCCCCTGCCCCTCTCCCGCGCGCGGGAGAGGGGAGCAAACCCGCGCGGTGCGTTACTCAGCGGCCGGTTCGGCCTTCTTTCCAGGCCGCTTGCGCGTCTTGCGCGCCGGTGCCGGTGCCGGTGCCGTTTCGGCTTGAGCAGCGGCCGGTTGCGGTTCTGCCTCCACCGTCGCCGTCAACACCGTAGTCCCCGGCGCCGCGAACACCGACTGGTCGATCGGCCACGGCGTCTCGCTCAGCGTCACCTCCGGCCGGCGCGCCGCGCGCTTGCGCGCGCCGGTGCGGTTGCCTGCCTGCGGCTCCGGGTCGGGCTGGGGCGCGGCTTCCAGCGGCGGCACCGGTTGCGGCTCCGATCGCGGCTCGGGCTCGGGCTCGGCCTGCACCGCATCGGCCGCGACAAAGGACGGCTCGGCTGGCGCCGGCGCCTCGGGTTCCGGGGCAACGGTCTCCGGCGTGGGCAGCGGCTCCGCCCCGCGGGCCGGCTCCACTGCTTCCGCGGGCGCGTGCTGGCGCCGCGCCGGCTCGGCATGCTGGGCCGGCGGCTGCGGCGCGCGCTGCTGCGGCTCGCCGCCCTTGGCGCGCTTCTTCAGCCGCACCCAGATGGTCTTGTTGTTGCCGCCGTTGCGGGTCTCGACCTCGAACAGCCCGGTCGCCACGACCAGCTCGGACAGCTTGCCGTAGCCGTAGTTGCGCGAGTCGAATTCCGGCGCCTGCTTGGCGATGTGGTTGCCCATGCTGCCCAGCGTCAGCCAGCCGTCTTCGTCGGACACGGCCTGCGCGGCGTTCTGCAGCAGTCGCACCAGGCGCGAGTCCTGGCGCAGCTCGCCGGTGCTGCGCTTGCGCGTGGGCGCGGCGGCGCCGTCGGTGCCGTCGGCGCCGTCGGTGTCGACCTCGGCGCGCAGCACGTCGGAATAGATGAACTTGTCGCAGGCGGTGACGAACGGCTTGGGCGTCTTGCGCTCGCCAAAGCCGTACACCGTCAGGCCTTGCTCGCGGATGCGCGAGGCCAGCCGGGTGAAGTCGCTGTCGCTGGAGACGATGCAGAAGCCATCGAAGCGCCCGGTGTAGAGCAGGTCCATGGCGTCGATGATCATGGCGCTGTCGGTCGCGTTCTTGCCCACGGTGTAGCGGAACTGCTGGATCGGCTGGATCGAGTGCGACAGCAGGCGTTCCTTCCAGCCGGCCAGGTTGGGCCGGGTCCAGTCGCCGTAGATGCGCTTGACGGCGGCCACGCCGTACTTGGCGACCTCGGCCAGCAGGCCTTCGACGATGGCGGGCGCCGCGTTGTCGGCGTCGATCAGCACGGCCAGGGTTGCGGTGCCCTGGCGAGGGGAAATGGTCATGTTCGGGTTTTGGCTGGCAAGCCGCGCATCGGCGCGGGCGGTCAAGAAATCGGGTTGCACCAGGACGGCAACGCAGATATGACGCATGCGAGACGGCCCGGCGTCGGCACGGGCGCTCTCGATGCAACGCAGTGTACACGCCAAGGCCTGCCGATACGGGAAATCAGGGGCATAACCGGCATGCTTTGTGCTGCATTGCAAGGTACCGTCGATTTTGTGGCGGTGCTACCATGCCGCGCAGAGACACAGCCGTCCTGAGCCTTCACAAGAGGCGACCAGGCGGTTGCCCACAACTGTAGATGTCGGTGATCCCGACCGCACGCCCATAGAGGAGCACGCATGAATGCCCCCCTGACCTCTCCGGTCAGCGACGCCATCCGCCAGGCGCTCGCCAACGTTTCCCTCGAAGACAAATACACGCTCGAACGCGGCCGCATCTATATCAGCGGCACGCAGGCGCTGGTGCGCCTGCCGATGCTGCAGCAGGAGCGCGACCACGCCGCCGGGCTCAATACCGCCGGCTTTATCTCCGGCTACCGCGGCTCGCCGCTGGGCGCGCTGGACCAGTCGCTGTGGAAGGCCAAGAAGCACCTGGCCGCGCACAATATCGTGTTCCAGGCGGGCCTGAACGAAGACCTCGCCGCGACTTCGGTGTGGGGCTCGCAGCAGGTCAACATGTACCCCGATGCGAAGTTCGACGGGGTCTTCGGCATGTGGTACGGCAAGGGGCCGGGCGTGGACCGCACCGGCGACGTGTTCAAGCACGCCAACTCCGCCGGATCGTCGAAGCACGGCGGCGTGCTGGTGCTGGCCGGCGACGACCACTCGGCCAAGTCGTCGACGCTGGCGCACCAGTCGGAGCACATCTTCAAGGCCTGCGGCCTGCCGGTGCTGTATCCGTCCAATGTGCAGGAGTACCTGGACTACGGCCTGCACGGCTGGGCCATGAGCCGCTACTCGGGGCTATGGGTGGCGATGAAGTGCGTGACCGACGTGGTGGAATCGTCGGCCTCGGTCGAGCTGGACCCGCAGCGCGTGCAGATCGCGCTGCCGGGCGACTTCATCATGCCGCCGGGCGGCCTGAATATCCGCTGGCCCGACCCGCCGCTGGAGCAGGAAGCGCGGCTGCTCGACTACAAGTGGTACGCCGGCCTGGCCTATGCGCGTGCCAACAAGCTGGACCGCATCGAGATCGACTCGCCGCATGCGCGCTTCGGCATCATGACCGGCGGCAAGGCCTACCTCGACACCCGCCAGGCGCTGGCCGACCTGGGCCTGGACGATGCCACCTGCGCGCAGATCGGCATCCGGCTGTACAAGGTGGGCTGCGTGTGGCCGCTCGAAGCGCACGGCGCGCGCGCCTTTGCCGAAGGGCTGCAGGAAATCCTGGTGGTCGAGGAGAAGCGCCAGATCATGGAGTACGCGCTCAAGGAAGAGCTGTACAACTGGCGCGACGATGTCCGTCCCAAGGTCTACGGCAAGTTCGACGAGAAGGACAACGCCGGCGGCGAATGGTCGATCCCGCAGGGCCACTGGCTGCTGCCGGCGCACTATGAGCTGTCGCCGGCGATCATCGCCAAGGCCATCGCCACGCGTCTGGACAAGTTCGACCTGCCGGTTGACGTGCGTGCGCGCATCACCGCGCGCCTGGCCATCATCGAGGCCAAGGAAAAGGCGCTGGCCACGCCGCGCGTGGTCGGACAGCAGAAGGCAGAGCGCAAGCCGTGGTTCTGCTCGGGCTGCCCGCACAATACCTCGACCAACGTGCCCGAGGGCTCGCGCGCGCTGGCCGGCATCGGCTGCCACTACATGACGGTGTGGATGGACCGCAGCACCAGCACCTTCAGCCAGATGGGCGGCGAAGGCGTGGCATGGATCGGCCAGGCACCGTTTGCCGGCGACAAGCATGTGTTCGCCAACCTCGGCGACGGCACCTACTTCCACTCGGGGCTGCTGGCGATCCGCGCGTCGATCGCCGCGGGGGTCAACATCACCTACAAGATCCTGTACAACGACGCCGTGGCGATGACCGGCGGCCAGCCGGTGGACGGCCAGCTGTCGGTGCGGGACATCGCCTGGCAGGTGCACAGCGAAGGCGCGAAGCAGATCGTCATCGTCAGCGACCAGCCCGAGAAGTACAACGCAGCCGTCAAGCTGCCCCAGGGCATCGACATCCATCACCGCGACCAGCTCGACCGCGTGCAGCGCGAGCTGCGCGAGGTGCCGGGCTGCACCATCCTGATCTACGACCAGACCTGCGCCACCGAGAAACGCCGCCGCCGCAAGCGCGGCACCATGGAAGACCCGCCGCGCCGCGCCTTTATCAATGATGCGGTGTGCGAGGGCTGCGGCGACTGCTCGGTCAAGTCCAACTGCCTGTCGGTGGAACCGCTGGAGACGGAGCTCGGCACCAAGCGGCAGATCAACCAGTCCTCGTGCAACAAGGATTTCTCGTGCCTGAACGGCTTCTGCCCCAGCTTTGTCACGGCCGAGGGCGCGCAGGTGCGCAAGCCCGAGCAGCATGGCGTGTCGATGGACAGCCTGCCGCCGCTGCCTGAGCCGCAACTGCCGGCGATCCGCCGCGCCTACGGCATCCTCGTCACCGGCGTCGGCGGCACCGGCGTGGTGACCATCGGCGGGCTGCTCGGCATGGCCGCGCACCTGGAAAACAAGGGCGTCACCGTGCTCGACATGGCCGGCCTGGCGCAGAAAGGCGGCGCGGTGCTGTCGCACGTGCAGCTGGCCGCGCGTCCCGACGACCTGCATGCCACCCGCATTGCCATGGGCGAGGCCGACCTGGTGATCGGCTGCGATGCCATCGTGTCGGCCACCGACGAAGTCCTGTCCAAGACCCAGGCCGGCCGCACCCGCGCCGTGGTCAACACCGCGCAAACCCCGACCGCGGACTTCATCAAGAACCCGAAGTGGCAGTTCCCGGGCCTGTCGGCCGAGCAGGACGTGCGCAACGTGGTCGGCGACAAGTGCGATTTCATCAATGCCAGCGGCCTGGCGGTGGCGCTGCTGGGCGATGCCATCTACACCAACCCGCTGGTGCTGGGCTACGCCTGGCAGAAGGGCTGGATCCCGCTGACGCTGCAGGCGCTGGAGCGCGCCATCGAACTGAACGGCGTGGCCGTCGACAAGAACAAGGCCGCGTTCGACTGGGGCCGCCATATGGCGCATGACCCGGAGCACGTGCTGTCGCTGACCGGCAAGCTGAAGAGCACTGCGGAAGGCGCGGAAGTGGTCAGGATGCCGGCTTCCAGCGGCGCGATGCTGGAGAAGCTGATCGCCCGGCGCATGGAACACCTGACGGCTTACCAGGATGCCGCCTACGCGCGTACCTACCGCGAAGCGATCGAACGCGTGCGCGCGGCCGAGAGCGCGCTGCCCGGCACCGGCAAGGCCCTGCCGCTGACCGAGGCGGCGGCGCGCAACCTGGCCAAGCTGATGGCATACAAGGACGAGTACGAAGTGGCGCGGCTCTACACCGATCCTGTCTTCCTCGACAAGCTGCGCGCGCAGTTCGAAGGCGAGCCGGGCAAGGACTACCAGCTCAACTTCTGGCTGGCACCGCCGATGACGTCAAAGCGCGATGACAAGGGCCACCTGGTCAAGCGCAGGTTCGGCCCGTCGACGATGAAGCTGTTTCGCGTGCTGGCCAAGCTGAAGGGACTGCGCGGCGGCATGTTCGACATCTTCGGCAAGACCGAAGAGCGCCGCACCGAGCGCGCGCTGATCGGCGAGTACCGCGCCTTGCTGGATGAGCTGGTGGCGGGCCTCAATGCCGCCAACCACGAGACCGCGGTGGCGCTGGCCAACCTGCCCGACGATATCCGCGGCTTCGGCCACGTGAAGGAGAACAACCTGAAGGCGGTGCGCGGGCGCTGGGCGAAACTGCTGGAGCAGTTCCGGCATCCGGAGACGGCGCAGCGGGCGGCTTGAGGCGCGCTTCTTCCTCCCCTCTCCCGCTCGCGGGAGAGGGGCCGGGGGAGAGGGCGGGAGTCTCTCGATGCGTGGTGCCTTGCCAAACCACCCCTCACCCTGCCCTCTCCCCATGCGGGGAGAGGGGAACACCGTGGGTCGGCGTGAATCGTCGCTTTACGCCTGCGCCAGCGTCGTTTCGCCGGGCTTTACGTACATCGAATGCTTCGGCTGCGACAGCACCCGGTGCACCATCGGCTCGAAGAACGACAGCGGCAGCGTGTCGTAGTCGGTCATGAAGGCGGCGGCATCGTATTTGCGGCAGAACTCCGCGGTGCGCTCGAACAGCTCGGGCTGGCTGCGGTATTGCTCGCGCAGGTTGCGGTCGAGGCCGAGATGATGGAAGAAGTAGTAGCCCTGGAACACGCCGTGCTTTTCCACCATCCACAGGTTCTCGGCGCTGACGAAGGGCTTGAGGATGGCGGCGGCGATATCGGGATGGTTGAAGCTGCCCAGCGTATCGCCGATATCGTGCAGCAGCGCGCAGACCACGTATTCCTCGTCGCGGCCGTCGCGATGCGCCAGCGTCGCGGTCTGCAGCGAATGGGTGAGCCGGTCTACCGGAAAGCCGCCGCAGTCGCCGTCGAGCAGGCGCAGGTGCGCCAGCACGCGCTCGGGCAGTGCGCGTGCGTACGGCATGAACTCGGCGGAGATGGCGGCCCAGTCGTCGCGGGTGCCGTGTTCCATATGGCTGAAGGTGGCGCGTGCAGGCGCGTCGGTGTGGCTCATGCGGGTCTCCTTTTGTGGGCGATTCATGGGCATGCGCGAACATGCCGCCATCGTCTTGCAGCGGCTTGCGGGCATTGTGGCACCCGTGGCCGCACTACACTGTCAAAAACCAAACAATGTGCCGGCATATTGCGGCGCAGCAGCGTTGATGTGATTTGGTTCGATCGGACTGTATCTCAAGGAGACAACATGACCTTCAACGGAAGCTGCCATTGCGGCAACATCGCCTTCGCGGTCGAGGCCGACAGCATCCCCAGCGTGATCCGCTGCAACTGCTCGATCTGCCGCCGGCGCGGCCACCTGCTGTGGTTCGTGCCGCGCGCGAGCTTCAAGCTGGAGACGCCGGAGAGCAACGCCTCCACCTACCGCTTCAACACCATGAAGATCGCGCACCGCTTCTGCCCGGTGTGCGGCTGCGGCCCGTATGCGGATGGGCAGGACAAGGACGGCAAGCCGATGGCCGCGGTCAATGTGCGCTGCCTCGACAATGTCGACCTGGACAGCCTGAAGGTGATCGACTATGACGGGCTGCACCACTGACGCCATGTTCCGCATCCTCGGCATCGACCACCTGGTGCTGCGCAGCGCCGATGTGGCCGCGCTGCAGCGCTTCTATGTCGACGTGCTCGGCTGCAGCGTCGAACGCGAGCAGGCTGACCTGGGCCTGACCCAGTTGCGCGCGGGCGACAGCCTGATCGACCTGGTCGCGCTCGACGGCCCGCTGGGCCGTGCCGGTGGCGCCGGGCCCGGTGCCGAAGGCCGCAACCTCGATCATTTCTGCCTGCGCATCGACCCCTTCGATGCCGCGGCGCTGCGCGCGCACCTGGCGCGGCATGGCATCGACGCGGGCGAGGTGGCGCAGCGCTTCGGCGCCGAAGGCAAGGGGCCGTCGCTGTATGTGCAGGACCCCGACGGCAACGTGGTCGAACTGAAAGGGCCGCCCACGCCGGTGACCGCACAGTAACGTGCGCGGCGACCAGCGCGCCGCGCGCCGCATCGCTACAATTTCCGACTGGTCCCAGGCGCGCCGCATCGATGGCGGCCATCCCCCGCCGGGCCCGCCATGACCACACTCGAAGCCAGCACCGGCACGGACGCTGCCGACACCGATCCTGACGCCAGCCCGGCCCGCGCCGGACCCGCCCGGCCCGCCACGCCGCCGCGCCGGCTGGTGTGGATCCTCGGCCTGACCGAGACCATCTCCTGGGGCACGCTGTTCTTCGCCTTCACCGTCTTCATCGACCCCATGATCGGCAGCCTGGGCTGGTCCAAGCCCTTCCTGGCGGGCGGCTATTCGCTGGGGCTGCTGGTGTGGGCGCTGTGCTCGTTCGCGGTCGGCCGGCTGCTGGACCGCGCGCCGGCGCGCAAGGTGATGGGCGCCGGCTCGGTGCTGGCCGGGCTGGGCCTGCTGCTGTGGGCGTGGACACCGTCGCAATCCGTGTTCCTGCTGATGTGGGTGCCGCTCGGGCTGGCCATGGCAACCACGCTGTACGAGCCCGCCTTCGTGGTGCTGCGCCAGGCCTATGGCGACCAGTACCAGAAGCCGATCGTCGCGGTCACGCTGATGGCCGGCTTTGCCAGCACCATCTTCGTGCCGCTGGCGCAATGGCTGGTGCTGCATCTCGGCTGGCGGCCCACGCTGGTCGGCTTTGCGTTGCTGAACCTGCTGGTCTGCGCGCCGCTGCATGCGCGCATGCGCTACGCCCTGCATCCCTCCTACTCCGGCACCGGCGCCGCCGACGGCCTCGCCGGCAGCCGCGACATTGCCCGCGCCACGCTGCGCCAGCCGGTGTTCTGGGCGGTGGTGCTGGCCTTTACCGCGACCGCGGTGGTGGCGTCGCTGCTGGGCGCGCACCTGATCCCGATGCTGACGGAGAAAGGCATGCCGGTGGCGCAGCAACTGGCGGTGGCGGCGCTGATCGGCCCGGCGCAGGTGGCGGGCCGCATGCTGATGATGCGCGCGGGCGTGCGCCACCCGGTGCGTCTGTCGCTGCCGGTCTATGCGCTGATGAGTGCCGGCCTGCTGTGCTTCGCGCTGGGGCATGGCGCGTGGCTGATGGTGGCGGCCGTGCTGTACGGCTGCGCCAACGGCGTCAACACCATGCTGCGCGCGATGGCGATGCCGGAGCTGATCTCGCGCCACCACTACGCCACCCTCAACGGGCTGATGATGACGCCGGTGCTGCTGATGCAGGCGGCAGCGCCGTGGCTGGGCGCGCTGCTGTGGCGCGCGGCCGGGGGCTACTGGCTGATGCTGTGGGTGATGCTGGCGCTTGCGCTGACCGCGCTGCTGGCCTTCGGCTACGCGCTGCAGCGGCGCGGGCTGCTGCGCATCGACGCGGGCCGGCCATGACCGGCGCGCGCACGCCAGCCGCCACCGTGCTGCCCGCTGGCCGCGTCGCGCGCGCCACGCGCGGCACCATGGCGCTGTTCTTCGTCAACGGCGCCACCTTTGCCACCTGGGGCGTGCATATCCCCACCATCAAGGCCCGCTTCGGCCTGTCCGACGCGATGCTGTCGCTGGCAATGCTGGCAGTGGCCGGCGGCGCCATCGTGGCGATGGGCCCGGTCGGGCGCTGGGTGGCGCGCGCCGGCAGTGCGCGCGCCGCGATGGCGGGCGGGCTGCTGTTCGCGCTGGCCACGGTGGCGATCCTGGCGATGCCCTCGTTCTGGCTGCTGCTGCCGACGCTGCTGGCATTCGGCATGGCCAATGCAGCGTTCGATGTCGCCATGAACGCGCAGGCCGCCACGGTCGAGGCCAGCCGCACGCGGCCGGTGATGTCGTCGCTGCATGGCATGTTCAGCCTCGGCGGCATGGCGGGCGCGGGCTTCGGCGGCCTGATGCTGGCGCTGGACGTGGCGCCGCTGGCGCATGCGGCGATGATGGCCGGCGTGACCGCGGCGGTGGCGGTGGCAACGCTGCCGGGGCTGCTGGCCGACCATCCGGTGCCGCCTTCGGCGCCCCACCATCGCGACCATGCGGTGCGGGCGCTATGGCTGCTGGGGCTGCTGGCCTTTCTCGGGCTGATCGGCGAAGGCGCGATGTATGACTGGACCAGCGTCTACATGCGTGATGTGACACGGGCGCCCGATGGCTGGGTCAGCCTGGGCTATGCCGCGTTCTCGGGCGGCATGGCGTGCGGGCGCTTCGGCGGCGACCGCCTGCGCGCGCGCCTGGGCGACAGCGCCACGCTGACCGGCAGTGCCTGGCTGGGCTTTGCCGGCATTGCGCTGGCGCTGGCGGTGCCGTTGCCGCTGGCCGCGCTGGCAGGCTTCGCGCTGATGGGGCTGGGCGCGGCCAATATGGTGCCGATCTTCTTTGTCGCCGCGTCGCGGCTGCCGGGCGTGGCGCCGGCGGAAGCGATTGCGCGCGTGGCGCGCTTCGCCTACATCGGGCTGCTGCTGGGCCCGGTGCTGATCGGCGGCGTGGCGCACCTGGCCAGCCTGCGCGCCGGCCTGGCCCTGGTGGCGCTGACCATGGGCTGGATCGCGCTGGCGGGCGCGCGCTCGGCGCGGCGCTACCTGCCGCCGCAGCCGCCGCGCCCGCCGTCGGGCCGGTAAGCCTTCAGGCCGCGGCGCGCAACGGCGCCCCGGCGCCCATGCCTTCGAACACGAAGCTGTCCATCGCCAGCACGCCATAAGTGACCTCGTCGGCCACCCGCGACACCGTGGCCGGCTCCGGCAATGCCGGCTGTGCGCCCTCGGGCCCCAGCGCCGCGCCCAGCGCCACATAGAACGGCAGCAGGTGTTCGTCGGTCGGGTGCGCCCGGCGCGCATACGGCGCTTGGGCACGGTAGTCGGCAATCAGGCGGGTGTCGCCGGTGGCCAGGGCCTGGTCCAGCGCCTCGGCCATCCACTTGCGGAACGCTTCGACATACGGCTCGGCCTGCGGGCCATGCTGTTCGCGCCGGCCGCCGCCAAACACTTCCTGCAGGTTGTGCGTGAAGCTGCCCGAGGCCAGTACCAGCACGCCTTCGTCGCGTAACGGCGCCAGCGCGCGCCCGATGGCGATCTGCGTCGCCGGCGCCAGGTAGGGATTCAGCGCCAGCTGCACCACCGGCATGTCGGCATCGGGGAAGAAGTGGCGCATCGGCATCCAGGCGCCGTGGTCCAGCGGGCGCTCGTCATCGTGGCCGACAAAGCCCGCGCCGGGAATCGCCGCCGCCTCGACCAGCGCCTTCACCCGCGCCGCCAGTTCCGGCGAGCCCGGCGCGTCGTAGCGCAGCGCGTACAACTCGCGCGGGAAGCCGCCGAAATCGTGCCAGGCCTCCTGGCGTTCGCGGCGGGTGACGGCCAGCGTGCTGTAGATCCAGTGCGCCGAGATCACCAGCACCGCGCGCGGGCGCCGCGCGCGCAGCCGGGCGCCCAGCGCCTCGAACGCGGCGCCGGTGGGGCCGGGATCGATGGCCAGCATCGGCGAGCCGTGGGAGATATAGAGCGAGGGAAGCATGGCAATACCGCCTTCAAACGGTTTGTGTACTGGCTTCCAGTTTGGCAAAGAAGGGCGGCGCTCGCGGACGCCGTTTGCGGACACCTCATGCAAAAAAATTGAACCCGCGGGACGCTCCGTGGCCCGGCCCACACAACCCGCGCCGCACCGGCACCCTGGCCGATGCGAGAGGCTTATGCTGCAGCCGGAAGCCCGTTACAGGCGCTCCGCAGGAACTTCCGCAACGCAGACCGCCACGGCCTTTTTGTCCGTGCGCAGGGCAGGAGACTCAGGTGGCATCGCGCAATCCGCGCCGCGCCGGACGGCACAACCGCATTCCCGGCCAATGGTGGCAGCCGGGGGTCTACGGCAGCATGCCCGCCGTCGCGCTGTGGATCTTGGCGCGGCTGCCGGCCGGCCTGCTGCTGTCGGTGACCGGCATGCCGGCCGCGGCCGCGTGGCTGAACCGGGCCGGGGACACGGTATTCGTGACCGGCTGGGTCGCCAGCGCGCTGCTGCTGTGGCTCATGCGGCGCCGCCTCGCCCCCGTCAGCTCGGCGGCCGCCGAGAGCGCCGCCGAAACTCCGCCCAAGCCCGACCACCGGGCGACTGAACCTGCACTGCCCGGCTGATCTGAAGCCGCGAACGAGGGCGTGGAGGCCCGGGATTAAGGAATCGCTTAATATGGCGGTTTCCCCGCATCACCAACGCTTCATGACCGCGACTACCGCCCCCGTTCCAGAACTGACCAACGCCACCCGACGCAAGGCCATCATCGCCGCCACCATCGGCAATGGCCTGGAGTGGTTCGACTTCACCGTCTACAGCTTCTTTGCCGTCATCATCGCCAAGCTGTTCTTTCCCACCGGCAATGACCTGACCTCGTTCCTGCTTACCGTCGCCACCTTCGGCGTGGGCTTCTTCATGCGCCCGGTCGGCGCCATCGTGCTGGGCGTCTATGCCGACCGCGTCGGCCGCAAGGCGGCGCTGACGCTGACCATCCTGCTGATGGCGCTGGGCACGGCCATCATCGGGCTGGCCCCGACCTACGACCAGATCGGCCTGTGGGCCCCGGCGCTGATCGTGATTGCGCGCCTGATCCAGGGCTTTTCTGCCGGCGGCGAAGTGGGCGGCGCCACCGCCTTCCTGATCGAGCACGCGCCCGACGCCGAGCGCGGCGCCTATGCCAGCTGGCAGCAGGCCAGCCAGGGCATCTCGTTCATGCTGGGCGCGGCCATGGGCGCGCTGGTCACCAACGGCCTGTCGCCCGAGCAGATCGACGCCTGGGGCTGGCGCATCCCGTTCCTGTTCGGCCTGCTGATCGGCCCGGTGGGCATGTATATCCGCTCGCACCTGCACGAGCCGCCCGAGTTCGAAGCGCGCCAGGCCGCCCGCCGCGCCGCCAAGGTGAAGTTCTCGCCGTTGTCGCAGGTGCTGCGCGACCACCCGCGCGAAGTGCTGGCCGGCCTCGGCGTGACCATCCTGTGGACGGTCTGCACCTACGTGCTGGTGTTCTACATGCCGTCGTACGCCAAGCAGCAGCTGGGCCTGCCGCTGGGCGCCACGTTCCAGTCGACCGCGCTGTGCGGCGCCATCATCCTGGTGCTGTGCCCGCTGATGGGCATGCTGTCGGACCGCGTCGGCCGCAAGCGCATGCTGGGCGTGGTGGCGCTGCTGATCGGCGTGCTCGCCTATCCGCTGTTCCACTGGCTCAACGTCGCGCCGACCACGCAGACGCTGCTGCAGGTGCAGATCGTGCTGGGCATCCTGCTGGCGGCCTTTACCGGTCCGGCGCCGGCGGTGCTGGCCGAACAGTTCCCGACCGAAGTACGCTCGACCGGCCTGTCGCTGGCCTATAACTTCGCCGTGACCATCTTCGGCGGCTTTGCCCCGCTGATCGTGACCTGGCTGATCGAGTCGAGCCAGAACAAGCTGGCGCCGGCCTACTATGTGATCGCCGCCGCCGCGGTGAGCTTTGTCGCGCTGGTGTTCATGCACGACCGGACCGGCAAGCGGCTGGCCTGAGCGCGTCGTGCCTCCGCAACGCAAAAGCCAGCCTCGCGGCTGGCTTTTTTGTCGCCCGCCGGCGGCCGCTCACGCGTCCTCGTCGCCTTCGCGATAGATATTGATCACATGCCTGGCCTCGAAACACAGCGGCATGCCGGGGTTCATCTCGTCGGTGCAGTACGGCTGGTTGTCGAGCTCGCCGGTATAGAGCTGGCCTTCACGGCCGGTGACATTGACCCACATCCGCTCGACGTGGACTTCCTCGTTGCCGGCCTCGTCCGCGACCAGGATGCGGAAGATCAGCTTGACCTGCTGGCCCGCGGCGAGCGCGTCGCGTTCCGCGCGCGGCGGCATCCAGAAGGTGTCGGGGTGGGCGGCGGCGATGGGCTCGGCGTCGTCGAGCTCCCATCCGTCCTCGTCCAGGGTGGTCAATCGCATGTCCATTTTCAGCCTTCCGCAATCTCTCGGGTGCGGGCATGATCGCAGCAAATGCGCCGGCCGGCGAGGGCCAGCCCGGCGCCCCATTCATTCCATACTGGAAAGGTACGCATGACGAGCAACAAGGAAGCGCTGGCCGCGCCGGTGCGCTGCGGCTGGTGCGGCACGCTGGAGGACTATTGCCACTACCACGATACCGAGTGGGGCTTTCCGGTCGCCGACGACCGCCGGCTGTTCGAGAAGCTGTGCCTGGAGGGATTCCAGTCCGGCCTCAGCTGGCTGACCATCCTGCGCAAGCGCGAAGCCTTCCGCAAGGCGTTTGCCAATTTCGACATCGAGAAGGTAGCGCGCTTCACCGAGCGCGATATCGCGCGCCTGCTGGGCGATGCCGGCATCGTGCGCCATCGCGGCAAGATCGAGGCCGCGATCAACAATGCCCGGCGCGCGCGCGAACTGCTGGAATCGGAGTCCTCGCTGGCGGCCTACTTCTGGCGCTTCGAGCCCGATCCGGCCAGCCGGCCCAAGGTGCTGACGCCCGAGGTGCTGCGGACCATGGCCACTTCGCCGGAGTCCACCGCGCTGTCGAAAGACCTGAAGAAGCGCGGCTGGCGTTTCGTCGGCCCCACCACGATGTATGCGCTGATGCAGGCCATGGGCCTGGTCAACGATCATCAGGAAGGCTGCGCCACGCGCGCGCAGGTGCTGGCCGCGCGCAAGGCGTTCAAGGTGCCGCGCTAGCCGGTATACATCCCCGCCGCGTATACGTGCCCATCGGGATATCTTCATCCGACGCAAAGGTCATGGTGATGACCTTTATATTGTTTACGTATGTAAACATAGTAGTAGTAGGTAAACCTCGCCGCGAGCCGTGGATAAGTCACCTTTTCCCTTTCGGGTCAGTGACTTGCAGCAAAGATAACGGCTCCGGGATAACCCTTATTTGCCGGGACAAGACGGCGGCAACGTATACATCTGCCGCGCGCCCCGGCAAGTTGTCCGTATACGTCCCACAGCGCGTCCCCAGGCGCGGCACAGCTTGTCCGGCCGGTTATCCCCAGGCTCGGGCGAAGCTGTCCACAGCCCGGCTCAGCCATCGGCAGCGGTTGCGCCAAGGTATACCGGGTCGACGTGCGTCATTACGTTCAGCACATGGTGGTGTTCCAGCGTGCGGCGCCGCGCCTCCACCGCGATGGCATGGCCCTGCGCCACGGTCAGGGTGGCGTCGATCTCGAGGTGCACGTCGACCAGCACCTGGTCGCCCATCTTGCGCGTGCGCAGGTCGTGCAGGCCGAGCACGCCGGGCGTGGCCAGCATGGTGGCGCGGATCGCGGTGACGGTTTCCGCGTCGGCGGCGCGGTCCATCAGGTCGTTGAGCGCGTCCCAGCCGAAGCGCAGCCCCATGCGCGCCACCATCAGCCCGACCACGATCGCCGCGATCGGATCCAGGATGTGGTAGCCCAGCAGGTTGCCGCCGATGCCGAGCGCCACCACCAGCGACGACGCCGCGTCCGAGCGCGCATGCCAGGCGTTGGCCACCAGCATGCTCGACCGTACCCGCCGCGCCACCGCCAGCATGTAGCGGAACAGCAATTCCTTGGCGGCCAGCGTGGCCAGCGCCACCCAAAGCGCCACTGGCTGCAC
The DNA here is from genome assembly GCF_020618415.1 of Cupriavidus sp. MP-37. Classification (NCBI taxonomy): domain Bacteria; kingdom Pseudomonadati; phylum Pseudomonadota; class Betaproteobacteria; order Burkholderiales; family Burkholderiaceae; genus Cupriavidus; species Cupriavidus sp. MP-37. Next base: position 439,847 of record NZ_CP085344.1, on the reverse strand, counting down.
CGGCTGCGTACTGGCCGCAGGCTGCAGCTTGCCCAGCGCCGCCCACAGCATGCCCGCCCCCACCGTCAGCAGCAGCACACCCAGCGCCAGCGAGGCCGCGGTCTCGAAGCGCAGGTGCCCGTACTGGTGGTCGGCATCCGGATCCTTGCGGCTTTGCCAGCCGGCGGCCAGCACCACAAAGTCTGACAGCAGGTCGGACAGCGAATGCGCGGCGTCGGCGATCAGCGCCTGCGAGCCGGAGATCACGCCCGCGACCGACTGCACCGCGGTCAGGCCGAGATTGACCGCGACGCTGACCAGCGTGCTGCGCCGGCCGGCGCGGTGACGTGCCGCGGCTTGCGCCGCGGGGGTGGCGCCGTCGTCGGGCAGGCCGCCCGGTTCCGTGCGTATGCGGGAGGAGTGCGAATCCATCGGGTGACTATAGCCGAACCTGCCGGAGCGCCGCGCAGCGCGCGGCCACGCCATCGTGCCGATTTCGTAACAGCGCTGGCTAACTGAGTGCGCCACCCTTACCGTAGAAAGGACGGGCACCGCACCAGGCGTGCGGACCAGCGCCAGCCGGCGCACCCGGTCTTTGCAAGGAGGGCTCTCACGATGGCGATCCGGTCGCTAGCCTCGCACAGCACATCCCAGCTACGCCGCCTGATCGGACAGATGCAGGCGGAAGTCGACGCACTCGAACACCTTTCCACGCCCGATGCCGATGCGCAAAGCCGCCTGGGCTATGCCACCGGCCGCCTGCGCGACGGCATCGAAGCGGTCGAGGATGCCCTGCAGTCACTGCGCGCGCTGCAACAGGTACGCCCCTCGGCGATGAAGGCCAGACGTCCGACGCGCGTGGCCTAGGCCGCGCCTGGTGCGCGCCAGGCCCCTCAGGCGCCGATTGCAGCCGCCGTCGGCGAGGCCGCCGGCGCTTGGCGCAAGGCCAGGCCCGATGCGCGGGCCAGTGCCTCGCATGCGGCCGGGAGCGGCCCGCTCCCCGGTATCGCAAAGCGCTGTTCCAGTGCCCGCGCGGGGCGCCGCGGCGGCGCGCATCGCGGCCTCGCCGATACCCACCACCGGCACTGTGCGGACGGACGGTCAATAGGCCCTGGCGGCCACGCCCCAAGGGGCTCAACGATAACGCATGGCGACCCGTGTAGCGAGTCGCAGCCGCCGGACCGCGCGACCGCCGCGCATGGCGCTTAACGCCCCACCCCGCTGGCATTCATGTGGAATTCAGGTGGCATTAACCCGGCGCGCCGCTGGCGCTGCGCCGGCATTAATCCCCCTTCCGACCTGCCGCAAGCCGGCGCAATTACCCCTTTTCCGCAGCTGAAAATCGCGCGCGATGATATTGCGGCGTACGGAAAACTGTCCACAAATCGAACAAATCCTTACATGTGATCCACCCGCGAGTAATCGTTACGTCGCAACCGCGCACTGCAATAGTGCACAGGTGCCGCGCCCGAAAATCACACGTAACCCATTGTTACCGTCCTGTACGGTCTCGGACACGTACCCCTAGTATCGCCGCTGCCGGGTTTTCCAAGGGGTTAACCCGATCCGCTTTTTATGCCACTGCAATTCGTCGCGCACACTGCAAACCGGCACAAGAACGGGCGTGGTGATGTTTATTCACTTTCATCTTTTATCCATTCACTTAAAAATCAATGACTGGGAAAAATCTACCTCGCGATAACCCATCCGACCTGCGCAGAGCGCGCAATTCTTACATTCTCCCGAGCCTGAACTTCCTGGCTGCCGCCTGCGCCGCTGTGGTGCTGACGGCATGCGGCGGCGGCGGCGATGGCAGCGATGCAACCACCTCCGGTAGCACCTCGTCGACCGAAGCTTCGCGCAGCCCGACCACCCCGGCCGAATCGACCCAAGTCGCCGACGAGATTTTCGACGGTTCCGGCAATTTGAATGCCGACGAATATGTCGCCATTGCCTCGGATTACAGCAGCGAAAAAGCCATGGCTTATCGCTACGGCCCGAGTAATTCGGCCGCCGCAGCAGTTGGTACGGTCTGGAAACCCGAGGACAAGACCTTTTACCCGCACGGTAATACCTGTTTCCAGCAGGAATATCCGGGCGCGCAGATGGATACCAGCACCAGCGTCATTTATCAGCTGGGTGACATCGACTGCGGCCGTAACGACTACGGCAGCAACATGGGCGACGTGATTTACCGCTCGGACTCCGCTTCGGACTCCGCCGTCACGCCGCTGCTGACGCTCGCGCTGAGCGCCGGCACCATTGCCGAAAAGCCGCAAACCCCGTGGTTCTGGGGCCATACCACCACCAATCCGCTGCTGAAGGACCACATGGCGGCCAACGGTGGTGCGATGCCCACGCAGCCGATCGCCATGGGCCGCTGCAGCGAGCACGATTGCGCACAATCGCTGGTGGCTTTCCAGAACGGCCTGATTGCCTCGGTCGGCATGAACACGGCCTCGCACTCGGCATCGGTGAAGCTGCCCGAGGGCAAGGTGCCGACGGCAATCGCGATCACGTCGAACTCCGAGTTCGCGCTGGTGACGATCTGGGACACCAAGAACCTGAAGGGCCAGGTGGCGGTGATTGCGCTGGGCAGCCTCGCCGACGGCAGCAAGGTGGGCGGTCCGTATGACTCCAGCGATATGTCGTGGCATGGCCTCTACCCGGGCCTGCGCAACATGTCCAACTTCGTCTTCATGAAGCTGCTGGGCTTCGTTGACCTGCCGGACATGAAGGCCCCGACGGACATTTCCGCCGTGACCGACTTCAGCACCATGCAGGACAACACCACCCAGGGCTGGCTGCGTGACCCGGTGGGCGACCGCGGCGCGAGCCTGGGCCTGCCGGCAGCGACGCCTGGCCTGAGCGAAGCCAACCAGAAGAGCTTTGCCTCGGGTGGCGTCAACGCCAACCTGATCTCCCGCTCCGGCGTTGCCGCGGTGATCTCGAAGTCGGAAAAGAAGGTGGTGTTCCTGGACCTGAAGCCGCTGTTCGACAAGGTCAACAACACCTACTTCGAAGGCAGCTTCAGCGACCTGCAGAACACGCTGAACAATACCGGCCTGGAAGACTCGCAGTGGCCGCAGACGTTCTCGGTGGACAACTACGCCCCGACCATCGTCAAGACCATGAACCTGGCCGAGAAGCCGACCGCGGTGAAGCTGTCGCTGCTGGCCAACCCGGGCCAGGCCTGGGTGGCGACGGAAGACGGCGTGATCCACGCGATCTCGGTGGCTGGCGTGCAGTCGGGTACCAACCTCGATCCGGAACTGATCAAGGAAGTGACCAGCCTGCAAGTGGGCAAGAACCCGACCAGCATGATCCACCAGGTGAATCGCGAGAGCTTCGGCAGCTCGAACACCAAGCTGTGGGTGGTGTCGCGCGGCGAGCAGAAGGTCCAGCTGGTCGACATGGAAACGCTGAAGGTCGAAAAGACGCTGCAGGATTCGCGTATCGTCGACCCGATCACGGTGTCTGAGTCCCAGCAAAGCCCGCTGCTGACCAGCGTGATCTCGCTGACCGACTATTCCGGCAAGCAGGTGCTGAACTATCGCTATGCACCGATCAACCTGCAGGGTGCCAACAGCCCGCTGTATATCGGCGTGGGCCAGTCGGGCAATGAAGAGTTCGAGTTCGGCGGTTCCTATCAGGTGGCCGGCAAGCCGTTCAACTTCACCCAGAGCAATGTACCCTGAGCGTCATGTCAGCCTGAAGCGCGCCGGTTGATCCCGGCAAGCTTCTCCCACTGATATCGCTTGTTCGAGGCCCGCACGGTTCGCCGTGCGGGCTTTTTCCATTGGGCAGACGCCGCTCACGCCGTGACGCCGCGTGCGCTGGAGCACAGATGTCCTGCCCGGGGACATGACAACCTCGCCATATGCGCAAGGAGCCTGTCCCATGCCGAATCCGTCCGCCCACGACCTGAACGCCCGCGGCATCGGCGCCCCCATCAGCCTGGTCGCGCCCGGCGAAGGTGGCGTCAGGGACTATGCCGCGACGCTCAACGGGCTGCTGCAGGGACATCTGCTCGAAGCAACGCCCGACCTGCCAGCGGCCGCGATGGCCGGCGCCGATGTGGTCCTCCATTACGTCGGCTACGGCTACGCCCGGCGCGGCACGCCGCTGTGGCTGTTGCGGCGCCTGCGCGAGGCCCGTCCGCACATGCGCCGCCTCGGCATCTTCTTCCACGAACTGTATGCGGACGGCGCACCGTGGCGCTCGGCGTTCTGGCTGTCGCCGGTGCAGCGCTACATTGCCGCGGAACTGGCAGCGCTGGCCGACTTCTGGGTGACCAACCGCGAGGGTTCGGCGCGCTGGCTCAACACCCACGCGCCGGCGCGGCCGCACCGGGTGTTGCCGGTGTTCTCCAATCTGGGCGAAAGCGGCCCGCAGCAACGGGACCGGCAAGCCGCCGTGGTGGTGCTCGGGGGCGCCGCGCTGCGCGCCCACACCTACCAGGAGGCTGGCGACGCCCTGTTCGACTGGGTCGGCCGTAGCGGCTTCACGCTGCACGACATCGGGCCACCCCTCGGCGACACCGCCCTCGCCGCCCGCATCGCGCGGCGCGGCGCGGTGGTGCACGGCCGCGTCGAAGCCGCCGAAGCGGCGCGGCTGCTGTCGGCATCGACCTATGGCGTGCTGGCCTATCCCGTCGACTATGCGGCCAAGAGCGGGGTCTTCGCCGCGTACTGCGCCCACGCGCTCTGCCCGGTGCTGCTGTCCCGCCACGGCGGCGTGCACGATGGCATCACGCCCGCGCACTACCTGGCTTCGATCCAGGCCATGACCTCCGACCTGGACGCCGCCTGGCGCATCGGCCGGGCCGCCAACGCCTGGTATGCGCCGCATGCGCTGCGGCATCATGAGGCGGGATTCAGGGAGTTGCTGGGGCTGGAAACGCTGCCGGTGCAGGTCGCTGCGGCGTTGTGAGGGGGCGGCGGGAACGCCGCCAACAAAAAACCCCGGCAGCCTGGCGGCTCCGGGGTATTCGTGCGTCTTGCGGACGGGAAAAATTCTGGTGGACCGAAGGAGGATCGAACTCCCGACCTCTGCATTGCGAACGCAGCGCTCTCCCAGCTGAGCTATCGGCCCGTCGCGGAGGATTGTAGCGTACTTGGGCGGCGCGCTTCAATCCTCCGCGCCCCCATGCGTGCTGTTTGCCACATCACGCCGCGATGCCGGCATTGCCATCCATGCCGCGCACGCGCGGCAGGTTCAGCGGGCGCGCGCTGACTTCGCGGGTGCTGCGCAGCCACTGCGCCATCACGTCCCAGACCGGCGCGCCGCCGGCCTCGCGGGCTTCTTCGGCCACCGGGGCCCAGCCGGCCACCTTGTAGGTCCTGGCGGCGTCGAGCGGCTTGCCGGCCAGGCGCATGTCGGTGATGCGCTTGCCCATGCCGGCGGCCGGATCGATGGTGTATTGCAGGCCGCCGACACGCACCATGTCGCCGCCCTGCTGGTAGTACGGGTCGGGATTGAACAGGTTGTCGGCGACGTCTTCGAGGATGGTCTTGATGGTCGCGCCGCTCATCTGCGTCACCGTGGTGTACGGGTACGTGATCGCGGTCTGGTCCATCAGGTGCTCCATGGTGATGGCCTGGCCCGGCAGCAGCGTGGTGCCCCAGCGGAAGCCCGGCGAGAACGCGATCTGCGCGCCCTGCACCTGCATCAGGCCGTCGAGGATCAGCTGGTCGAAGGTGCCGTTGAAATTGCCGCGGCGGTACAGCAGGCCACGGTTGACGGCGAGGACTTCGGACAGCTTCTTTTCATACGGCGCCCGTACCTTGCTGATGAGCGCATCCATGGCCGGGTCGGCCGGCAGGTAGTTGGCGAACACCGGCAGCAGCCGGTAGCGGAAATCCGCCACCTTGCCGTTTTTCACGTCGAAATCGAGCACGCCGAGGAACTTGCCGTTGGAGCCGGCATTGGTCACCAGCGTGGTGCCGCCGGCGTTCTTCACCGCCACCGGCGCGGGCACACCGTCATGGGTATGGCCGCCCAGGATGGCGTCGAGCCCGCGCACGCGCGAGGCCAGTTTCAGGTCGACGTCCATGCCGTTGTGCGACAGCAGCACCACCGCCTGCGCGCCCTTGCCGCGCGCGGCGTCGATGACCTGCTGCAGGTTCTCTTCCTGGATGCCGAAGGTCCAGTCCGGCACGAAGTAGCGCGGGTTGGCGATGGGGGTGTACGGGAACGCCTGGCCGATGATGGCCACCGGCACGCCGTTGATCTCGCGGATCACGTACGGATCGAACACCGGGTCGCCGAAATCGTTGGTCTTGATGTTCTGCGCCAGGAACGCGACCTTGCCCTTGAAGTCCTTGTCGACGATCTCCCTGACGCGCTCTGCGCCCAGCGTCATCTCCCAGTGCGGCGTCATCACGTCCACGCCCAGCGCCAGTGCGGCATCGACCATGTCCTGGCCCTTGGTCCACAGCGCCGTGGCCGAGCCCTGCCAGGTATCGCCGCCGTCGAGCAACAGCGCGCCCGGACGGCCGGCCTTGAGCCGCTTCACCAGCGTGGCCAGGTGCGCAAACCCGCCGACCTTGCCATAGCGGCGCGCCGCCTCGTTGAAATCGAGGTAGGTGAACGCATGGGCTTGCGCGGTGCCGGGCCGGATGCCGTAGTGGCGCAGCAGTGCCTCGCCGACCAGGTGCGGCGGCTTGCCGGCATAGTCGCCGATGCCGAGGTTGACGTTGGGTTCGCGGAAGTACACCGGCCGCAGCTGCGCATGGCAGTCGGTGAAATGCAGCAGGTGGACGTTGCCGAAGCGCGGCAGGTCGTACATGGCGTCGGCGGCCTGCGCGGCGTGCGCATCCTGATGGGGGAACGTCATGCCGCCGGCGCCGGCAATGGCCAGCACCTGCAGGAACTCGCGTCGGTTCATGTCTCTTCCTGTGGATAAGTGCGTGCCGGTGTGCGCGTGGCGTCCGGCATCGCATCGCTATGGCTTTGCGTAACGCTCCAGCGCGGCCACGTCGTCTTCGAGCATCTCGCCCACTTCCTTCTGCACCACGCGCCCGCGCGCGTCGATCACGTAAAGCTCGGGCAGCCCCTTGCGCTTGCCGAACACCGCCTGCAGCGCGGGCGAATCCATGGTCGCGGCGAAGGTGTAGCCGCGCTTCTTCATGTAATCGGCGGCCTCGCGCGGGTCCTTGTCGATGCTGATGGCCAGCACCTGCAGCGGCGTGCCGCGGGTGCGCTCGTACAGCTTCTGCAGGCGCGGGTTCTGCATTGCGCAGAACGGGCACCAGGTGGCCCAGTACTCGACCACCAGCGGCTTGCCGGCCAGCGCGGCCGCGCTCAGCGTACGGCCGTCGAGGGTGCGGACCTCGGGCAGGCGCACGGTGTCACCCACCTCCAGCGCGGCGGCGCCGGCCGCGGCCAGCATCAGGCCAGCGGCCAGCAGCGCGCGCAGCATCATCGCGGGCGCGCGCATTGGCGTTACTGGTTGACCGGCGAGGCCGGGTCGAGCAGCAGCGCCATCACGTCGCGGATCTGGGCTTCGGTCAGGATGCCCTTGTGGCCGAAGCGCGGCATGTTGGAGCAGGCGGCGTAGGCGCTGGAATCCCAGATCTTGCCCCAGGTGTACTTGATGACGTCCTGCGAGTTGCCGCGCAGCTTGCCGTACTGGTACAGCGACGGGCCGATATTGCCGAACGAGATCTCGGCCTTGGTCATCTGGTGGCAGGCGTAGCAGTTGCCGCCATTGGTGCCGCCGACCTGGTCGGTGAACTGCATGCCGCGGCCGTTCTGGGCGACCTTCTCGCCCTCCTTCCAGTCGCCCAGCCATTTGTCGTCGGCCGGGTACTTGATCTGCTTCAGCTCGGCGGCCTCGATCTTCTTCGCCACCTTGGCCGGCACCCTGGTGCGGTCCGGGTACTGGCTGCAGGCCTGCTGCATGCCGTCCTGGTTCAGCACGCCCTCGACCGTGACCGGCCCGCGCGAAGAGAACGAGTCTTCGATCAGCTGCTTCATGTCGGCGCCGCTGATGGCGGCGGGCTTGCCCTTGGCGGGGCGGGCCCTGGCGCTGCCTGGTGCGCTGTCCTGTGCGTAGGCGCCGGTTGCCAGCAGGGCGGCCAGGGCCGCGACGGCCACTGCCTTGGTATGTCGTTGCATGGTGTCTCTCCCGTACTGGTCAGCGCTTCATCGCCGGGCCGTCGTAGGTGCCGCCGTTGGCGTTCTTCGCCAGGAACATGGTCAGCGCGGTGATCACGTCCGAGCCATAGGCGGGTTCGGGAAAGCGCTGCTGGCGCAGGCAGTCGTACAGCCGGTGCTGCATGGTGCGGACCTCGCCCTGCGACACGCGGTAGGCGGGCCAGGTGGTGTAGGCCGCCTGCGCGCCCTTGTCGGTCAGCAGGTTGGGCAGGTCCTGCAGGCGGATGCGCTGGCCGTCGACCGCGTGGCAGGTGGCGCAGGCAAAGTCATAGGCGCCGCCGCGGTAGAAGAACATCTTCTCGCCCAGCGCATAGGTGCGCTTCTCTTCCGGATGGCTGAGCTGCACGTTCATCTTCACGCCGCGCGACTCGCCGGTCAGGTAGGCCACCAGCCGTTCGATCTCGGACGGCTTGCCCGACGACGAGAACGGGTTCTTGGTGGCCTCTTCCTTGCTCAGCCCCTGCAGCGTCATGCGGCAGTGGGCCAGCCGCTGCTCCAGGTCCATCACCTTGTTGGTGTCCTTGAAGTAGCGCGGCAGCTCGGCGTAGGCGCCCTTGGTCACGCCCGGGCCCTTGCCCAGGTCGCATTGCTCGAGCGAGGCGTTTTTCGGCCCGGCCGGCTTCTTCCACAGCTCTTCGCCAGCGGCTTCCCACAGCTCGGCGGGATTGCCTTCGGCCAGCATCTGGCGGTATTTGGCGATTTCGTCGGCGGTGCTGCCCTGCGCGTGCACGGCGGCGGCAGCTGCGGCCGCCGCGGTGGCGGCCAGCGCCAGTGCCGCGCGCCGGGCCCGGCTTCGGATCGGTGTCATGGGGCTTCTCCTCGCGGCCGCGCCTTGCGGGACGGGCCGCTTTTTTTCTCGATGCTTCTCTCTTGTATTGCCGTCAGGCCGCGCCAGCCCGGCTCAGGGCTTGATATACGCGTAGCCTTCCTCCGCCTGCAGGCGGGCGATCTCGACCACGCCGGCCTGGACCACCTTGGCTTCCATCAACAGCTGCGATTCGGAAATCTTGCGCGCGGTCAGCGTATTGCGGCACACGCGGAACTCCACGCCTTCGGCGGCCAGCGCGCCCACCGGGCTCTCGAAGCTGTTGCCGCGCGCATCCTTGGCGCCTTCGACCAGAAAGTCGATGCCGTAGCCGAACGCGACCACCACTATCTTGGTGCCGGGGGCGCCATTCAGGTGGTTGCGCAGGTTGCCCATCGCGCGCACCGCCTGGTCGATGCCTTCCGACAGCTGGTACACCACCTTCACGCGCCCGCCCTTGCCGGCACCGGCTGCCGGGGACTGGCCGGACTGGGCCGAAGCCCTGGCCGCCAGGCCGATCGCGGCCAGGGCCGCCGATGCTCGAATAAATGCTCGCCGCATAATGCTCCTTCGGGCCGGGTCCGTCCCGGCATTCCGCCCCGAACCTTAGCAGAGGACGGCGCAGCGTGCCGCGCGGCTTGGCAGCGTGGCCGGGCCCCTCAGGCGATGGTGGCCTCGTCGGTGCGCTTGTCGCCCTTGTTGTCGATCCAGGTCACGGCAACCTTGTCGCCCTTGGCGCCGCCCTTGAACTTGAAGTTCAGGAACGGGTCCTTGGACACCGCCGGGCCGAACTGGGCGCGGAACACTTCCTTGCCCTTGCACTGGGCGGTCACGGTCTGGATATGCCAGGCCGGGATGACCTTGCCGGACGCATCCTTGCGCTGGCCGGTCTCCATGTCGTGCTTCATCAGAATCTTGACGTCCACTACGCCGCCGTTTTCGGTGGCGCGTACGCGCATCGGGTCTGCCATGTGTTTCTCCTGTTGCAGTTTGGCGGGAATCTCGGTCCGGGGCGCGGCGTCAGCCGCCGCAGCCGCCCAGCGTGACCTTGATTTCCTTCGATGCCACGTACCACTTGCCGCCGGCCTTGACCGCGGCATGCACTACCGAGGTCTGGCCCATCTTCACGCGCGTGGAGACGAACGGCTCGGTGCCGGCCGGGATGATGAAGTCGGCGGCCAGGGTGTTGGGGTTCTTTTCCACCAGGATCGCGATCTGCTCGGTATCCGGAATGGTGCTGGTCACGGCCACCGGCACCACGGCGCCGTTTTCGGCGATATCGGGGGCGGTGAAGGTGATGGCGGTGCTTTTCTCGGTGCCGCTGCCGCCGAGGGCCTTGATCACGTCGGCAACACTCTTGCCGTCAAAGGCGTTCTTGTTCCACTCGGCCGCCTGCGCTTCGCTGATCAGACCGGTGGCGGCCATCAGCGACAGGACAGCGGTGACCCGCAGCACTTCTCGTCGTTTGGAATTCATTGCTTGCTCTCCGGCTACTCCGTTCCAGTCGGTCGTGGACCGTTCCAGGGGTGTTGCTTGCGGCCGGTACATCGCCGGCCGCTGGTTGTCCCAGGCCGCGGCATTGACCGCCCGGCCCGGTGCATCGGCGGACTGCCCGCGGTGGCAGTCGGTCTTACTTGGCAGGGGCGCCTGCCAGCACCCACTCGACCACGGTCTTCAGGTCGGCGTCGCTGATGGCGGCGTTGGCCGGCATCGGCACCGGGCCCCACACGCCCGAACCACCGCTCTTGACCTTCTTGCTCAGGTTTGCCAGGGCGTTCTTGTCGCCCTTGTACTTGGCCGCCACTTCCTTGTAGGACGGGCCGACCAGCTTCTTGTCGACCTGGTGGCAACCCATGCAGGCGTTCTTGTTGGCGATCTCCTGTGCCTTGGCGGCATCGACCGCGTGGGCCGATGCGGCGGCGCCTAGCAACAGCGCTGCGATGACAAACTGCTTCATTGTTAAGCTCTCCAAGCTCTGTAAAGCCGTGGGGACGGCAAAGGCCGCGCGGCCGTGCTGCAATGGCCTGGCGGCACACACTGGCCGCCGCCTGGGGGCACTGCGGCGGCCAGTCCGCTATTTTGCCTCAAGAATCCAGCCCACCATGGCCTGCACGTCCGAATCCGGGATTTGCGGCTGCGGCGGCATCGGCACGGCGCCCCACGCGCCTTGCCCGCCCGCCTTGACCTTGCGCGCCAGTGCCGCATGCGCATCCTGCCCCTTGTACTTGCCCGCGATATCGGTGAACGATGGCCCCACCAGCTTGCGGTCCATGGCGTGGCAGGCCACGCATTGATACTGGCTGGCCAGGCGCGCGCCCTGCGCGGGCGCCGCCGCGGCCACCGCTGCACCGCCTGGCCTGGCCGCGCCGGCGGCCGCGATGCCGCGCACCGGGCCGAACGCGCGCTGCTGCTGCGCCAGGTCGCCGTGGGCGTCGCGGGCATAGTCCGGCATCGACGAGGCAATCGCGACCTGCTCCGCGCAGCGCGACATGCACGCGGTGTTGCGCGTGTCCGGCCGGCCGCGCCCCGGCCACAGCCCGTGGTCGGTGGTCATGCCGGCGCGGTTGGGCATGCGCCGCTGGACCTCGGCGATATTGGCGTCGGACAGCGTAAAGTCGGCGGGAACGATCTCGCCCAGGCTGAGCAGGTAAGCGGTGACCGCATAGACCTCGTTCACGCTCAGGCTCTTGGGCGCGTTCCACGGCATGGCACGGTGGATGTAGTCCCACAGCGTGCTGACGGTGCTGACCTTCATCAGCGTGGTCCGGTACGGCTGGTTGCCGGTCATGCCGGCAACGCGCCCGCGCCGGATGTCATCGGCGGTGGTGCCGCCGACCAGCGGCGTGAACACCTCGTTGGATTCACCGAAGTCGCCGTGGCACGACGCGCACTTGCCGTCCCAGACCTTCTGGCCCTGCGCCACCGTGCCGCTGCCCCGGGGCAGGCCCTTGAAGTCCGGGCGCACGTCGATGTCCCACGCGGCCACCTCCGCCGGCGTGGCGGTGCGGCCAAGTGCCGCACGCGCGTCGCCGGTGCCGGCCAATGCCGGCGCCGCGCAGCCGGCCGCCAGCAGCGCCGCCGCGATCCTGAGCTCAACCCACATGGACATTGGTCACCTCGCCGCCGGCCGCCACCTGCCAGCTCTGGATCGCGTTGTTGTGATAGATCGAGCGCGTGCCGCGCACCGCGCGCAGCTGCCCCAGCTTCGGCTGCACGTAGCCGGTCTCGTCGATGGCGCGGCTTTGCAGGATCGCCGGGCCGCCGTCCCAGACCCAGTCCAGGTTGAAGCGCGTCAGGCATTTGGACAGCACCGGCGCCTCCAGCCGTGCGGTGCGCCAGTTGCGCCCGCCGTCGGTCGAGACATCGACCCGCCTGACGCGGCCGCGCCCCGACCACGCCAGGCCGCTGATGTTGTAGAAACCCTTGCCCACCAGCTGCTGCCCGCCCGACGGCGTGGTGATGACCGACTTGCACTCCTGGATCGAGGTGTACTGGCGCAGCTTGCCGTCGGGCATCATGTCGACGTAGTGGATGGTTTCGTCCTTGGCGTTCCAGGGCTGGTCGCCCAGTTCCAGCCGGCGCAGCCACTTGACCCACGACACGCCCTGCACGCCAGGCACCACCAGCCGCAGCGGGTAGCCGTTCTCGGGGCGCAGCATCTCGCCGTTCATGCCCCAGGCCACGATGATCTCGTCGGCGAGTTCCATCGGGATGGTGCGCGTCATCGACGAGCCGTCGCCGCCTTCGGCCAGCAGGTAGCGGCCGCGGCGCAGGTCGGCGCCGGCGTCGTCCAGCAGCACCCGCAGCGGCACGCCGGTGAATTCGCAGCACGACAGCATGCCGTGGGTGTACTGCACCGTCGGCACCGCCACGTTGCCCCACTCCATGCCGGTATTGGCGCCGCATTCGATGAAATGCATGCGCGACACCGCCGGCAGGCGCATCAGGTCGTCCATGGTGTAGACCCGCGGCGTGCGCACCAGGCCGTTGATCATCAGGCGGTGGCGCGCCGGGTCGATATCGTGCCAGCCCTGGTGGTGGCGCTCGAAGTGCAGGCCGTTGGGGGTGATGATGCCGAAGAAGCCCTGCAGCGGCGCGAACGCCACCGAGGCCGCCGACACCCGGGTCAGGCCCGGCGACTCGCGCCGGATCAGGTTTTTCTCATGGACCGAGGGCTGGCCATAGGGTCGCGCCGCGACCGGCTGACCCAGCGACGTGGCCCACGGCTGCGGCTGCAGGATGGCGGGGTCGCCATCCGCGGCCAGCGCCTGCCGGCCCGCCGTGGCCGCGGCAATGCCGGCGGCGGCGCCGAGGAAGCTCTTGCGCAGGAATTCGCGGCGCGGCGCGTCCAGGCCGTGCCGGCCGATGTCCTGCTGCAGCGATGCGCTGACGAAGTGCTCGGGCGCGGGCACGATGCGCCCGGGCCGGTTCCGTTCCTGCAATGCGGTCTCCTCCGGCGCGCTCGCCACGGTCGGTCAGACCGGTCGGCGTGCCTGTTGTACAGGGCGCTGCAACGGGTGCGGCGCCTCCGTTTGCTGCCGGAAGAGTGGTGGCGCGGCTAGCCTGCAGTGCGCCGCCGGCGCGCCGGGGCTTCCGGCGCGGGCTGTGCCATGAAGCGGTCGACCACGCCGGAGGGCAAGGCATTGTCCTCCAGCCGGCTCGCCACCTGCACGCACACCGTGCGGCACAGCTCGATCACGCTTTCGTCCGCAATGGCGTAGAACACCAGGTTCGCCTCCTTGCGGCGCGACAGCACGCCCGAGCGGTACATCGCGTTGAGATGCCGTGACACATTGGTCTGCGACGAACCCACCGTCTCGACCACCGTGCTGACCGGCTTCTCGCCATCGCACAAGGCGTGCAGGATCTTCAGCCGCGTCGGCTCCGCCAGCAGGCTGAAATAACCCGATACCTTTTCGAACACGCGATCCAGCTCTTCCATGCCGTCCAATATATTCGTATATGCGTGAATGCGCATATAGTGTTTACCCATTGATGCAGCACAACATGAGGCGCCGCGTGCGCCAGTTCAGCGGCGCGCCAGCGCCCTGCCCGCCCACAGGCGCTGGCCGAACACGTTGAGCAGCAGCCCTGCCATCACCACCGCCGCGCCGATCCACTGCGCCCCGGACAGGTCCTCGCCCAGCAGCACGTGCGCCGACACCAGCCCCACCACCGGCACCAGCAGCGTCAGCGGCGCCACCTGGCTGGCCGGATAGCGCGTCAGCAGCCGGCCCCACATGGTGTAGCCGAACACCGTCGCCGCGAACGCCAGGTACGCCACCGCGAACACCGCCATGCCCGACACCTGCGTCACGCTTTGCACGATGCGCGCCGGGCCCTCCAACCACAGCGACAGCAGCGCGAACGGCACGATCGGCACCAGCGCGCCCCAGATTACCAGCCCGAGCAGGTCCACGGGGCCGATCTTCTTGCTGACGATATTGCCGCTGGCCCAGCAGAACGCCGCGCACAGCGTCAGCACGAAGCCCGCCGCGCTCATGCCGCCCATGCCGCCCATGCCGCCCGACAGGTCACCCGCGCCGGCGCCGATCAGCGCCAGCCCGCCGGCCGCCACCGCCATGCCGGCGAGGTTGTGCCAGCGCACCGGCTCGCCCAGCCACAGCGCGGCGATCGCCAGCGTGAAGAAGGCCTGCGACTGCAGCACCAGCGACGCCAGCCCGGCCGGCATGCCGACCGCCATGGCCGAGAACAGGAAGGCGAACTGCCCCAGGCTGATGGTGACGCCGTAGGCCAGCAGCAGCCGCCACGGCACGCGCGGGCGCGGCACGAAGAAGATCGCCGGGAACACCACCAGCAGGAAGCGCAGCGCCCCCAGCAGCATCGGCGGCACGCCCGCCAGCCCGACCTTGATCACAACGAAGTTGACGCCCCAGACGCAGACGATGGCGAGGGCGAGGAGACGGTCTCTGGCTTGCATGGGTGCCGTGCGCGGGCGCGCGGAGTTCGAACGGAACGCCTAGCGTAGCAGCGCAGGCACGCGCGGCATTGCACGTTCTTGCGGTTTTGTGCGGGCAGCCGTGCCGCCCGCACCGCCGGCAGTGTCAGCCCAGCATCTCCGCCCAGATGCCCCGCGCCCAGGCCAGCGCGTAATCGCCCTCGATCACCGTCGGCGCCGGCGACAGCCCGCCCGAGCCCGGCACCGTGACCATGGTCTTCTGCGCCGCGTCGTAGCGATGCACGGTGGCCACGTGCACCGCCTCGCGGTCGGAGGTAAAGCTGTAGCAGGTGTTGTTGTACAGCGGCTCCGGGTCCGGGGCGCGGCCCGACAGCAACGCCACCAGCGCCGCCGCCGCGACCTTGCCGTGCTGGTTGGCCATATGGCCGGACTTGGGCATCTGCGGCGCGATCTGGATGGCGTCGCCGATCACATGGATATGGGCCGCGGCGCGCGCTTCGAAGCTGAGGAAATCCACCTCGCACCATTTGGCGTTGGCGGTGGCCAGCCCGGCCGACACCGCGATCGCGCCGGCCCGCTGCGGCGGCAGCACGTTGAGCACGTCGGCGCGCACATCGTCCTGCACCTCGAACTTGAGCGTGCGCGTGGCGGGGTCGACATCGGCCACCTCGTGCTGCGGCCGGTATTCCACCATGCCCGGGTATTGCGCGGCCCACACCTGGCGGAACAGCGCGGCCTTGGAGGTGATATCGGCATTGGCGTCGAGGATCAGCACCTTGCTGCGCGGCTTGTGCTGCCTGAAATAGTGCGCCACCTGGCAGGCGCGCTCGTACGGGCCTGGGGGGCAGCGGTACGGCGCCAGCGGCACGCTGATGGCATAGGTGCCGCCATCGGGCATCGCCTCCAGCTGGCGGCGCAGCGC
The DNA here is from genome assembly GCF_020618415.1 of Cupriavidus sp. MP-37. Classification (NCBI taxonomy): domain Bacteria; kingdom Pseudomonadati; phylum Pseudomonadota; class Betaproteobacteria; order Burkholderiales; family Burkholderiaceae; genus Cupriavidus; species Cupriavidus sp. MP-37. The sequence goes on along the minus strand of NZ_CP085344.1, from coordinate 424,061 downwards.
GACGGTTTCGGGGCCGGCCTTCCACGCATGCAGGATCTGGTCGCCGCCGGGCCGCTTCAGCCCTGGCAGCGCGTCGCGCATCATCTCGACGCCGGGCGACAGCAGCAGGCGGTCATAGGGCAGCACGCCGCCGCCCGCGAGGCGCACGGTCCGCCTGGCCGGGTCGATGGCGACCGCGGTGTCGCGCACCAGCCGCACGCCGTGGCGGCGCACCAGCGCGTCGTACGGCAGCGTCAGGTCGCCGAGCTCGCGGCTGCCGCCCAGCACCAGGTTCGACAGCGGGCACGAGACAAAGGCCGGATTCGGTTCGACCAGCGTCACCTCGATCGCCTGCCCGCTCCATTCGCGCAGGTAGCGCGCCGCCGTGGCCCCGCCATAGCCGCCGCCGACCACCACCACCCTGGCGCGGGCCGCGGCGCGCGCCGGCCGGATCCCGGCCGTAGCCAGTACTGCGGCGCCCGCGGCGCCGAGGAAGCTTCGTCTTTGCATGGCTCGCTCCTGTCAGCGCACGGCGGCAAACCACGCCGCGATCGCGGCGATCTGGTCGTCGCTGTAACCCCTGGCAATCTGGTGCATCACCGTGGCCGGGCGCGTGCCGGCCTTGAAGGCCTGCATCTGCGCGGCCAGCTCCGCCTGCGGGCGGCCGGCCAGCGGCGGGATCGTGCTGCCGGCCGGGGCCCGGCCGGACGGGCCGTGGCAGCTGGTGCAGGCGGCGGCCCGGCTGCGCGCGCGCAGCGCGGCATCGGTGGCAGGGGCAGGCGCCGCGGCCGGCGCAGCGCCGGGTTCGGCCGACAGCACCGGCTGGGCGCACAGCATCGCTGCCAGCAGCGCCCATCCAAGCGGCAGACGCCAGGCAGGCCGGGGGATCGTTGTTGTCATGGTCTCGCTCCGTCTGGGCCGGCGCAGCGCTATCGCAGTCAGCGCAGTCAGCCAGCGTGGCAACCGTAGCACATCGGCCCGCCACGGTGTGCGCCGCAAACCGCAGAATGAAAAACGGCGCCCGCATAAGCGGGCGCCGCGGGGCGCCATATTGACCGGCCAGGACGGGGAGCGCTGCGCGCTTCAGGGCAGGTTGCGGCCAGGCGGCAGCGCCACCGGCGAAGTGACCGGGGCTGCCACCGGCGCGGTGGTGGCGCCCGCCGTACCCGATGCCGCACCGGCCGGCGCATCGATCGGCCCGCCCACGCCCGGTACCGACTGCACCGGCGCCGGCGTGCCGACGCTGCCGTCGAACGACGGGTTCTGCGAGGTCGAAGCCGCATCCAGGCGCGCGCGCTCGGCGTCGTTGACGTAGTCGAAGGCTTTGACCACCTTGGTCACGCCCGAGGCATTGCGCGCCACGTCGGTGGCGCGGTCGCCCTCGGCGCTGGTGACCACGCCGAGCAGGTAGACCACGCTCTTTTCGGTGGTCACCTTGATCGAGTTGGACGGCACGCCTTCGGCGGTCATCAGCAGGGTCTTGACCTTGCTGGTCAGGTAGGCGTCCTGGCTCTGGGTCATGAAGCCGGGCGAGTTGACCACCTCGAGCTCGTTGATCACCACGCGCGCATTCTGCAGGCCGCGCACGTACTGCTCGATCTGCTGCTTGACGCTGTCGTTCTTCGCCTCGCCGGTCAGCAGCACCTTGCGGTTGAAGACGGTTACGTTGACGCGGGCCTGGCCGCTGAAGCGCGAGTTGATGGTGCTTTCAGCCTCGAGCTGCAGGCCGCGGTCGACGGTCTGGGTGGCGGCCGGGCGGCGGTCGGTGGCCATCGCCACCCCGGTGCCCATGGCGCCGGCGATCACCGGGAAGCAGCCGGCCAGCTGCGTGGCGCACACCAGCGCGACGGCGGCCAGGCCGGCGCGGCCCAGGCCGGAGCTGGCCAGCGGACGGGAAGGATGGCGCGCGTCCGCGCCGTTGCGGGAAGCTTGCGTAGTGGGCAGATGGGTCATGCGGTCCTTGCTGTGTCGGGATGTTGGGAATGGGAAGGTCGGCGGATGCGCGGCATCACGCTTCCCCGAGCAGTGCCTCGTCGATGCCGTTGCACAGGCAGTGCAGCGTCAGCAGGTGCACTTCCTGGATCCGCGCGGTGCGCTCGCTGGGCACGCACAGGTGGATGTCGAATTCATCGAGCAGGCCGGCGATGGCCCCGCCGCCCTTGCCGGTCAGCGCCACCACGGCCATCTCGCGCTGGCGCGCGGCGGCCACCGCGGCCATCACGTTGTCCGAATTGCCCGAGGTGGAAATCGCCAGCAGGATGTCGCCGGGCTGGCCGAGCGCCTCGACCTGCTTGGCAAACACCTTGCTGAAGTCGTAGTCGTTGCCGATCGCGGTCAGGATCGAGCTGTCGGTGCTCAGCGCGATCGCGGCCAGGCCGGGCCGTTCGCGCTCGAAGCGCCCGACCAGCTCGGCGGCGAAATGCTGCGCCTGCGCCGCCGAGCCGCCATTGCCGCAGGCCAGGATCTTGTTGCCGCTGGTCAGCGCGCCGACCATGCGTTCCACCGCGGCGTCGATATAGGGGGCCATCACCGCCGCGGCCTGTCGCTTGGCTTCGGCACTGTCTAGGAACTGTTGCTGGATACTGTCGATACTCATGGCTCGGGGGCCTGTTTGTTGCCATGGCGATCCGCAGATCGCCGCTCTCATGTCTGCCGCTGATGTCTGCCGCTGATGTCTGCCGCTGATGTCTGCCGCGCATTATGACCCAGCCCCGGCGGCATCCGCGTCAAAGGCGTGCTGCAGCCACTCCAGCCGGCCGGGCTCGAGCGCCACCACGTCGAAGCGGCAAGGGGGCACCCGGGCCAGCGTCGCCAGGTAGTGTCCCGCGGCCAGCAGCACGCGCCGCTGCTTGGCCAGCGTGATGCTCGCCGCGGCACCGCCGAAGCCGCGCCCGCTGCGCTGGCGCACCTCGACGAACACCAGCGTGCCGTCCGGCGCGCGCATCACCAGGTCGATCTCGCCGCCTTTGCAGCGATAATTGCGCACCACGGGCTCCAGGCCCTGGCCCCGCAAGTGGGCCAGGGCCCGGTCCTCGGCCTGCGCCCCGCGTGCCTGACGGCTCGGCGCCTGCGTGGATTTGAATGATCGCATCAACGGAAGTTCTCAAGCATGAGTGACTGGATCTCCCTGGCGGCAAGCCAGTCGTACCCCGCCGGCACGCTCTATGTCGTGGCCACGCCCATCGGCAATGTCGCCGACCTGTCGCTGCGCGCGCTGCATGTGCTGGGGCTGGCCGACGCGGTGGCCTGCGAAGACACCCGCAATACCGGCCAGCTGTTGTCGCGCCTCGGCCTGCAGCGGCCGCTGGTGGCGGTGCACGAGCACAACGAGCGCGAGGCCGCGGGCCGCATCGCCGAGCGCCTGGCGGCGGGCGAGCGCATCGCCTACGTCTCGGACGCCGGCACGCCGGGCATCTCCGACCCCGGCGCGCGGCTGGTCGAGGCGGTGCGCGCCGCCGGCCATCCGGTGGTGCCGCTGCCCGGTCCCAGTGCGGCGGTGGCGGCGCTGTCGGTGGCGGGCGACCTGCTCGACGCCGGCGCGGGCCGCTTCACCTTTGCCGGCTTCCTGCCCCCCAAGCCCAAGGCCCGCGCCGAGGCGATCGCCCGGCTGGCGGCGCTGGACCACGCCTGGGTCTGCTACGAGGCGCCGCACCGCATCGCCGACACACTCGCCGCGCTGGCGGCGGGCCTGCCGGGCGCGCGCCGGCTGCTGGTCGGGCGCGAACTGACCAAGCTGTTCGAGGACATCGCCGTGATGCCGGTGGCGCAGGCGCCGGCCTGGCTGGCGGCCGACCCGAACCGCGCCAAGGGAGAATTCGTGCTGGTGGTGGAAGGGGCCGGCAGCGCCGCCACAGACAGTCTGCCGGATGCCGAAGCGCAGCGCGTGCTGGCGCTGCTGCTGGCCGAATTGCCGGCCAAGCGCGCCGCCAAGCTGGCGGCCGCGATCACGGGCGCCGGCACCGACGCGCTGTACCAGCTTGCGCTGGCGCAGCGTGCCGGCGACGCCGACGATTGATGCCGCGGCCCGCGCGCGGGCCTGCAGGTAAGAATGTAAGAGGAAAGTGTCAGCGCGCGGCGGCATGCGGCGGCGCTGGCGCACTCAGCGGCGCTTGCGCTTGACGGTCTTGCCGCTGGCCTTGGCCGTCTTGCGCGCCTTGGCGGGCGCCAGCGAACTGGCCAGTTCGGGCACGGACACGTCGTCATCGCCGCTGCCGTCGCCGGCTTCGGTGCCGCCGGCATCCACCTGCGGGCCCAGCGCGGCGACTTCGGTGCGGGTCAGGCGGCGGATCTCGACGTTGGTGGCGCCGCGCTCGACAAAGCCCAGGCGGCGCGCCGCGCCATAGGACACATCCAGCACGCGGTTGCCGTGGTACGGCCCGCGGTCATTGATGCGCAGCACCGCCACCTTGTTGTTGCGCAGGTTGCGCACCAGCACCCAGCTGTCCAGCGGCAGCGACGGATGCGCCGCAGTCATGGCGCGCATGTCGAAGCGCTCGCCGTTGGCGGTCTTGCGGCCATGGAAGCCCTTGCCGTACCACGAGGCCACGCCGCGCTGCTCGAACGTGCCGATGTCGGCGCGCAGGCCTTCGAGCGAGTTGCCGCTGCGGCCTTCGTCGGGGTCATAGCCGAACAGGTTCCAGCTGCCGGTGTCGGGCGTGCGCGCGGCGGGCTTGGCCTCGGCGCGTTCGGTCCGGGCGGGCTTGCCGTTTTTGGCCGCGCGCGTGGGCACGGCATCGCCGGCGTCGGTGCCGGCGGTATCGCTTTCAGGCGGCGTGGCACAAGCGGCCAGCACCACGGCGCATGCGGTGCATGCGCCGAGCTTGGCCAGCCGTTGCCAGCGCTTGGTGAGAGCGGAGATCCGTAACATGGGCGGCAGTCTAACATTGACTGTTTGGGACTATCTCTTTCAATTTGTTACGAAATCTGTGCGATTTCGCACGATCGGGGTCTAATTGGCCGGAATCCCTTTTGCGGCAACGGATTCAGCCCGATGCGGCAGGGCCCGCGACGGGTAACCCAATCATCACATCGAAGCCGTCAGGCGTGCCCGACCCTCCCGGCGCTACAATGCTGGGCACTGCCGCCGATCGCGCCACCAGAGGCCCGGGCCGGCCACATAAGATCTCCATGAAAGCCCTCCTCATTCCCGTCACGCCCTTCCAGCAGAACTGTTCCTTGCTGATCGATGAAAGCACCGGTGCCGCCGCGGTCTGCGATCCGGGCGGCGATCTCGACCGCATCCGCGCGGCGGTGAAGGAGCAAGGCGTGACGCTGGAAAAGATCTTCCTGACGCACGGCCACGTCGACCATTGCGCCGGCGCCGCGGCGTTGTCGCGCGAACTCGGCATCCCGATCGAGGGCCCGCAGCAGGACGAGCGCTTCTGGATCGAGCAGCTGCCCGAGCAGACGCGCCGCTTCGGCTTCGGCCATGGCGAGAGCTTCGAGCCCGACCGCTGGCTCGAGAACGGCGACACCGTGCAGTTCGGCAATGAATCCCTGGAGGTCTACCACTGTCCTGGCCATACCCCGGGGCACGTGGTGTTCTTCTCGCGTGCCAACCGCCTGGCAGTGGTCGGCGACGTGCTGTTCGCCGGGTCGATCGGCCGTACCGACTTCCCGCGCGGCAACCACGCCGACCTGATCCGCTCGATCCGCACGCGACTGTGGCCGCTGGGCGAGGACGTGACCTTTATCCCCGGCCACGGCCCGGTCTCCACCTTCGGCCAGGAGCGCCGCAACAACCCGTTCGTCGCCGATCACCTGGTCGACGCGGGCTGAGGCCATGGCCAAGCGACAGGCGCCCGACACCCGTCCCGAGATCTACGTCAGCACCGACGTCGAGGCCGACGGCCCGATCCCGGGGCCGCACTCGATGCTGTCCTTCGCCTCGGTGGCGATGCTGGCGGACAAGACCGTGCTCGGCACCTTCTCGGCCAACCTCGAAACCCTGCCCGGCGCCGCCGGCCACCCGGTGCAGATGCAGTGGTGGCAGACCCAGCCCGAAGCCTGGAGCGCCTGCCGGCGCGACCTGCAGCGGCCCGAGGACGCCATGGTGCGCTATGTCGAATGGGTCGAGGCCCTGCCCGGCAAGCCGGTCTTCGTCGCCTTTCCGGCCGGCTTCGATTTCACCTGGATGTTCTGGTACATGATGCGCTTCGCCGGGCGCTCCCCATTCGGCTGGGCCGCGCTCGACGTCAAGACGCTGGGCTTTGCACTGACCGGGCGGCCCTATCGCAAGACCGTCAAGGCGGCCTTCCCGGCGGGATGGATGGATCCGCTGCCGCACACCCACGTGGCGCTCGACGATGCGATGGAACAGGGCGCGCTGTTCTGCAACATGCTGGCGACGCTGCGCGAGCGCGAAGCGACGCTGGCGGCAGCCTTGCCGGAAGAGGCTGCCAACGCAAGCGTGCCCTCACCTCCGCCGCCACGAGCCTGATCGCCTTTTGCGCCGCGTCAAGCGCGGCGGCATGTCCCTTGCAGGCCGCTGCTCGCATCTGGCGCCAGCCCGGCTATAGTAGAAGCGGATATGGCGTTACCGGGCGAAACGAGCCATGACTAACCGGCGCACTTGCGCAGCCACGCCATATGCCGTTTGAGCCATCTTGCCCGGACCGCGCGGCGCCTGCCGAGGAGGTGTCGATCATGCGTTTCCCTACCGACCTGCACTTGAGAGACCTGGCTGGCCGGATCCATTGGCCGCATGCCACGCGGAACGCCACGCCCATTACGCACCGCCACTCCTCGGATGAGGACGCCGAAGTCGCCAAGGCCACGCTCTACGTCAGCACCGTGACACTGGTGGTGCTGCTGGTGGTGCTGGCGGCCATCGCTTTCGGTCAGGAGGCCATGCACTGGCTGGGTGTTCATTAGACGACCCTGCCTGAAGCAGACTGCCTCGCAGACCGGCCGGCCCCCACCCACCGTGGGGGCCGGTTTTATTTCAGGCCAGCAGCGGCGCCACGTTCTCCGGCGGGCGGCCGATCGCCGCGCGGCGGTTGCGCACCACCACCGGACGCTGCAGCAGGATCGGGTTGTCGGCCACCGCCGCCAGCAGCTCGGCATCGGTCAGGCCGGGATCGGCCAGGCCCAGCTCGGCATACGGCGCTTCGTTGTCGCGCAGCATCTCGCGCACCGGCACGCCCAGCAGCGTGTGCAGCTGGCGCAGCGTCGACAGCGACGGCGGGTCCTTCAGGTACTCGACGATCTCCACCGGCTCTCCCAGCCGCTCGGCGGCAGCCTGGACCAGGGCGAGGGTCTCGCGCGACTTGGAGCAGCGGGGGTTGTGGTAGATGGTGATCATGGCAGTTCCTTTCTTGTCATGGCCGTGCCCCGCAGCTGGGCATCGGCACTGATACGGTGCAAATCCATCCGCACTATATACAAGACAGCGGCCGGCGCGCAGCATCGTGCGGTGCATCTGCACCGGCACGCATCCTGCGTTGCACCGGCTTCTTGCCACAGGCGCCATTCCGATGACCTCCACTCCCGTTTCCGCCGCGGAGCCACGCAGCCATGGCACGCGCAAACCCTTTACGTTGCGCGATGCCGGCGGCGCCGACGTTGCCGCCATCCACGCGATCTACGCCCACCATGTGCGGCACGGGCGCGCTTCGTTCGAAGAAGTGCCGCCCAGTGTCGACGAGATGCAGCTGCGCCTTGCCGAAGTGCACCGCAAGGGCCTGCCCTATCTGGTCGCCGAGCGCGACGGCGAGGTGCTGGGCTACGCCTATGCCTCGGCCTATCGCGCGCGCAGCGCCTACCGCTTTGCCATCGAAGACTCGATCTACATCGACCACCGCCGCGTCGGCGAGGGCCTGGGCCAGGCGCTGCTGGCCGAGCTGATCGCGCGCTGCGAGACCGGCCCGTGGCGCCAGATGGTCGCCGTGATCGCGTGCACCGCCGGCGGCGAGGGCGCGGGCTCGCTGGCCCTGCATGAGCGGCTGGGCTTCCGCACCGTCGGCCGGCTGGAGGCGGTGGGCTTCAAGCATGGGCATTGGATCGACACGGTGCTGATGCAGAGGGTGCTCGGGGCCGGTGCGACATCGCTGCCGGCATAGGCGGAATCGGCTTCCCCGAGTTCAGACGTATCTCATAGGCAGGCGGGTCTCCGGTATCGACAATGCCTATACTCTGTCATCACAAGGACCCCGGAAATGCTTGTGTCGGAAAAATCCAAGCTCACCCTCACGCTGAATCCGCAACTGCGTGATGCCTTCATGGCCGAGGCCGCGGCCGAAGGCCTTACCACCTCGCAGGTGGCCGAAGCCCTGATACGTCAGTATCTCGCGCAACGCCAGCAATCGCGCGATGACGAGGCCCTTTTTCAGCAGATGGTTGAAGAAGGCAGGGCCTCCATGCGCGCCGGCATCGGCATTCCAAACGAGCAGGTGGAGGCCGAGTCCGCCGCCTGGTGCGCGGCAATCTTGCGGCAAACTTGAAGCTCGTCTGGACGCCACAGGCACTGAAACAACGTATGGCGATCCGGAGCTTCATCGCTCAGCATGATCCCGTTGCCGCGGTACGGATGGAAAGGCGGTTCAACGAGGCGGCTGCGCGGCTGCAGCAATTCCCCGAACTTGGCACGGCGGGTCGCTCGACTGGCGCTCGTGAGTACGTGGCGCACGAGAATTACCGGTTGGTTTACGAACTTGATGAAGGAGTGATCTGGGTAGTGGCAGTCGCACACACATCGCGGCGTGCCTTGTAGCGGCCTGTCGGCGCTTCAGGCAAAGCAACGAAAAACGCCACGGGTTTCCGTGGCGTTTTGCATTGAACAGCTGGAGTGGTGCGCCGGCAGCCCGGCATGCCTTACTGCATCAGGTCCGACAGCGCCAGCGCCACCACCTTGGTGGCACGGTTCAGGTCGTTCAGGCGCAGGTTCTCGTCGGAGTTATGGCCGCGCGCTTCCATCAGCGTGCGCGGGCCGGCGCCGTACAGCACGGTGGGGATGCCGCGCTTGGTGTAGTGGCGGGCATCGGTGTAGAGCGGCACGCCCTGCACCGGGATTTCCACGCCGAACACCGACTCGGCACGGCTCTTCAGCGCGCCGATCAGCTTTTCCACGCCCGGCAGTTCCGACAGCGGCTCGGCCAGGATGATGCGCTCGACCTTCACCTCGATGCCCGGACGGTCCTTGGCGGCCTTCTCGACCACGGCGCGGATCTCGCCTTCGGCGTCGAAGCCGATTTCCTCGGGGATCATGCGGCGGTCGACGCGGAAGGTCACCAGGTCCGGCACCACGTTGGTGTTGATGCCGCCCTTGATCAGGCCGACGTTCAGCGTGGCGGTGTCGATGCCCGGCACCTTCGACTTGCGCGTGGCCAGTTCGGCGCGCAGGCCGTAGATGGCCTGCAGGATGTGGGTGGCGGCCTCGATCGCGTCGACGCCGGTGTGCGGCATGGCGGCGTGGCCCTGCTTGCCCTTGACCGTCACCTCGACGTGCAGGCAGCCGTTGTGCGACGAGGTGATGCCGTACGAGAAGCCGGCCGAGATGGCGTAATCGGCCTTGCTCAGGTTATTGTCGAGCAGGAACTTCGGACCGATGTCGCCGCCGGTCTCCTCGTCATAGGTGAACTGCAGCTCGACCGCGCCGTTGATCTTCGCGCCTTGCTTCTCGGCTTCCATCAGTGCCAGCACGGCGTAGGTGTAGGTGGCGAAATCCGACTTGGACACTGCCACGCCGCGGCCGTACATGACCGGGCCGTGCTCGCTGTCTGCCACTTCGCCGCCGTACGGGTCCTTGGTCCAGCCCAGGCCGGGGGGCACCACGTCGCCGTGGGCGTTCATGGCGATGGTCGGGCCGCCGGTGCCGAACTGCTTGCGCACGATCAGGTTGGTGGCGCTGATCATGCCGGCGGCTTTGACCTGCTCGTCGGGCACCTTGTGGGCCTCCACCGTGAAGCCCAGGCCCTCCAGCAGTTCCTTGGCGCGCTTGCCGTGCGCGTCGCAATCGCCCGCGGGGTTGTCCGACGGCACCTTGACCAGTTCGGCCAGGAAGGCTTCCTGCTGCGGACGGTGCTGGTCGATGAACTGCGTCAGCGTGGTTTCGATGGGGTTCATATTGTCTCGTGCGGTCATGACTTGTTCTCTTAACTTCTGAGGGAGGTTCGGGTGGGGCTTCCGGGCGCGCTGGCTTACTGCGGCAGCCGGAAGTGCTCGACGAAATCACTGAACACGCGCGCGGACAGTGCGGCATCCTCGGCGGTCATGGTTTCGGTGGGATGGTGGCTGATGCCGCCGTTGCCGCAGCGCACGAACAGCATGGCGACATCGGCGATGGCGGCAATGGCCATGGCGTCGTGGCCGGCGCCCGACGGCAGGTGGCGCACCGGCACGCCCTGGCGGGCGATGGCGGCGGCCCATTGCTCTTGCAGCCACGGGGCGCAGGGAACGCTCTTCGCCTCGTGGGTCTTGCGGATCTGCGCGCGCACGTTGCGGCGCGCGCAGACGCGCTCGATCTCGGCCAGCACGTCATTGACGGCGGCCTCGCGCTCGGCGTCCTCGCCGGCACGGATGTCGATGGAGAACACCGCGCGGCCGGGCACCACGTTGGTGGCGCCGTTGGGCACGTTGAACTGGCCCACGGTGCCGACCAGGCCCGGCTTGCCGCCGCAGCGCTTTTCGATATAGAGGCCGATTTCGGCGCCGGCCATGGCGGCGTCGCGGCGCATGTCCATCGGCACGGTGCCGGCATGGCCGGCCAGGCCTTCGAGCTCGACCAGGAAGCGGGTCGCGCCGGAAATCGCGGTCACCACGCCCACCGGCAGGCCTTCGTTCAGCAGCACCGGGCCTTGCTCGATATGCACCTCGATAAAGGCCGCCACCTTGCTGCGGTCATGCTTGGCGGCGGGCAGCGCGGCGGCGTCGAAACCGGCCTCGCGCATCACCTCGCGCATGGTCTTGCCGCTGTCGTCGACATTGTCCAGCACGTTGTTGTCGAAGGTGCCGGCGATGGCGCGGCTGCCCAGCAGCGTGGCCTTGAAGCGCACGCCCTCTTCCTCGGCAAAGCCCACTACCTCGAGCGCAAACGGAAAGCGCTTGCCCTGCCGGTTCCATTCCGCCACACAGGCGATCGGCAGGATCACGCCCAGGTTGCCGTCATAGCGGCCGGCGTCGCGCACGGTGTCGAAATGCGAGCCGGTCAGCAGCGCCGGCGCGTCCGGCGTGGTGCCCTCGTAGCGGCCGATCACGTTGCCGGCGGCATCGCGGCGCACCGTCATGCCGGCTTGCTGCATCCACTCGGTCAGCTGCGCGGCGGCGCCGTGGTGGGCCTCGGTCAGGTAGGTGCGGGTGAGCATGCCGGGCTGCTCGGTGTGGACGGCCAGGGCGTCGGCCCAGGCCATGATGCGCGTGCCAGTCTCTGCGGCGGACGGCGACGGATTTGCTGCCATGCGTGTCTCCTGCTGGAAGTGCGTGAAAGCCGCGGCGGCGGGGCTGGCGGAGTGCCAGTGCGGGCGGGCGCCCATGGCCGAAGCTCTATTCTGTGCGATCCATGGTAGCACAGTGAATTCAAAAATTGCATACAAAAATGATATGCACTATATTCGGTTCCACGTTCAGACAATTCGCCGCGGACAATCCGGTCCGGACAGCGAATTGCGTGGAGTCCGCCCCAACAGGGGGGCGCTCCGCGGTGGCGCGTTCCCGACCCGGAGCCCCGCGCCAGAGCGTAAGGCCGGCAGCCCACCCCAGCCGTCAGAGCAACATGGGGCCGCCGGTGATTCCTGGATCGAAATGGGCCCGCCAGCGCACAGGCGCCGGACCGGCCCCGCACGGAGACAACCATGCAGCACGCAGTTCCCTCGCAGCAGCGCCCGGGTAGCCCCCGCCTGCACACCCGCTTTACCCGCTCGCTGTTCGGCCAGGTGCTGATCGCCCTGGTGATCGGCACGGCACTGGGCCTGGCATTTCCGGAATTCGCCGCCAAGCTCAAGCCGCTTGGCGATGCCTTTATCAAGCTGATCAAGATGCTGATCGGCCCGATCGTGTTCTGCGTGGTGGTGGCCGGCATCTGCGGCGCCGGCGAGCTGAAGAAGGTCGGCCGCGTCGGCATCAAGGCGGTGGTGTACTTCGAGGTCGTCACCACCATCGCGCTGGCGCTGGGCATCGTGCTGGCCTACGTGTTCCAGCCCGGCGTGGGCATGAACGTCGATCCGCGGTCGCTCGACGCCTCGGCCATTGCCGGCTTTATCGACAACGCCACCAAGGTCAAGGACCAAGGCACGGTCGACTTCCTGCTCAAGCTGATCCCCAATACCGTGTTCGGTGCCTTCGCCAACGGCGACGTGCTGCAGGTACTGGTGGTGTCGATCCTGTTCGGCTGCGCGCTGTCGCTGGTGGGTGAGCCTGGCCGGCCGCTGGTGAGCCTGATCGATACCTTCTCGCACACGCTGTTCAAGATGATGGGCTTTATCATCAAGCTGGCGCCGTTGGGCGTGCTGGGCGCGGTGGCGTTCACGGTGGGCAAGTACGGCATCGGCTCGCTCAAGCAGCTGGGCTTCCTGGTGCTGCTGTTCTACGGCGCGGTGATCGTGTTCGTGCTGGTGGTGCTGGGCGGCATCATGCGCGCTTGCGGCTTCTCGGTGATCAAGCTGATCCGCTACCTGCGCGCCGAGCTGCTGGTGGTGCTGGGCACCGCCTCGTCCGACAGCGTGCTGCCGCAGGTGATGAAGAAGCTCGAGTTCATGGGCGTCAAGAAGTCGGTGGTGGGCCTGGTGATCCCGACCGGCTACTCGTTCAACCTCGACGCGTTCTCGATCTACCTGACGCTGGCCGCGGTCTTCATCGCGCAGGCGACCAACACGCCGCTGGCAATGGCCGACCTGCTCGGCATCCTGGCGGTGGCGCTGATCACTTCGAAGGGCGCGCACGGGATTCCCGGCTCGGCCATCGTGATCCTGGCCGCGACGCTGTCGGCGCATCCGGCGATCCCGGCGATCGGCCTGGTGCTGGTGCTGTCGGTGGACTGGTTTATCGGCATCGCGCGCGCGCTCGGCAACCTGATCGGCAACTGCGTCGCCACCGTGGTGGTGGCGGCGTGGGAGAAGGACATCGACCGCGCCCGGGCGCACGGGGTGCTGAACGGCACCATCGAGGCGTCCGACCTGGATGCCGGCCTGGCCGCGATGGCGCAGGACGCCACCGCTGCGGCCATCGTGCCGGGCCCGGTCGCGGGGCGCTAGAATCACGCATCTCCCCAACCGCGCAGCCTCTGCGCAAGTGCGCTGCCATGCCCGAGCATATCGATCCTGACATGACCGCCGAAGCGATCGCCGACGACATCGTCGCGGCCATCGTTTCGCACCGCCTGCCGCCCGGCACCAAGCTGCGCGAGGAGGCGCTGGCCAGTGTCTACCGCGTCAGCCGCACCAAGGTGCGCGCGGCGCTGCTGATGCTGTCCAAGGACAAGGTCATCCAGATCGTGCCGGACAAAGGGGCGTTCGTGGCCAAGCCCAGCGCCGAGGAAGCGCGCGAGGTGTTCGCGGTGCGCCGCATCCTCGAAGCCGCGCTGGCGCGCGAGTTTGTCGCCAAGGCCACTGCCGCCGACTACAAGCGCATCGACCGCCACCTGGCGGCCGAGCGCAAGTCGCTGGCGGGCAACGATGCGCAGGTGCGCACCCGGCTGCTGGGCGACTTCCATATCGTGCTGGCCGAAGTGGTCGGCAACGGCGTGCTGACCGAGATGATGCGCGAGCTGTCGGCGCGCAGCGCGGTCATCACCATGCTGTACCAGTCGCGCCGCGACGCGGCCTGCTCGTCGGACGAGCACCGCGAGTTCATCGAGGCCGCCCGCGCCGGCGATGTCGAGCGCGCCGTCACGCTGATGGTCGACCACCTGGGCCACGTGGAAGGCGCGCTGCATTTCGAGGAAACCGCGCCGGTTGCGCGCGGCAAGGACCTGGTGGCCGCGCTGCTGGCCTAGGCGACACGCACCCGCCCGGTTCACCTTCCTCCCCTATTGCTGGCCTTTGCCGGCCGCTTGACGTGAGTCAAAGCACCACCGGCCGCCCGCGCGCAAACTTCATCTCGCCATGAAGACGCGGGGGCGCACTTCATGAGCACTTGCCTGCCGGCACCTCATCGTCGGCAGGCTGCCCGCACGCTGCAACGGTGTGCGGGCTTTCTTTTTTCTGAGGGCGGGGTTCCGCGCCGCGAAATGGCGCGCCGCCCCGCCGCCTCGAACCCGTGCCGTCCGGCATCGTTTTTTCCCTTTCCTGACAGCAGTTTGCGATGGCCCGGGCCTGCGCTCCGGATACCCGCGTAGTGGCGTCGAGTGCGTTTGCCGCGCACAGCGCGCCGGCCGCAGCATGAAAAACGAATCGCGGCTTCGGGTTAGGATGCCGCACGCCCGCCACGGGCCGGCGCCGTCCCGCCACGCTGCGGGGCAGCCGCACACCATAACGATCACAGGGAGACCGCCATGCGCCATCGCGCGATACCTGCCGTGCCGCCGCGCCGCCGGCGCTAGCCCTTTCCTGCACCAGCCCTGCTTCCGACCGAAAAGGACTTCCCATGCCCAGCGCCTTCCGTCCCGACGCCTTTGCCGGCAAGACCGTATTCGTCGCCGGCGCTTCGTCCGGCATCAACCTTGGCATCGCGCACGGCTTTGCCCGCGCCGGCGCCCGGCTGGCGCTGATCAGCCGCACCGCCGAGCGCATCCAGGCCGCCGCCGACACCATCACCGCGGCCGGCGGCACCGCCATCGGCATGGCCGCCGACGTGCGCGACTACGCCGCGGTCGAAGCCGCCCTCGCGCGTGCGCAGGATGAACTGGGCCCGATCGATGTGGTGATCTCCGGCGCCGCCGGCAATTTCCTGGCGCCCGTGGTCGGCATGTCGGCCAATGCCTTCAAGACCGTGGTCGATATCGACCTGCTCGGCACCTTCAACGTGTTCCGCGCCAGCTTCGACCACCTCAACAAGCCGGGCGCGTCGCTGATCGCAATCACCGCGCCGCAGGCGGTCAACGCGATGATGTTCCAGGCCCATGCCTGCGCCGCCAAGGCCGGCATCAACATGCTGATCAAGTGCCTGGCGATGGAATGGGGACCGGCGGGGGTGCGCGTCAACGGCATCTCGCCCGGCCCGATCGCCGACACCGAAGGCATGGCGCGGCTGGCGCCGACGCCCGAGATCGAGGCCCGCTACAAGGCGCGGCTGGCGCTGCGCGACTACGGCACCAAGGACGATATCGCCGACGCCGCGATGTACCTGAGCAGCGACAACGCCCGCTATGTCACCGGCACCATCCTCGACTGCGACGGCGGCAGCAAGCTCGGCGACGCCTCGGCCGACGCGCTGAAGAAGCCGCAATAGACCGCTGTACCGGATCCCGCACCCGCAACGAAAATCAGGAGAACTTCCATGACGGCAACCGTCCTCTACCAAGCCAGCGAAGGCGTGGCCACGCTGACCCTGAACCGCCCGGACGTGCTCAATGCACTGAACGCCGACATCCTGCGCGAACTGCGCGAGGCCGTGGACCGCGCCGCGGCCGACGCCGAGGTGCGTGCGGTGCTGCTGACCGGCGCCGGCCGCGGCTTCTGCGCCGGCGCCGACCTGGCCGCGCGCCAGGGCGGCGGCGTGTCCGATTCCGGCACGCTGCTGCGCGAACGCTACCACCCGATCATCATGGCGCTGCGCGAAATGCCCAAGCCGGTCATCACCGCGGTCAACGGCGTCGCCGCCGGTGCCGGCATGAGCCTGGCGCTGGCGGGCGACGTGGTGCTGGCGGCGCGCTCGGCCAGCTTCCTGCAGGCGTTCTCCAAGATCGGCCTGATCCCTGATGCCGGCAGCACCTACTTCCTGCCGCGCTATGCCGGCGAGATGCGCGCCCGCGCACTGGCCATCCTCGCCGAGAAGATCGACGCGGAAGAAGCCCACCGCATCGGGCTGGTGTGGAAAGTCCACGACGACGCCGCGCTGCAGGACGAGGCCGGCAAGCTGGCCCGCCACCTGGCGACCATGCCGACCATGGCCTACGCCATGATCAAGCAGGCCCTCAACCAGAGCTTCGGCAACGACCTGGCCGCGCAGCTCGAGGTGGAAGCCACGCTGCAGTCGCGCGCCAGCCGCAGCGAAGACTGCAAGGAAGGCGTCGCCGCCTTCGTCGAGAAGCGCAAGCCGCAGTTCAAGGGCCGCTGAGCGCAGCGGTTGCCCCGCCACTTCCAAAGGAGCCCGCGCATGAGCGCCAGCAGCAACGAACGTATCCTCGTGACGATCGAAGACGGCGTCGCCGACGTCCGCCTGAACCGTCCTGACAAGATGAACGCGCTCGACCAGGCGATGTTCGATGCCCTGATCGAGACCGGCGAACAGCTCGCGCGCCTGCCGGACCTGCGCGCGGTGGTGCTGTCCGGCGCAGGCCGCGCCTTCTGCGCAGGACTGGACATGGGCCGCATGGCCGGCATGTTGGCGGACGATGCGGGCGCGTCGCAGCCCGACAGCCTCGGCGCGGGCCGGCTCGGACAGCGCACCCACGGCATCTCCAACCGCCCGCAGTACGCCTGCATGGTCTGGCGCGAGCTGCCGGTGCCGGTCTTCGCCGCGGTGCACGGCGTGGCCTTCGGCGGCGGGCTGCAGGTGGCGCTGGGCGCCGATGTGCGCTACGTCGCGCCGGATGCCAGGCTGTCGGTGATGGAGCTGAAGTGGGGGCTGGTGCCGGACATGGCGGGCATGGTGCTGACGCGCGGGCTGGTGCGCCCCGATGTGCTGCGCGAACTGGTCTACAGCGCGCGCGTGCTGAGCGGCAACGAGGCGTGCGCGCTGGGGCTGGGCACCTACCTTGCCGACGACCCGCGCGCTGCGGCACTGGCCGCGGCGCGCGAAGTCGCGCAGAAGAACCCGGATGCGATCCGCGCCGCCAAGCGGCTGATGGCCGTGGCCGAGCGCGGCGACCACGCCGCCATCCTGCAGGCCGAGTCCGACGAGCAGGACCGGCTGGTGGGCTCGCCCAACCAGCGCGAGGCGGTGCTGGCCAACCTGGAGAAACGCGCGCCGCGCTTCACGCCGGCAAGCTGAAGCCGGTCGCTCAGCGCCTGGCATGATGGTGGCGCCGCCGGCGCCACCACAGCGCATAGATCGCCACGTTCACCACCAGCACCACCATGCCGAGCCACAGCTGCACCGCGGGCGTCAGCCCCGCCGGATAGATCAGCGGCAACAGGTAGCGCTCGACAAAGCCGCCGCTGTAGCCGGCCTGCCCGGCAGCCCGGCGCAGCGTGTTTTCCAGCGGCGTCAGCGGGCAGATCCAGCCGGCCCATTCGATCAGCACGCCCCACACCGCGGCGGGCAGGTGCACCCAGGCGGCGCGCGGCCAGCGCAATACCAGCAGGCCGCCCGCCACCACGAACACAATGAACAGCGCGTGCGCGATCACGACAAGGTCGGCCAGCCAGGCGGCAATCGGCATCGTATGCGGCGGCGTCAGTTGCCGCCCGCCGTGTCCATCCAGTAGCCCGGGCGCGCGAACTGCGCCTTCAGGTGCTCGATGAAAAAGCGGATCTTGGCCGGTACCGGACGCTGCTGCGGGTACACGGCGAGGATGTCGTAGGCGGGCAGCGCGTATTCGTCCAGCACCGTGATCAGCTCGCCGCTCTCGAGCTGCGGCAGGATTTCCCAGGTGGAGCGCCAGCCCAGGCCCAGGCCCTCGCCGGTCCAGCGGTGCAGCAGCTCGCCGTCGTTGCAGTCGAGGTTGCCGTTGACGCGCACGGTCACGGTCTTGCCGTTCTGGCTGAAGTACCAGCCGCGCTGCTGCCCGCCCTGCAGGTTGAACGCCAGGCAGTTGTGCTGCGCCAGGTCGTCCAGCGTCTGCGGCACGCCGTACTTGGCGAAGTACGCCGGCGTGCCGCACACCACGCGCTTGTTCGACGCCAGCTTGATCGCGACGAAGTTGGGGTCGATGGCACCGCCGATGCGGATGCCGACGTCATAGCCTTCGCGCACAAGGTCGACCACGCGGTCGGTCAGGTTGAACGAGATCTGCACCTCGGGATTGCTGGCCAGGAACGCCGGCGCGTGCGGCGCCACGTGCTTGCGCCCGAACGCCGCCGGCGCCGACACGATCAGGTGGCCGGTGGCCTTGTGCTTGCCTTCGGCGATCAGCATCTCGGCGCGGTCGAGGTCGGCCAGCGCCTTCTTGCACTGCTCCATGAACACCGCGCCCTGCTCGGTCACGGCGATGCGGCGCGTGGACCGGTGCAGCAGCTTGACGCCGATGCGGGCTTCGAGTGCGTTGATGCGGCGGCCGATCATCACCGGCGTGACGTTCTGCGTCAGCGCCGCGGCCGCCATGCTGCCGTGCTCCACCACGGCGATAAAGGCTTCGATTTGCTTGAGTTTGTCCATCGGATATTTCGTCTCCCGGGCGCCATTGTGCGGCATCGCCGGGGTTGTGGCATCCCTGCGCGGCTGATGGACCGGATCGAAGCCACCGCATAAGGGCTGCTGCCGGGGCCCGCCACGGGCACTGGGCGGCACCCGTTGCGTGAGCGGCGTCAGCCCGCGCCCGCCGTGCGCTTGCCGAGCTGCGCGTTCAGTTCGGCCGCCTCGCCCAGCACATGGGCCAAGCGCCGCAGCGGCCGGCTGCATTGCCAATGCAGGTACAGGTAGCAGGCGGCGCCGAGCACCACCATCACGCCGTAAAGCCACAGCAGCGTGCCGGCCACTGCCTGCTGGCGCGGCAGCGCGGCCATCACCGCGGCGGCCGGCGCCAGCGCCAGCAGCACCGCCAGCGTGCGCGCCGCGCCCTCCCACAGCCGCAGCTGCAGCGCCACGCGCCGCTGGCGCGCCTGCAGCTGCTGCGGCGGAATCCGCGCCAGCCGGCGCAGCAGCGCGTCTTCGGCGGCGCTGTCGCGGTCCAGCTCGGCGGCCTGCCAGCGCAGCGGATGGCGCAGCCGCGCCAGCACCGTGCCGGCACGGGCCAGTCCCGCGCCGACATAGCACGCGGCCGCCAGCGCCAGCAGGGCCTCGAAGCCGCGCAGCGACCAGAGCGGCACGGCCTGCTTCAGCCCCAGGCGCCAGGCGGCCAGGCCGGCGCCGCACAGAATCGTCGCGGCCAGCGCCGCGACAAAGCCGAGCCACAGCGCGCGCCCGAGCCGGCTCTCCGGCGCGCGCGCGGGCGCGGGCGTAGATGTAGACGACGCGGCGGCAAGCGCTTCCAGCAGTTCGTAGGTGGACGGCAGCCTGGAATACATGGTCGGCCCGGATGGCAGGAAATGCCGCCATTTTGCCGCAGCGCGCCGCGGCGGCACGCCGGCGGGCTGGCGTACCCGGTGCTGCGCGGCGTGTCCGTACCGTCACACCACATATCCAATGGCATGCATCGGCGCGCCTGCGCCGACCAGCCGACGTGGCTTTGCAGCCCATATTGCGTACTACAGGTATCGAATCAACTGATCGCTCTTCTGTTTATCCCAACCGGCCTGCGGGAATAGGATCAACTCCAACGAAATTCCCACCATTACCGGAGACAGGATCATGGCAAAGATGAGAGCAATCGACGCGGCAATCGCCGTGCTGGAGAAGGAAGGCGTGACCACCGCGTTCGGCGTGCCGGGCGCGGCGATCAACCCGTTCTACTCGGCAATGCGCAAGTCGGGCAACATCAACCACGTGCTGGCCCGCCACGTCGAGGGCGCCTCGCACATGGCCGAAGGCTACACCCGTGCCGAGCCGGGCAATATCGGCGTCTGCGTCGGCACCTCGGGCCCCGCCGGCACCGACATGATCACCGGCCTGTACTCGGCCTGGGCGGATTCGATCCCCATCCTCTGCATCACCGGCCAGGCCCCGCGCGCGCGCCTGTACAAGGAAGACTTCCAGGCCGTCGACATCGAATCGATCGCCAAGCCCGTGACCAAGTGGGCCGTGACCGTGCGCGAGCCGGCGCTGGTGCCGCAGGTGTTCCAGCAGGCCTTCCACATCATGCGCTCGGGCCGCCCGGGTCCGGTGCTGATCGACCTGCCGTTCGACGTGCAGGTCGCCGAGATCGAATTCGATCCCGACACCTACCAGTCGCTGCAGCCGTACAAGCCGGCCGCCTCGCGCGCCCAGATCGAGAAGGCCATCGCCATGCTGAACGCGGCCGAGCGCCCGCTGATCGTGTGCGGCGGCGGCGTGATCAACGCCGATGCGTCGGAACTGCTGGTCGAGTTCGCCGAGCTGGTCAACGTGCCGGTGGTGCCGACCCTGATGGGCTGGGGCGTGCTGGCCGACGACCACCCGCTGCAAGCCGGCATGGTCGGGCTGCAGACCTCGCACCGCTACGGCAACGCCACGCTGCTGGCCTCGGACTTCGTGATGGGCATCGGCAACCGCTGGGCCAACCGCCACACCGGCAGCGTCGACGTCTACACCAAGGGCCGCAAGTTCGTGCACGTCGATATCGAGCCCACCCAGATCGGCCGCGTGTTCGGCCCGGACCTTGGCATCGTCTCCGACGCCAAGGCCGCGCTGGAGCTGTTCGTCGAAGTCGCGCGCGAAATGAAGATGGCCGGCCGCCTGCCGTGCCGCAAGAGCTGGGTCGCCGACGTGCAGAAGCGCCGCCGCACCATGCAGCGCAAGAGCGACTTCGACAACGTCCCGGTCAAGCCGCAGCGCGTGTACCGCGAGATGAACCAGTACTTCCCGCGCGACGTGCGCTACGTCAGCACCATCGGCCTGTCGCAGATCGCCGCGGCCCAGTTCCTGTCGGTCAACCAGCCGCGCCACTGGATCAACTGCGGCCAGGCCGGCCCGCTGGGCTGGACCATCCCGGCCGCGATCGGGGTGAAGACCGCCTCGCCGGATTCGGATGTGGTGGCGATCTCGGGCGACTACGACTTCCAGTTCATGATCGAAGAGCTGGCCGTGGCCGCGCAGTTCAAGGTGCCGTACATCCACGTGGTGGTGAACAACTCCTACCTCGGCCTGATCCGCCAGGCGCAGCGCAACTTCGAGATGGACTACTGCGTGCAGCTCGCGTTCGACAACGTCAACGCGCCCGAGCTGAACGGCTATGGCGTGGACCACGTCAAGGTGGTCGAGGGCCTGGGCTGCAAGGCGATCCGCGTGTTCAAGCCGGAAGACATCGCCCCGGCCTTCGCCGAAGCGCGTGACCTGATGGCCGAGTTCTCGGTGCCGGTGGTGGTCGAGGTGATCCTGGAGCGCGTGACCAATATCGCGATGGGCACCGAGATCGACAACATCAACGAGTTCGAGCCGATCGAAGACCTCGAGGACATCGAGGAAGCGATCCTGAAGGAAGAAGTGGAAACGGCGTAAGACGCTTCCCGCCCCTGCAGGACCATCCGCCGTCCCCGCGCAAGCGGGGATCCAGCGTCTTTCCAAAAGCCACTGGGTTCCCGCCTGCGCGGGAACGACGAATAACAACCAAGTCACAGGAGATGACAAATGACGAAACTTGCGGCCAATCTCACCATGCTGTTCAACGAAGCGGGTTTTCTCGACCGCTTCGAAGCCGCCGCGCGCGCGGGTTTCCGCGGCGTGGAATTCCTGTTTCCCTATGCGTTCCACGCGGACCAGATCGCTGACCGCCTGAACCGCTTCCAGCTCGACCTGGTGCTGCACAACCTGCCCGCCGGCAAGTGGGATGCGGGCGAGCGCGGCATTGCCTGCCACCCGGACCGCGTCGGCGAGTTCCAGGACGGCGTCGGCGAAGCCATCAAGTACGCCAAGGTGCTGGGCGTGCGCCAGCTGAACTGCCTGGTCGGCATCCTGCCGCAGAACGTCAAGCGCGAGCAGGCGCAGGAAACGCTGGTGGAAAACCTGCGCTTCGCCGCCGGCGCGCTGGCCGCCGAGCATATCGACCTGCTGGTCGAGCCGATCAACACCTTCGACATCCCCGGTTTCTTCCTGTCGCGCACGCAGCAGGCGCTGGACCTGATCACCCAGGTCAACGCGCCCAACCTGTACGTGCAGTACGACATCTATCACATGCAGCGGATGGAAGGCGAGATCGCCAACACCATCAAGGCCAACCTGCCGAAGATCAAGCATATCCAGCTGGCCGACAACCCGGGCCGCAACGAGCCGGGCACGGGCGAGCTGAACTACCAGTACCTGTTCAAGTTCCTGGACGAGATCGGCTACACCGGCTGGATCGGCTGCGAGTACAAGCCGAAGACGACGACCGAAGCCGGGCTGGGCTGGCGCGCCGCGCACGGGGTGCAGTAACTACCGCCGCTATTCAATTCCCGCTTGTTTGCTCCCCTCTCCCGCTTGCGGGAGAGGGGCGGGGGTGAGGGCTGGTGCTTCAACGGGCGTTGTGCTGGAAAAAACCGCAGGCCCCGCTTGATGTGGCACCTGGCTAGCCCACCCCTCACCCCGACCCTGTCCCCATGAGGGGAGAGGGAGAACACCTTGCTGAGGCCAGTTCGGGCAGCTTGGGAGCACCCAACACCGCTGGCTTCGTTTTCGCTTTTTATTTTGAGGAGACATCACATGGCATCCACTCGCAACGTCGGCTTCATCGGCCTGGGCATCATGGGCGCACCGATGGCGGGCCACCTGCGCGCCGCCGGCCACACCCTGTTCGTGCATGACGTCAACCCGGCCCCGCAGGCGCTGGTCGATGCAGGCGTGACCGTCTGCACCAGCGCCGAGGAAGTCGCCAAGCGTGCCGACATCATCATCATCATGGTGCCGGACACGCCGCACGTGGAAGCGGTGCTGTTCAGCGAGAAGGGCGTCGCCGCCGCGTTCAAGGCTGCCGGCAAGGAAGCCAGCTACAGCAAGATCGTGGTGGACATGAGCTCGATCTCGCCGATCGCCACCAAGGACTTCGCCGCGCGCATCAACAAGCTGGGCGCTTCGTACCTGGACGCGCCGGTGTCGGGCGGTGAAGTGGGCGCCAAGGCCGCGTCGCTGACGATCATGGTCGGCGGCCCGCAGGAGGCCTTCGACCAGGTCAAGCCGCTGTTCGAGCTGATGGGCAAGAACATCACGCTGGTCGGCGGCAACGGCGACGGCCAGACCACCAAGGTGGCCAACCAGATCATCGTCGCGCTGAACATCCAGGCCGTGTCCGAAGCGCTGCTGTTCGCCTCCAAGGCCGGCGCCGATCCGGCCAAGGTGCGCGAGGCGCTGATGGGCGGCTTCGCCGCGTCGCGCATCCTGGAAGTGCACGGCGAGCGCATGGTCAAGCGCACCTTCGATCCGGGCTTCCGCATCGAGCTGCACCAGAAGGACCTGAACCTGGCGCTGCAGGGCGCCAAGGCGCTGGGCGTGGCGCTGCCCAACACCGCCACCGCGCAGGAGCTGTTCAATACCTGCTCGGCCAACGGCCTCGGCAAGCAGGACCACTCGGCCCTGTGCCGCGCGATCGAGATCATGTCGAACCACCAGATCGCCAACGCCAAGTAAGCAGCAACCCGTCGTCCCCGCCCTGCGGGGACGACACGCTTTGCAGTACCGCTTTGTACCCAGCGTACCCGTCAGCACCCAGGATTCTTCATGCTCGTCACCGAACCCCAAGCCGCCCTGCTGTCGCCCCAGCGCACCGCAGCCAACGCGGAACCGCGCGCGCTGCTGCGCGACCTGTTCGATACCGCGGTCGCCTCCGTCAGCGCCAGCCACTGCCTGCCGCCGCACCTGCCCGCGCCGCCGAAGGGCCGCACCGTGGTGATCGGCGCCGGCAAGGCCGCCGCGGCGATGGCGCAGGCGGTGGAAGCGAACTGGCAAGGCGAGCTGTCGGGCCTGGTGGTGACGCGCTACGGCCACGGCGCCGACTGCCAGCGCATCGAAGTGGTCGAAGCCGCCCACCCCGTCCCCGACGAAGCCGGCGCCCGCGCCGCGCAGCGCATGGTGGAACTGGTGCAGGGACTGACTGCCGACGACCTGGTGCTGTGCCTGATCTCCGGCGGCGGCTCCGCGCTGCTGGCCGCGCCGGCGCCGGGACTGACGCTGGCCGACAAGCAAGCCGTGAACAAGGCGCTGCTCAGGAGCGGCGCCAGCATCGGCGAGATGAACTGCGTGCGCAAGCACCTGTCCGCCCTCAAGGGCGGGCGCCTGGCGCTGCACTGCGCGCCGGCGCGCGTGGAAACGCTGCTGATTTCCGATATTCCCGGCGATGACCCGACCCTGATCGCCAGCGGCCCGACGCTGCCCGACGCAACCACCTGCGCCGATGCGCTGGCGGTGATCGCCAAGTACGGCATCGACGTGCCCGCCAACGTGCGCGCGCATCTGGAAAGCGGTGCCGGCGAAACCCCCAAGCCCGGCGATGCCCGCTTCAACGGCCACCGCAGCGTGACGCTGGCCACCGCGCAGCAGGCGCTGGAAGCCGCCGCGGCGCGTGCGCGCGAACTGGGCTTCGAGGCCCATATCCTGTCCGACTGCATCGAGGGCGAAGCCCGCGAAGTCGCCGAAGTGCATGCCGCCATTGCGCGCCAGGTGGCGCAGCGCGGCCAGCCCTTCGGCAAGCCCTGCGTGATCCTGTCCGGCGGCGAGACCACCGTGACCGTGCGCGGCAAGGGCCGCGGCGGACGCAATGCCGAGTTCCTGCTGGCGCTGGCGGTGGCGCTCGACGGCCTGCCCGGCGTGCACGCCATCGCCGGCGACACCGACGGCATCGACGGCTCGGAAGACAACGCCGGCGCCATGCTGTCGCCCGACACCCTGACCCGTGCCGGCGCGCGCGGGCTGAATGCGCGCGCGCACCTGGAGAACAACGACGGCTACGGTTTCTTCGCCGGCCTGGAAGACCTGATCGTCACCGGCCCGACCCGCACCAACGTGAACGATTTCCGCGCGATTTTGATTACCTGACCCAAGCGTCGTCCCCGCGCACGCGGGGACCCAGTGACTTTTTCCCCAGGGGGACGTGAAAGACGCTGGATTCCCGCCCACGTGCCCTTCGGGTATGCGCGGGAATGACGAGCAGTTAAGCACAGCAGTACCAATTGACTCGCGGCGCCGACGCGCCGCTACCGAGAATGGAAGAGGAGACATCATGAGACGCCAGCGCAAAGCGAAGATCGTGGCCACGCTCGGCCCCGCCAGCACCGACATCGCGGTGATCCGCGCGCTGTTCGAGGCCGGCGCGGACGTGTTCCGGCTGAACTTCAGCCACGGCACGCACGACGACCACCGCGCGCGCTACGACGCGGTGCGCCAGGTCGAGGCCGAGACCGGCCGCCCCATCGCCGTGCTGGCCGACCTGCAGGGCCCCAAGCTGCGCATCGGCACCTTCGCCGCCGGCAAGGTTGCGGTGCGCACCGGCGATGTGTTCGTGCTCGACAGCGACCCGACCCCGGGCGACGGCACCCGCGTCTACCTGCCCCACCCGGAGCTGTTCCAGGCCGCGCAGCCGGGACAGTCGCTGCTGATCGACGACGGCAAGGTGCGCCTGGCGATCGAGTCGGTCACCACCGGCACCATCACCACGCGCGTGGCCAATAACGGTACGCTGTCCGACCGCAAGGGCGTGAATGTGCCCGACGCGGTGATCCCCATCCCCGCGCTGACCGAGAAGGACCGCAAGGACCTGGACTTCGCGCTGTCGCTGGGCGCCGACTGGATCGGCCTGTCGTTCGTGCAGCGCCCGTCCGACATCGTCGAGGCGCGCGAGATCGTCGGCACCCGTGCCGGCATCCTGTCGAAGATCGAGAAGCCGGCCGCGCTGCAGCAGCTGGAAGAGATCGTGCGGGTGTCCGATTCGGTGATGGTGGCGCGCGGCGACCTCGGCGTGGAACTGCCGCCCGAGCGCGTGCCGGGCGTGCAGAAGCGCATCCTGCGCGTGTGCCGCCAGCTGGGCAAGCCGGTGGTGATCGCCACGCAGATGCTGGAATCGATGATCGACTCGCCGGTGCCGACCCGCGCCGAAGCCTCGGACGTGGCCAGCGCGATCTATGAAGGCGCCGATGCGGTAATGCTGTCGGCCGAGTCGGCCAACGGCCGCTACCCGGTGCAGGCGGTGTCGATGATGAACCGCATCGTCACCGAGGTCGAGCGCGACCCGCTGTACCGCAACCTGCTCGACGCCCAGCACGAGACCCCGCTGAACACGCGCCAGGATGCCATTTGCGCCGCGCTGCGCGAAGTCACGCACATCATCGGCGCGGCCGCGACGGTGACCTATACCTCGTCCGGCTCGACCGCGCTGCGTGCCGCGCGCGAACGGCCGTGCGCGCCGATCGTCAGCATCACGCCCAACCTGGAGATCGCGCGCCGGCTGGCGATCGCGTGGGGCATCCACTCCACCGTGAGCCCGGACGTGCAGAGCGTCGATGAAATGGTCGAAGCCGCCACGCGCGCCGCCGTCGCCGAAGGCTACGCCGCGCCGGGTGACCAGATCACCATCGCCGCCGGCATGCCGTTCGGCCAGGGCGGCACCACCAACCTGCTGCGCGTGGCCGAAGTCAGCGCCAGCGTGGTGGCCGCCGCGCCTGCCGCACGCGAGGCCGCGCTGGCCTGAGCGCGCGCTCGCGCGTTCCCGCTCCGGAACCTCCAGGCCATGACGGAACCGGGTGCAAACCCGGTTCTTCGCTTTGCCGCACACCGCCCGCATTGCCCGTCTCCAGGGTGAGTGGGCGGTGTTTTTTTTGGCGTGGCGCGCGCATCCGCCGGCACGGCGCGACGCCGCAACGAGCACCGAAGCGCGGATTGCTATACTGAATTCCACTTTCCTCACCCTCTTTCCCAAGCAGCGGAGCCCCCATGCGCCTAGATGACGAAGCCGAAAGCCAGCACGTTGAAGACCGTCGCGGCGGATTCGGCGGTCTTGGCGGCAAGTCGATCGGCATCGGCACGGTGATCATCGCGCTGGCGGCGTCGTACTTCTTCGGCATCGATCCGATGCTGATCATGCAGGGCGCGTCGGTGCTGCAGGGATCCGGCCCGCAGCAGCAACAGCAGCAGGTCAACCGGCCGCCGGCGACGGACCAGATGACCGTGTTCACGCGCAAGGTGCTGGGCAATACCGAGCGCACCTGGCAACACATCTTCGAAACCCAGCTCAACCGCCGCTATGCGCCACCGACGCTGGTGCTGTTCTCCGGCGCCACGCCGACGGCATGCGGCACCGGCCAGTCGGCGATGGGCCCGTTCTACTGCCCCGGCGACCAGAAGGTCTATATCGACCTGGCCTTCTATGACGAATTGCGCCAGCGCTTCGGCGCCGGCGGTGACTTCGCCCAGGCCTATGTGATCGCGCACGAGATCGGCCACCATGTGCAGAACCTGCTCGGCGTCTCGGACAAGGTCGACAGCGCGCGCCGGCGCATGGGGGAGGCCCAGGCCAACCAGTTGTCGGTGCGCATGGAGTTGCAGGCCGACTGCCTCGCCGGGGTCTGGGCCGCCACCGCGCAGCGCGCCAACCAGCAATTGCTGGAGCCTGGCGATATCGAGGAAGGCCTGAAGGCCGCCGCGGCGATCGGCGACGACCGGCTGCAGCGTCAGTCGCAAGGCTATGTCGTCCCGGAAGCCTTTACCCACGGCTCCAGCGAGCAGCGCGTGCGCTGGCTGCGCCGCGGCATCGAGTCCGGCGACATCCGCAAGTGCGACGCCTTCGCCGCGCGCGACCTGTAGTCCCCGGCCCTCCCCCGACCTCCGTGGGGGGCCGACAATGTGATGTTTGCGTTGTCCGGGCTACGCTTCCCTGTCTATAATCGCCGGCAAGGCCGCAGTATGACGGCCGGTCGCCGGCGTTGATCCTTACCCGATCCTTCCCGCCGCAGCGCCGGGTCCATTCCCGCCGGACCCCCGTACCGCCGGTACGCGCGCCACTTGCCGCAGTCGTTTGCGGCGTCTCCGCATCCAAGCCGTTCCGTTCCAACCGCACCGGAGCCACGGCCGATCTTCACTTGCCGTGCGCCCGTGCCAGCCCTGACCTGACATGGCGTCGTTTTTCCTGAAGCGCCCGGCGTTCGCCTGGGTGCTGGCCATCCTGACCGTGGTGGCGGGCCTGCTGGCCCTGAACCGCATCCCCATCGCCCAGTATCCGGCGGTGGCGCCGCCGACGGTGATCATCTATGCCGATTACCCGGGCGCGTCCGCGCGCACGGTGGAAGATCGCGTCACCGCGGTGCTGGAGCAGCAGATGCACGGCATTCCCGGCCTGCTCTACCTCGATTCCAGCAGCGAGGGCGGCACCGCCACGGTGACGCTGGGCTTCCGCCAGGGCACCGACCCGCAGCTGGCGCAGGTCAACGTGCGCAACCGCGTGGCCCAGGCCGAGCCGCTGCTGCCCGAAGCGGTGCGCCGCGGCGGGGTCTATGTCGACCAGGCCAGCAGCAGCGCCTTCATGTATGTGTCGCTGGTCTCGGACAGCGGCCAGCTCGATGAAACCGCGCTGGGCGACTTCGCCGCGGGCTCGGTGCTGCCGCTGCTGCGCCGCCTGCCCGGCATCGGCAAGGCCGAGCCCTATGGCGCCGAGTACGCCCTGCGGATCTGGTTCGACCCCGACAAGCTGCACGCCTTCAACCTGACCACGGCCGAGGTCGAGGCCGCCATCCGCGCGCGCAACGGCAACGTCACGCCGGGCCAGCTGGGCGGCGCGCCGGCGGTGCCGGGGCAGCCGTTCCAGGCGATCGTGCGTCCGCCCGCGCCGATGAGCGATGCGCAGGCGTTCGGGCGCATCGTGGTGCGCGCCGCCACCGACGGCTCGGCGGTGCTGCTGCGCGACGTGGCGCGGGTGGAGCTGGCCGCCAGCGACTACCGCTATGGCTCTACGCTGAACACGCGCAACGCTGCCTCGATCGGCCTGAAGCTGGCCGACGGCGCCAACGTGCTGCAGACCTCGCGCACCGTGCGCGCCGCGCTGGACGCCGCCAGCCAGGGTTTCCCGGGCGACGTGCGCTACGAGATCTCGTATGACGGCGCCACCTTCGTGCAGGCGTCGATCTCGCGCGTGGTGCTGACGCTGGTCGAGGCCACCGTGCTGGTGTTCCTGATCCTGTACCTGTTCCTCGGCAACCTGCGCGCCACGCTGATCCCCTGCATCGTGGTGCCGGTGTCGCTGCTGGGCACGGTCGCGTGCCTGTACGCGCTCGGCCTATCGCTGAACGTGATCACGCTGTTCGGCGTGGTGCTGGCGATCGGCATCCTGGTCGACGATGCCATCGTCGTGGTGGAAAACGTCGAGCGCATCATGCGCACCGACGGCGTCGGTGCGATGCAGGCCGCGGCGCGCTCGATGCGCGAGGTCTCCGGCGCGCTGGTCGCGGTGACGCTGGTGCTGTGCGCGGTGTTCGTGCCGATGGCGTTCTTCGGCAGCGCGGTGGGCGTGATCTACCGGCATTTCGCCGTGACGCTGGCGGTATCGATCGCATTCTCGCTGTTCTTCGCGCTGACGCTGGCGCCGGCAATGTGCGCCAGCCTGCTGCGCCACAGCGCGGCGCCGGCACGCGGGCCGCTGGCGTGGTTCGATGCGCGCTTCGCCGCGTTCACCGGCCGCTATGCCGGCTGGGTCCAGGCGCTGCAGCGCCGCCGGCTGCGCTGGCTGGCGGTGTACCTGGCGCTGACGCTGGCGTGCGGCTATGCGCTGTGGAAGATGCCGAGCGGCTTCCTGCCGGAAGAGGATACCGGCGAGATCGTGGTCGATGTCGAGCTGCCCGCAGGCAGCACGCAGGCCGACACGCGCCGCCTCGTCGCCGGTCTGGAACAGTGGATGCGCGACCAGCACTACCCGGTGCGCTCGAGCTTTGCCGTGCTGGGCTGGTCCAGCGGCGGCAGCGGCGAGCAGCGTGCCAGCCTGTTTATCGGCCTGTCCGACTGGAAGGCCCGCGGGCGGGAGCACACCGCACAGGCGGTGCTGGAGCGGCTCTCGGCCGGCCTGGAAAGCTGGCCCGGCCGCGGCGCCGCGCAACTGTTCGCCTACAACAGCTCGGCGCTGCCGGAACTGGGCAGCATCGGCGGCCTGGACATGCGCCTGGTGGCGCGCCAGCCAGTGGGGCGCGAGGCACTCTTCGCCGCGCGCGACAAGCTGATCGAGCGGGCCAGGCAAGACCCGGTGCTGGGCGAGGTGCGCGCCACCACCGGCCAGCCGGTGCCGGCGCTGGACCTGAAGATCGACTATCGCAAGGCCGAGGCCTTCGGCGTCGACGCCGAAGCCGTGCACCACACGCTGTCGGCGACGCTGGGCTCGCGCTATATCGACGAAGTGGCGCGCGAAGGCCGGGTGCGGCGCGTGATCCTGCAGGCCGACGCCCCGTTCCGCATGCAGCCGGACCAGCTCGCGCGCGTGCATGTGCGCAACGCCCAGGGCGCGATGGTGTCGCTGGCTGCGTTCGCCTCGCTGGAATGGGGGCAAGGCGAAGTCACGCTGGAGCGCTTCGACGGCTTCAGCTCGGTGCGCATCAATGCCGAAGTGGCGCCGGGCTACACCACCGGCGCGGCGATGACGCGGCTGACGGAACTGGTGCGCGGGCTGGGCCCCGAATTCGACGTGCGCTGGACCGGGCGCGCCTACGAGCAGCAGCAGACCGGCACGCAGGCGCCGTGGCTGTTCGCGCTGTCGCTGCTGTTTATCTTCCTGTGCCTGGTGGCGCTGTATGAAAGCTGGACCTTGCCGCTGGCGGTGATCGCGATCGTGCCGACCGGCCTGATGGGCGCGGCCGCCGCGATCTGGCTGCGCGGCATGCCCAACGACGTCTACTTCAAGGTCGGCGTGGTGGTGATCATGGGGCTGGCGGCCAAGAACGCCATCCTGATCGTCGAATACGCCGAGCAGCTGCGGCGCGGCGCCGCGGGCGCCATGGACGCGGTCGAAGCCGCCACGCGCGCGGCGCGCCAGCGGCTGCGGCCGGTGGTGATGACCTCGCTGGCGTTCGTGCTGGGCGTGGTGCCGCTGGCCATCAGCACCGGCCCGGGCGCGGGCGCGCAGCAGGCGGTCGGCACCGGCGTGCTGGGCGGCATGCTGGGCGCGACCGTGCTGGGCACGCTGGCGGTGCCGCTGCTGTACGCGGCCATCGCGCGCCGTCTGCCGCGTGCGCAGCCCGCCGCGGAACCTGAGGCGGCAGTGTCTGCGGAATAGAAAAACGCCTGCCAGGCGAAGAGAGAAGGAGGAGGAGGTCGGCCGGGCAGGCGGGAGAGAAAACTTGCGGCCACCGCAGTGGCCGCGTCGGGTCTGGAAGCAGACCGGGTATCAGACGCGATAGCCGTACAGCGAGCCGTCGCCGGTGCGCGAGTTGTCGAGCGCGCGCTCGGCCACGTCACCGGTGAAGGTGTGCGTGCCTTCGCTGAAGGTGTCGAACTTGCCGCGCTGCGAGATCTCGCCGCTGAAGCTGTGCGTCCCTTCGCTGAAGGTGTCGAACTTGCCGTCGCGGCGCGCGCCTTCCGAGTACGGATCGAAGCGGCCGGTGCGGGCGCCGTCGGTGTAGGTGTCGAACTTGCCTTGCTTGGCGCCGTCCGTATACACATCATACTTGCCGACCCGCAGCGCGTCGGCATACACATCAAACTTGCCAACCTTGCTGGCAGCGGGGGCAGCCATCGCCGTAGCGGACGCGGCCACTGCCGCGAACGCGAGCGCGCCGCCAAGGATACGTCTGGCGATCATTTGGGACTCCTTCAACTGATTTCGTCGTTCTTTCTTGTAGGTCCGGGATGAGACTCCGGCCGCTCTGCAATCTATGTTGCGATGCGAGCACGGACTGAAGATTAGTCACAGCCCGCGCCAGCAGAAATATCGCTGCGACGAATGGTGCGTTGCGAGTCGTGAAACGACTCGCTTGCCGATGAATGGTGTCCACGGATCGCCGGAGACACGCCGCCACTGGCGGGTGCGCGTGGCGGCGGCCGCACCCGCGAGGGCGCGCCCGCAGCCGCTCAAAGGGTGTACTGGCCGCTGGCTTCGGGCTGGAATGCGATCTCGGCGACCGTCACTTGCTGTTCGCGGCCATCGGGCAGGCGGTAGCTGACGGTCTGGCCGGCGCGCGCGCCCAGCAGCGCCTGGCCCACCGGCGACAGCACCGAGAGCCGGCCCGCGTCGAAGTCGGCGGCGTCGGGATACACCAGGGTCCAGTTGCGCGGCGCCTGCTCGCCCGGCAGCGTGCACACCACGCGGGTGTTCATGGTCACCACGTCGGTCGGGATCTCTTCGGGCGCGACGATGGTGGCGCGCGCCAGCAGGCTGTCGAGCATGTCCTCGAGCTGCGCGGAGCCGGCGCGGCTGGCGATGCGCTCCAGGCGGGTCACGTCGAGTTCGGTCAGGTACAGGGTGGCGGTCTGGGTCTTGGTGGCCGTCATGGCGGGTCCTCCGGCAATCGTGGGTGGGCGCGGCCGGCCAGCATGGCGGGCGGCGGCGGTCAGGTCTTGCGATGGCTTGCCGCGCAGCGGCGCGGGCATCAACGGATCGGCGAAAGCGTTGCGGCAATCGCCGGCAACAACGGAAACGCTGGCTCGGGCCCGGTTCGGCCCGGGCCCCGCTATGGGAGACGAATCAGGCTGGGAACCGGGCGGAATCAGGCGGTGCGCTGATCCGGCGGGGAGACATCGCGCGCTTGGCGCGCTGGGGCAGGCTGGGGGCCATGGCGACCGCGGACGCGTGCGCGCGGCCGGTCCGCGTCGGGCGGACAGGCGCATCGGGCATCGGCGTGAGGCGATCGGTCATGGTCATTGCGGAAAAGATAAACGGCAGCGGATGGCTTGCTGCAACGGCGAGCCCGGAAGTGGTGGCTCACCTGCCGCGCCGCCCCGGTTCGTGCACCGTGCTGGTGCGAAGCGGGAGCAACCATCGTAGCACAGCCCCGCGTTCAGGGTCGTCACCCATTGGTGGCATGGCACTCACAGCCCGCCCCGGCCGCCGCCTGCTGCAGGTTCTGCAGGATGCCGCACGCACTGGCCGGCTGGTGATGGCGGCAGGTCTCGCGCAGCGCGCGCAGCTGGCCCTCGAGCGCTTCCAGCGCCACGCGCTGGGCGTGGATCTGCGCGATCTGGCGGTCGAGCAGCGTGTTGATGTCGTCGCAGTCCTGCGACGGGTTGCGCTCGAACTCGCGCAGCCGCCTGACGTCCGACAGGCTCATCCCCAGCGAACGGCAATGGCGCACGAAGTTCAGTTGCACCATATGGCCCTCGTCATACCGGCGATAGCCGTTGGCCTCGCGCCGGGGTGCGTCAAGCAGCCCTTCGCGCTCGTAATAGCGGATGGTCTCGACATCGCAGCCGCTGGACCGTGAAAGTTCGCCGATACGCATGTGCCTGCTCCTCGCCCTACCCTGTAACGACTACAGGGTTGGCGCTAGTGTAGGCCAGTCTGCCGCATCCTGCAGGACAGCGACGGCGCGAGCGGATCCGGCCGAACCGGCCGCCCGTGCGCGGTGTGCTACCGCCGCCACGGGCGGCGCCCGCGCCTGGCGGCATCCTGTAGAATTCCTTCCACTTCCACCGATAAGCCGTCCCCCTTTCGTGCGCGCCCTGCGGCTGTTCCTGCTGGTCATGATGCTCGCCTGCCTGCCCCTGCCGGGCTGGGCGGCCGCATTCGCGCACGCCGTGGTGTCCGCCACCGAAGCCGCGGCCGTACCTGCCGCTGCGCTCGGCGACGACGATGCACATCGAGCCGCCGTGACAGGCGACCTGATCGGCGACCCGACCGGCGACCCGACCGGCGACCCGACCGGCGCCCCCGCAGGCGATCCCCTGCCGCTCCCCGAAGCCGCCGAGCCGCAATGGCAGCCCGGCGCCGACCTCGCCGAGCAACTGCTGCCGCCTGCGCCGCTGCACCTGGCCCCCGGGGCCGGCCGCGCCGGGCCGCCGCGCTATGCCGGCGCCCTGCTGCCCGAACCCGACCTGCCGCGGCTGCCGCGCCCGCCGCGCGCCTGATTCCCACCGGCGCGGCCAAGCCGTGCCAGCCTGAACCCGCGTGCCGCGCACGAGTGCGGCGCGCGCCTGCGGTCCGACCGCATCCTTGCGCCGCATGGCGCGAACTACCACTGCCCCACACTCACATGAAACGCGTACTGCTTTTCCTGGCGACCAACCTCGCCGTCATGCTTGTCCTCAGCATCACCGCCAGCGTGCTCGGGGTGAACCGCTTCCTGACCGCCAACGGGCTGAACCTCGGCATGCTGCTGGCGTTTGCCGCGCTGATGGGCTTCGGCGGCGCCTTTATCTCGCTGCTGATGTCCAAGACCATCGCCAAATGGTCGACCGGCGCGCAGGTGATCACCCATCCCAGCACCAGCACCGAGCTGTGGCTGGTGCAGACCGTCGAGAAGCTGGCGCAGCGCGCCGGCCTGCCGATGCCGGAAGTGGCCATCTACGAGGGCGAGCCCAATGCCTTCGCCACCGGGGCCACCAAGAACAGCTCGCTGGTGGCGGTGTCCACCGGCCTGCTGCAATCGATGTCGCACGAAGAGGTCGAGGCCGTGCTCGCGCACGAGGTGGCGCACGTGGCCAACGGCGACATGGTCACGCTGACGCTGATCCAGGGCGTGGTCAACACCTTCGTGATCTTCCTGGCGCGCGTGGTCGGCTACTTCGTCGATTCGATGCTGCGCAAGAACGACGAGGAATCGAGCGGCCCGGGAATCGGCTACATGGTCACGGTGATCGTGTGCGAGATCGTGTTCGGCATCCTGGCCAGCATCATCGTGGCCTGGTTCTCGCGCCGGCGCGAGTTCCGCGCCGATGCCGGCGCCGCCAGCATGATGGGCACCCCCACGCCGATGGTCGCGGCGCTGCGCCGCCTGGGCGGGCTGGATCCGGACGGGCTGCCGCAGAACATGCAGGCGATGGGCATCGCCGGCGGCAAGTCGTGGATGGCGCTGTTCTCGAGCCACCCGCCGATCGAGCAGCGCATCGCCGCGCTGCAGTCGGCGCGCTGACCCCAGCGCGGCTCAGTCGAACACCCGGCCGCGCAGCGACTTGACCTGGCTGCGCTGGCTCTTGCTCTCCAGCCGGCGCTGGCGCGACGCCAGCGTCGGCCGCGTCGGCCGGCGCACGCGCGGCGGCGTGGCCACGCTGCGCACCAGCTCGTGCAGGCGCCGCACCGCATCGTCCCGGTTCTGGTCCAGGCTGCGGAACTGCTGCGCCTTGATCACCACCACGCCGTCACGCGTGATGCGGTGGTCATGCAGCGCCAGCAGCCGTTCCTTGTGGTCGGACGCGAGCGACGACGCGCGCACGTCATAGCGCAGGTGCACGGCATTGGACACCTTGTTGATGTTCTGGCCGCCCGCCCCCTGCGCCCGGATCGCGGTGATCAGGTATTCGTGGTGAGGGATGACGAGGTCGTCGGTCATGGCTCGATCATAGCAAGCGCACCCCGGGCTAGCGCCATGCATAGGCAATGCCGAGGCCGTACGTGACCTGGTTGCGCGTACCGCGCTGGGTCACGATGGGGCTGTCGGCGGCAGCACCGGTGAGGCGCTGGCCGTACACCATCGCGCCGCCATACCAGTGCTTGTCCAGTTGCCAGATCAGCGCCAGCCAGCCGGTGAACTGCTCGAGGCCGCCGCCCGGGCGGTACGCCGGCAGGCCGCTGGCGGTCGCATCGGCCGGCGTCACGCCGAAATAGGTGCGGTTGAAGCTGCCGCTGACCCAGGTCGCGCCCAGCCCCATCCCCGCATAGAGGCGCGGGTGCAGCGGCACCCATAGCGAGGCGGTCGCGTTGACGCGCGCGCCGCCATAGACCATGCCCGCGTTGGTCATCACGTTGACACCGCCACGCAGCCGCCACGGGACTGCCCCCGTGTTGAGGTATTCGTAGCCGATGAAGCCGCCGGCCTCGACCGTGGTGTCGATTTCGTGCAGGCG
Organism: Cupriavidus sp. MP-37; assembly: GCF_020618415.1. NCBI lineage: Bacteria > Pseudomonadati > Pseudomonadota > Betaproteobacteria > Burkholderiales > Burkholderiaceae > Cupriavidus > Cupriavidus sp. MP-37. The sequence goes on along the minus strand of NZ_CP085344.1, from coordinate 388,388 downwards.
CGATACCACCGGGTCGTCCACGTCGTTGCGGCCCAGCCGCAGACTCGCCGCCGGACCCCACTGGAACCCGGTCAGCCCGCCGAAGTTGAACTGGGCATAGGGCCCGTACCATTCCAGCAGACGCCCGCCGGGCGTCACGTAGCGCAGGCCCGGCACCACGCCGACCATGCGGTCCTTGCCGCCAGCAAACTCTGTGGTCGAACCAACGCCCAGTCCGGCCATGCTGGGCAAGCCGCCAGGCAGGTTCAGCGGCGTGGCAATGGATGCGGCGCTGGCGGCGGCGAGCGCCAGTGCTGCCAGCCCGTGCGGTAGCTTGGTCGGAATCGCCATGGCTGTCTGCGGCGCGGCACCATCGGCGCGCCCGGTTGGGATGGAGTGTGTGAATCTATCAGCACCGGCGCGCGCCACCGCCAATCGCGTGCTGAAAGTTTTCGTCGCGCGAATTAAGGCTTGCCCGCGCGGGGGCAGACCGCAGTGGCGCTGCGGGCGCGGCTGTCGGGTGTGCGCTGGGTGCACCCGGCACCCACGTGACAGGAGATCACCGTGGCAGCATGTTGTGGGACTTGGCGTAGTCGCGCAGCGCTTCGTTGATGCGCGTCTGCCATCCATCGCCGGTGGCCTTGAACGCGTCGATCACATCTCGGTCGTAGCGCACATTGACGGAGACTTTGCGCTCTTCCTCGGGCAACGCTGGGCGGCCGCGGCGCTTCATCAACGCTTCCGCCTTTTCCTTGCCCAAGATCCTGGGAAGAACCTCGCGGGCAGGCCGCATGCGTGCCAATTCGGCATCGGTCAGCTCGCGCGCATCCGGATCCGAGGCAGCCGCGCGGCGGATCGCGACGTCTTCCGCGTCGGTGACGCGGACAATCTTACGTTTGGTCGACATAACGTTTTTCCTCTCGCTGGTTGGCTTTGCGCAGGCTAATGATGCGGATGCTGTCACCCCGCACCGTGAAGACGACCATGTGGACTCGGTTGCCGATCAGGCCAAGGCCTTGAAAACGCTCCTCGGCATATTCGAAGCGGGTGTCCGGGTCGAATACAGCGCAGTCCCATTCGAACCATTCAGCGGCCGCCAGCGAAATGCCATGTTTGGCTTGGTTGGCACGGTCTTTAGCTGCGTCGAATTCGATCAGCATGGAATTATTGTGGCTACATTAATTTGAGCGTACAAGCATTATTTGTTGCCACACAGACTCAGCGCATCCAGCGATGCCGTGCGCAGCGCCAACATCCTCCCGCGTCCGTGCGGCGGTGGAAATCGGCGTGATTGCCATTCTTTTGGAAAACTTGCGCACACTCGGACACAAAAGGCCTGTGCGGTGCGGCACGGGTGCAGTGCTGAATGGGTTGCCGGGGGAAAAGGCGGGAGCGAGCTGCAGTCGCCGTTCCCAGCGGTGGTGGGAAAAACCGAAGATGCTTAAGGAGATTGGCGCGCCCGGCTGGGATCGAACCAGCAACCCCTGCCTTCGGAGGGCAGTACTCTATCCATTGAGCTACGGGCGCACAGGACGGTTTTGCAACCGGTTTTGCGGGTACAGCGGTTGCGGCGGGCGAATGCCGCCGCAGGAAAGTCGCATAGGATACCGCTTTTGCAGGGCGCCGTCCATGTGGGGCCGCCACGGGCGCCGGGGAACGTCTCGCAACCGCCGCTTTTTGGCACTGGCAGGGGGGCTTTGGCGCTATAATCGCCAGCTATTTGCGTCAAATCGTGCCCGTCGCGCCGTCGGCGCAGCGAGTCGACCGGGGTCAAATCCGGGCGGCTGGTTGTCGGCGACAATCGGGCCCCGGTCCGGGAGACAGTCCGAGGTACGCAAATGGCAACAGACCCAAGTCAGGCAAGGGCCGCAGGGGAGCGCGGGCGGTCCGGATGGGGCCGGATAGTGGTCAGCGAAGGGCCACGCCAGGGCCAGAAAAAGCAAGCCGAGCGTAAGCGGCCAGAAGGTTTCCTGCAAAACTGAGAGTTCTGTATGAGCGACGTCCACAACGAACACCCCGAACACGAGTCTCCCATCAAAACCCCGAAGCAGTTGATCGCAGTCGTGATCGCGGCGTTCCTGGTGCCGATCATCGTGATCATCCTGCTGGTCAACTTCGTCGGACACGGCTCGACCGAAAGCGCCGGCGCCAGCACCGCCGCCGAAGCCGTCAACGACCGCATCAAGCCGGTCGCCTCGCTCGAAATCAAGGACCCCAACGCGCCGCGCGTGTTCAAGACCGGCGAACAGGTCTACAAGGAAATTTGCGCCGCCTGCCACGCCACCGGCGCGGCGGGTGCGCCCAAGCACGGTACCGCCGGCGACTGGACCGCGCGTATCGGCCAGGGCTTCGAGGGCCTGATGAAGTCGGTGCTCAACGGCAAGGGCGCGATGCCGCCGCGCGCCGGCAGCACGCCTGACGACTACACCGACTACGAACTGGCCCGCGCCGTGGTCTACCTGGCCGACGCCGGCGGCGCCAAGTTCCCCGAGCCGGCTGCCCCGGCCGCTGCCGCGCCGGCCACTGCCGCAGCTCCTGAAGCGGCCGCTCCGGCTGCTGCGGCGGCTCCGGCTCCGGCCCCCGCTGCTCCGGCGGCCGCTGCCGCACCCGCACCGGCCGCCGCTGCCGCGCCGGCAGCTGCCTCGGCCGAAGTGGGCAAGAAGGTCTACGAACAGGTCTGCGCCGCCTGCCACGCCGCCGGCGTGGCCGGTGCGCCCAAGTTTGGCGACAAGGCCGCCTGGGCGCCGCGCCTGAAGGAAGGCATGGATGCGGTCCACAATTTCGCGCTCAAGGGCAAGGGCGTGATGCCGCCCAAGGGCGGCTATACCGGCCCGGACGCCGACGTGATCGCCGCGTCGGACTACATGGCCAACGCCGCCAGGTAAGCCGGCTCCGCCCTGACAAAAAACCCGCCTTGCGCGGGTTTTTTTTCGTCCTGCCCGGGGCCGAGGTTGCCCGCTACACCACGCGCGAGTAGCGCGGCACGATGCGGATCGGCTTGGCGCCATCGTTGGCGGCGCGGTTGCTGTTGTCGGCAGTTCGGGCGGCGTCGTCGCGCAAGTAGCGGTCGAATGCCATCGCCACGCGGCGCACCAGCAGCCGGCCCAGCGGCGTCACGGTGATGTGGCCGGGCTCGCAGCGCACCAGCCCGTCCGCGGCGAGGCGGCCCAGCTCGGCGAGTTCCGCGGCAAAGGTCCGGTTGAAATCGATGCCGTGGCGCGCCTCGATGCCGGCGAGGTCGAGTACGCCGTTGCACATCAGGTCGCCGATGATCTCGCGCCGCAGGTGGTCGTCGGCCGTCATCGCCACGCCGCGCGCCAGCGGCAGGCGGTCCTGGTCGAGCGCGCCGTAGTAATCGTCGAGCGTGCGCGCGTTCTGCACGTAGCGCCCCGCGATCGCGCCGATGGCCGAGATGCCGAGCCCGATCTGGTCGTAGCCGGCGTGCGTCGAATAGCCCTGGAAGTTGCGCTGCAGCCGGCCCTCGCGCTGCGCCACGGCGAGGTCGTCGTCGGGCAGCGCGAAGTGGTCCATGCCGATATAGACGTAGCCCTCGGCGCTCAGCCGCTCGATCGTGGAGACCAGGATGTCGAGCTTCTCGCCGGCCGGCGGCAACGCCTGTTCGTCGATGCGGCGCTGGGGCTTGAACACATGCGGCAGGTGGGCGTAGCTGTAGACCGAAAGGCGGTCGGGCCGCAGCGCCAGCACCTGGTCGATGGTGCGGCCGAAGCGCGCCGCGGTCTGGTGCGGCAGGCCGTAGATCAGGTCCAGGCTGACCGAGCGGAAGCCCAGCGCCCGCGCGGCATCGACCACGGCGCGGGTCTCTTCGAACGGCTGGATGCGGTGGATGGCCTGCTGCACCTCGGGGTCGAAATCCTGCACGCCCAGGCTGACCCGGTTGAAGCCCAGCTCGGCCAGCAGCGCCATGCGGTCGTGGTCGACGCGGCGCGGATCGATCTCGATCGAATGCTCGCCCTCGGCCGCCAGCGTGAAATGGGTGTTCAGCAGTGCCATCACGCGCCGCATTTCCTCCGGGTTGAGGAAGGTCGGCGTGCCGCCGCCCCAGTGCGACTGGATTACCTGCCGGCGCGCGCCCAGCCGCCCGGCGACCAGCGCCATCTCGCGGCCCAGGTAGCTGACGTAGCGCGCGCTGCGGCCGTGGTCGCGGGTAATGATCTTGTTGCAGCCGCAGTAGTAGCAGATGTTCTCGCAGAACGGGATATGCAGGTATAGCGACAGCGGCGCCGACGCGTCGGCACGGCACGCGTCGAGCGCGTCGTGGTACAGCGACAGGTCGGGACCGGTGTGGAAGCGGTCGGCGGTCGGGTACGAGGTATAGCGCGGACCGTTGCCGTCGATGCGGCCGGCCAGCGCGCGGAAATCGGAGAGCGCGCGGCGGTCGAGCGCGGGGGAAGTCATGGCAGACGGGTTCATGGGGGCGCGGGGGAATGGGTGTGCGACACGTCATCGTAGGACCGGGCCGGCGCCCGCAGCTTGACCGCCGTCAAGCGCGGGCCTGAGCCACTGCCTTCGCTTCCTACCGACACGCGCGCGTACGTCACATTGGCGTCATGGAGGCCGGGTACGCTGCGCGCCACCGCGCCCGCGCGCGATCCGTCCTGATCCCCAGCCATGTCGCTTTCCCGCCGATCCACCACGCCCGCGCCGTACCCACCGCTGCGCGGCCAGCCGCCGGCAGACGTCTGCCGGCGCCGGTTGCTTGCCGCCACCGGCATGGCGCTGGCGCTGCCCGCCGTGCCGGTGCTTCCCACCCTGGCGCAGGCGCCGCGCACGGTGGTGGTCGGGCATCTGGTCGACCGCAACGGCGCGCAGTCCGACCTGGCCCGCGACTACCTCGCCGGGGCCAAGGTCATGTTCGACGCCGCCAATGCCGCCGGCGGTCCGGTGCGGATCCAGCACGTGGTGCGCGATGCGGACCCGGATCCGCGCCGCGCGCTGGCGCAGGCGGTGGCGCTGGCCGACACCGAGCATGCCGGGCTGCTGTTCGGCCCCGGCGACCGGCTGCTGCCGGTGCTGGCGTCATCGTCCGAGCTGGCCCGGCGCGGCATGCAGATCGTCGCGCCGCTGTCGGGGCTGGCGCTGGCCGCCGACAACGTCTGGTTCACCCGGGCCGACTATCAGGCCGAACTGGACGCCGCCGCGCAACAGTTGCGCGGCTACGGGCTGACGCACATCGCGCTGGCCGTGGCGCCGGATTTTGCGGTGTCGTCGCTGGCCCGGCTGGAGGCGCAGACGGGCACCCGCGCCGTGCTGCTGGAAGGCACCGGCGAAGCGGCGGCGCGGCGCATTGCCGCAACGCGTCCGGGCGCGGTGATCGTCGCCGGCGACACCCTGGCCTATGCCGAACTGGGCCGGGCGCTGGCGGCGCAGGGGTGGTACGGGTTCCTGGTGGGGCTGTCGTCCGTCAGTGCCAATGCCGCGCGCGAGATCCTGGGCCGCGGCTACGCCGGCGGCATGTTGCTGACCCAGGTGGCGCCGGGCCCGCAGCAAGCCACGTTGCGGGTGGTAAAGGAACACGTGGCGCGCATGAAGCAGTACCTGGACGAGCCGCCGTCGCCGGCGACGCTGGCCGGTTATATCGGCGCCGCGTGGCTGGCGCGGGCGCTGCAGGGCGTGCGCACGGGCGGGCCGGCGGAACTGCGGCGCGTGCTGCAGGGGCGCGTCGACGTGGGCGACTTCACGCTCGACTTCAGCCGCGGGCAGCGCGGCTCGCAGTACGTCACGCTGGCGGTGTCGGGCGCACGCTAGCGATGCGATAGCGCCGCGGCGGCTCAGCCGGCGGCCGCCTTGCCGCCATTACCACCATTACCACCGTTGCCGAGCAGCGCCTTGAGCGCGCCAAGGCGGTCCTTGGGGCTCATCGCCGGGGTCGCGTCGACCGGCGCGGGCGCCTCTTCCAGCTTCATCTCGCCGATAAAGCGGGACGGCTGGCACGAATAGGTCTCGCGCGCGCGCTTGCGCTTCTTGCACCAGCTGACATGCAGGCTGCGCTGCGCGCGCGTAATGCCCACGTACATCAGGCGCCGCTCTTCCTCGATCTTTTCGTCGCTCATGTCCTCGTCCTCGCGGCAGTGGGGCAGGATGCCTTCTTCCACGCCGACCAGGAACACATGCGGATATTCCAGCCCCTTGGACGCATGCAGCGTCGACAGCCGCACCGCGTCGGGGTCTTCCTCGCGGCCTTCCAGCATGCTCATCAGCGCCACGGTCTGGGTCAGTTCCAGCAGGTTCTTGCCTTCGCTGCCGAAGCCGTCGGCGGTGTCGAAGCCGGTGGCTTCCCCGCCGTCCGCGCCCTCGGGCTTGGTGCCCTTGCGCTTGAGCCAGTCGAGGAATTCCAGGGTATTGGTCCAGCGCGACTGCGCCTGCCGTTCGTCGAAGCTGTCGTACAGGTAGGCCTCGTAGTGGATGCCGGCCATCAGGTCGTCGAGGACCTCGGTGGCCGGGTCCTTGGCCGCGCGGTCGGCCAGCCGCACCATCGATTCGCAGAACACGCGCAGCGGTTCCAGCTGGCGCGGCTGCAGCTTGCCCTCGATGCCGCCCATCATCGCCGCCTCGAACAGCGACACCTTGGCCTGGCCGGCGAAGGTGCCCAGCACTTCCAGCGTGGTGTTGCCGACGCCGCGGCGCGGCGTGGTGATGGCGCGGATAAAGGCGGGATCGTCGTCGGGATTGGCGATCAGGCGCAGGTAGGCGCAGATGTCCTTGATCTCGGCCTTGTCGAAGAAGCTCTGGCCGCCGGACAGCACATACGGGATGCGCTCGCGCCGCAAGATCTGCTCGAACAGCCTGGCCTGGTGGTTGCCGCGGTACAGGATGGCGTAGTCGCGGAACTGCGCGCGGCGCTCGAACTTGTGCGCCGACAGGCGGAACACCACCGACTCGGCCTCGTGCTCCTCGTCGTTCATCGGATGGATGGCGATGGGGTCGCCCATGCCGTGCTCGCTCCACAGCTTCTTGTCGAACAGCTTGGGATTGTTGGCGATGACGGCGTTGGCCGCTTCCAGGATGCGCACGGTGGAGCGGTAGTTCTGCTCCAGCTTGATCACCTTCAGGTCCGGGAAATCGGTCTGCAGCCCGCGCAGGTTGTCGAGCGTGGCGCCGCGCCAGCCGTAGATGGCCTGGTCGTCGTCGCCCACCGCGGTGAAGGCCGGCGCGCGCAGGTGCGAGCCGCCCGCCAGCAGCTTGAGCAGCTGGTACTGGCAGGCGTTGGTGTCCTGGTATTCGTCGACCAGGAAGTAGCGCAGGCGGTTCTGCCACTTGAGCCGGACCGCTTCATCGCGCGCGAACAGCTCTGCCGGCAGGCGGATCAGGTCGTCGAAATCCACCGCCTGGTACGCGTTCAGCGTGGCGACGTAGTTGCGGTAGACCAGCGCGGCCTGGTGCTCGTCTGCGTTGGCGGCCTGCGCGATCGCGGCCTCGGGGTCGACCATGCCGTTCTTCCACAGCGAGATCGTGCTTTGCACGCCGCGGATCAGCTTCTTGTCGGTGGTGCCCAGCTGCTCCTGGATCAGGCCGAAGCAGTCGTCCGAATCCATGATCGAGAACTGCGGCTTCAGGCCGACGTGCTCGGCTTCCATGCGCAGGATCTGCACGCCCAGCGAGTGGAAGGTGCAGACCGTCAGCTGCCTGAGCGGAATGCGCTTGCCCTCGCGCGTGGTCTTGCCCTCCATCAGCTTGGCGATGCGCTCCTGCATCTCCTTGGCCGCCTTGTTGGTAAATGTGACGGCGGCGATATGGCGCGGCTCGAAGCCCTTGTCCTCGATCAGATGCGCGATCTTCTGCGTGATCACCCGGGTCTTGCCGGAGCCCGCGCCGGCCAGCACCAGGCAAGGCCCGTCGAGGTAGCGGACGGCTTCGGATTGGGCGGGGTTCAGGCCATGGGTCATGCGGGGAGGCGGAGCGGGCGTTTGGGGGCAGCGGCGGAATCGACGGGGAACGGCGGGAGTTGCCGGCAACCGGGCAACGGACCGCGGCAAAGCTGCCGATGTTAACACGCGCGCCACGGCTGGTCAGTCAGCGCACGCCGCGCGCGCCGGCCTGGCTGTGTCACTGGCGTAACACTTCGTAAAGACCGGAGCCAATGGCATAACGCGACACTCTAACCAGTGTGTCCCCCGGTCCGCCGGGCCGCGCGGGCATGCACAGATCATCACATCGGAGCCAACAATGAAAACCCTGCAAAGTTTGACCAAGGTGACCCTGATCGGCATGACGGTCGCGGCCTTTGCCGGTTGCGCGGACATGACCCCGAAACAACGTAATACCGCCATCGGTGCCGGTGCCGGCGCGGTGGGCGGCGCCATCCTGACCGACGGCAGCGCGCTGGGTACGCTGGGCGGCGCGGCCGTGGGCGGCGTGATCGGCAACGTCGTCACCGACGACAAGAAGAAGTAAGCCCGGCCGCGCAGCGTCGGGTACGGCGGGCCCCTGCCGTGGTTTGACAAAGGCCGGGGCCTCCCGTACATTGCGCGCATCCGACCGGGAGAGCGCGCATCGCCTGCGCCGCCGAAGGGGTATCACCCGAAAACTCTCAGGCACCACGGACCGGTCGGATCGGCATGCAACATGCACACGATGCATGCCGCACTCTGGAGAGCGGCACCCGCCATTCGTGGCGAGCGTGTCCACCGAAGGGGCGCGCGAGGCTGGGATCGATTGGATCCGCCTCGTAATCTCTCAGGTATCGAGGACAGAGGGGTCATCCGCCGCAGCGGATTGCTTGCCATATCGGCGTAGCGATCGTTGCGGCGGATGACCCTTTTTTGTTTTCGCCAACCGAGACTGCCCCCGAGGATTCCATGACGCTCCAGGCCACGCCCCTCAACGCTATCCACCGCGCCCTCGGCGCCCGCATGGTCGACTTCGGCGGCTGGGACATGCCGGTCAACTATGGCTCGCAGATCGAAGAGCACCATGCCGTGCGCAACGATGCCGGCATGTTCGACGTCTCGCACATGTGCGTGGTCGATCTCGCCGGCGCCAATACCCGCAGCTTCCTGCGCGGCCTGCTGGCCAACAACGTCGACAAGCTGCAGACCCCCGGCAAGGCGCTCTATTCCTGCATGCTCGACGAGAACGGCGGCGTCATCGACGACCTGATCGTCTATTTCTTCGCCGAGGACCGTTTCCGCCTGGTGGTCAATGCCAGCACCGCGGTGGGCGATATCGACTGGATCCGCGCCCGCAACGACGCCACCGGCAGCGGCGTGACCATCACGCCGCGCCGTGAAGATGTCGCGCCCGCGGGCGTGCAGCCGCTGGCCATCGTCGCGGTGCAGGGCCCCAACGCCCGCGCCAAGGTGTGGAGCACCTTCCCGTCGACCCAGCCTTCCGACACGCTCAAGCCGTTCAACGCCGTGGTAGTGCAGGACCCCGCCCTCGGCGAAGTGATGGTGGCGCGCACCGGCTACACCGGCGAAGACGGCTTCGAACTGGTGGTGCCCGCCGCCAGCGTCGCCGGCCTGTGGGAGAAACTGAATGCCGCCGGCGTGCGCCCGGCGGGCCTGGGCGCGCGCGACACGCTGCGCCTGGAAGCCGGCATGAACCTGTACGGGCAGGACATGGATATCAAGGTCTCGCCGCTGGACGCGGGCCTGGCCTGGACCGTCGACCTGCAGAGCGAGCGCGACTTCACCGGCAAGGCGGCGCTGGCCGCCAACGGGCAACGCCAGCAGTTCCTCGGCCTGATCCTGCGTCCGACGGAAGGAAAAGCGGGCGGCGTGCTGCGCGCCCACCAGAAGGTCATCACCCCCGCCGGTGACGGTGAAATCACCAGCGGCACCTTCAGCCCCTCGCTGTCGCAATCGATTGCGTTCGCGCGCCTGCCCCGGGGCGTGAACGTAGGCGACACCGTGCAGGTGGAGATCCGCGACCGCAAACTCAACGCGACTGTGGTTAAACTGCCGTTTGTGCGTCATGGCAAGGCACTCGTGAGCTAAGGGCAAGCCCCGCTCACCCAACGGTCGCCCTCGCCTGCCGGCAGCGTTGCCGGGCAGGCATCACCCAACAAGAAACAGATCTGAATCCGGAGAACCTTCATGAATTTCCCCGCTGACCTCAAGTACACCGAGTCGCATGAGTGGGTGCGCGTCGAAGCCGACGGCACGCTCACCATCGGCATCACCGACCATGCCCAGGACGCGCTGGGCGACATCGTCTTCCTGGAACTGCCCGAAGTGGGCAAGTCGGTCGGTGCCGGCGACGCGCTGGCGGTGGTGGAATCGGTGAAGGCCGCGTCCGACATCTACGCACCGGTGGCCGGCGAAGTCATCGCCGTCAACGAAGCCGCCACCGCGGCGCCGGAAAGCGTCAACGCCAACGCCTTCGACGCGTGGCTGTTCAAGCTCAAGCCGGCCAACGGCGACGACGTCAACGGCCTGATGTCGGCCGACGCCTACAAGGCCAGCGTCGGCGCCTGATCGCCCGCCGGTCCCGCGCCAGGGACCGGCACACCGCATTCGCGGCGCCGCGGCACGGCTGACCACCTGCCGCCGGCGCCCACCACGAGGTTCTTGCCCATGAACGCCCCGCTGCCCATGAAAGCCGCCCAAGCAAACCGGCCCACGCTGGCCGAACTGGAGGCGCGCGACGCCTTCGCCGCCCGCCATATCGGCCCCGATACCCCCGAACAGCAGCACATGCTGAAGGTGCTCGGCTATGACAGCCGCGCCGCGCTGATCGACGCCGTCATCCCCGCCGCCATCCGCCGCCGCGACGGCATGCCGATGGGCGAGTTCACCGAGCCGCTCAGCGAAGAGGCCGCGCTGGCAAAGCTGCGCGCGCTGGCGGGCAAGAACAAGGTCCTGAAGAGCTTTATCGGCCAGGGCTACTTCAACACCATCACGCCCGGCGTCATCCTGCGCAATATCTTCGAGAACCCCGCCTGGTACACCGCCTATACGCCGTACCAGCCCGAGATCTCGCAGGGCCGCCTGGAAGCGATGCTGAACTTCCAGCAGATGGTCACCGACCTGACCGGGCTGGATATCGCCAACGCGTCGATGCTGGACGAAGGCACCGCCGCCGCCGAAGCGATGACGCTGCTGCAGCGCGTGAACAAGCACGACTCCAATATCTTCTTCGTCGCCGACGACGTGCTGCCGCAGACGCTGGAAGTGGTACGCACGCGCGCGCTGCCGCTGGGCATCGAGGTCAAGGTCGGCCCCGCCGCCGACGCCGCTGCCGCGGGCGCGTTCGGCGTGCTGCTGCAATACCCGGGCGTGAACGGCGACATCAACGACTACCGCGCCATCGCCGACGCCGTGCACGCCGCCGGCGGCCTGGTGGTGGCGGCCGCCGACCTGCTGGCGCTGACGCTGATCGCCGCTCCCGGCGAATGGGGCGCCGACGTGGCGGTGGGCAACTCGCAGCGCTTCGGCGTGCCGCTGGGCTTTGGCGGCCCGCACGCCGGCTACATGGCGGTGAAGGATGCGTTCAAGCGCTCGATGCCCGGCCGGCTGGTCGGCGTGACCATCGACGCGCAGGGCAACCAGGCCTACCGCCTGGCGCTGCAGACGCGCGAGCAGCATATCCGCCGCGAGAAGGCGACCTCCAACATCTGTACCGCGCAGGTGCTGCTGGCGGTGATGGCGTCGATGTACGCGGTCTACCATGGCCCGCAAGGCCTGAAGCGCATCGCGCAGCGCGTGCATCGCCTGACCGCGACGTTGGCCGCCGGCCTGCAGGCGCTGGGCTTTGCGCGCACCAATGCCAGCTTCTTCGACACGCTGACGCTGGAAACCGGCTTCAACACCGACGCGATCCATGCCGCCGCCACCGCGCGCGGCATCAACCTGCGCCATGCCGGCGCCACCCGCGTCGGCATCTCGCTGGACGAGACCGCCACCCGCGCCGACGTGGTCGCACTGTGGGAGATCTTCACGCAAGGCAAGCCGCTGCCCGCCGAGGTCGACTTCGACAAGCTCGAGGCCGCCGCGCAGGACGCCTTCCCGCCCGCGCTGGCGCGCACCAGCGCCTACCTGACGCACCCGGTGTTCAACACGCACCACGCCGAGCACGAGATGCTGCGCTACCTGCGCATGCTGGCCGACAAGGACCTGGCGCTGGACCGCACCATGATCCCGCTGGGTTCGTGCACGATGAAGCTGAACGCGACCAGCGAGATGATCCCGGTGACCTGGCCCGAGTTCAGCCAGATCCACCCGTTCGCGCCGCTGGACCAGACCGTGGGCTACCGCGAGATGATCGACCAGCTCGAGGCCATGCTGTGCGCCGCCACCGGCTACGCCGCGGTCAGCCTGCAGCCCAACGCCGGCTCGCAGGGCGAATACGCGGGCCTGCTGATCATCCACGCCTACCACGCCAGCCGCGGCGAGAGCCACCGCGACATCTGCCTGATCCCGTCGTCGGCGCACGGCACCAACCCGGCATCGGCGCAGATGGCCGGCATGAAGGTGGTGGTGGTGGCCTGCGACGAGAACGGCAACGTCGACCTGGAAGACTTGGCCAGGAAGGCCGAGCAGCACAGCCAGAACCTGGCCGCGATCATGATCACCTACCCGTCCACGCACGGCGTATTCGAGCAGGGCGTGCAGCAGATCTGCGAAATCGTGCACAAGCACGGCGGGCAGGTCTACGTCGACGGCGCCAACATGAACGCGATGGTCGGCACCGCCGCGCCCGGGCAGTTCGGCGGCGACGTGTCGCACCTGAACCTGCACAAGACCTTCTGCATCCCGCACGGCGGCGGCGGCCCGGGCGTGGGTCCGGTTGCGGTCGGCGCACACCTGGCGGACTTCCTGCCCAACCAGGACAGCGTCGGCTATCGCCGCGACGAGCGCGGCATCGGCGGCGTGTCGGCGGCACCGTTCGGCTCGGCCAGCATCCTGCCGATCTCGTGGATGTATATCGCGATGATGGGCTCGGCCGGCCTCACCGCCGCGACCGAAAACGCGATCCTGGCCGCCAACTACGTTGCCAAGCGCCTGGCGCCGTACTACCCGGTGCTGTACACCGGCCAGCACGGTCTGGTCGCGCACGAATGCATCCTGGACCTGCGCCCGCTGCAGAAGGAAACCGGCATCAGCAACGAAGACGTGGCCAAGCGCCTGATGGACTACGGCTTCCACGCACCGACCATGAGCTTCCCGGTGCCGGGCACCCTGATGATCGAGCCGACCGAGTCCGAAGCGCTGCATGAGCTGGACCGCTTCATCGACGCGATGATTGCGATCCGCCAGGAAATCGGCCGGGTTGCGGACGGCACCTTCGACCGCGACGACAATCCGCTCAAGCACGCCCCGCACACCGCCGCGGTGGTCACCGCCAACGAGTGGCCCCACCAGTACACGCGCGAGGAAGCCGCCTACCCGGTGGCCTCGCTGCGCACGCAGAAGTACTGGCCGCCGGTCGGCCGCGCCGACAACGTGTACGGCGACCGCAACCTGTTCTGCGCCTGCGTGCCGGTCAGCGACTACGTGGTGGACTGAGCCGTCACCCCGCCCACAAGCTAAGCTGTACTCAGGGCGCCGCGCAACGCGGCGCCCGCCGGCCTGGTCCGGCATCAATCTGGAGGCGGTCCGTGGCAGTCAGCGTATTCGATCTGTTCAAGGTGGGCATCGGCCCGTCGAGCTCGCACACCGTGGGCCCGATGCGCGCGGCGCTGATGTTCGCGCAGGGGCTGGAGCGCGACGGGCTGCTGCCGCAAGTCGCCAGCGTGCGGGTGGAGCTGTATGGCTCGCTCGGCGCCACCGGCAAGGGCCACGGCACCGACAAGGGCGTGATCCTGGGCCTGATGGGCGAGGCGCCCGACACCATCGATCCCGATTCCATCGACACGCGCCTGGCGGCGCTGCGCAAGACGCGCGAGCTGTCGCTGCTGGGACGCCATATGGTGCCCTTCATCGGGAAGGAGCACATCGCCTTCTACCGGCGCGAGGCCATGGCCGAGCATCCCAACGGCATGAAGTTCCACGCCTTCGATGGCGGCGGCGCGACGCTGCGCGAGGCGCGCTACCTGTCGGTCGGCGGCGGCTTCGTGGTCACTGCCGGCGCGCCCAATACGCAGGTGCTCAAGGCCGCGCAGCAGTTGCCGCACCCGTTCCGCAGCGGCAAGGAACTGCTCGGGATGGCCGGCGCCAGCGGCAAGAGCATCGCCCGGCTGATGCTCGAAAACGAGCTGACCTGGCGCAGCGAGGAAGAGGTCGTCAACGGCCTGCTGCACATCTGGGACGTGATGCAGGCCTGCGTGGCGCGCGGCTGCCGCACCGACGGCGAGCTGCCGGGCCCGTTCAAGGTGAAGCGGCGCGCGCCCGAGCTGTACCGCAGCCTGACCGAACGCGCCGAACGCACGCTGTCGGACCCGCTCTCGGTGATGGACTGGGTCAACCTGTACGCCATCGCCGTCAATGAAGAAAACGCCGCCGGCGGGCGCGTGGTCACGGCGCCGACCAACGGCGCGGCCGGCATCATTCCCGCGGTGCTGCACTACTACGACCGCTTCGTGCCGGGCGCCAACCGCGCGGGCGTGGTCGACTTCCTGCTCACTGCCGGCGCGATCGGGCTGCTGTACAAGCTCAACGCGTCGATCTCCGGCGCCGAGGTCGGCTGCCAGGGCGAAGTCGGCGTAGCCTGCTCGATGGCGGCCGGCGCACTCGCAGCGGTCACCGGCGGCAGCCCGGCACAGGTGGAGAACGCCGCCGAGATCGGCATGGAGCACAACCTGGGGCTGACCTGCGACCCGGTCGGCGGGCTGGTGCAGATCCCGTGCATCGAGCGCAACGCGATGGCGTCGGTCAAGGCGGTCAACGCGGCGCGCATGGCGCTGCGCGGCGACGGCACGCATTACGTGTCGCTCGACTCGGTGATCAAGACCATGCGCGAAACCGGCGCCGACATGAAGACCAAGTACAAGGAAACGGCACGCGGCGGGCTGGCGGTGAATATCGTGGAGTGCTAGCGCCGGTGCGGCGTATCATGGCGGCGTTCCCCGGCCAAACAACAAGAGGACGGCCATGCAGACCTTCCACCAACTCTTTGACGAGACCTCGTCCACCTTCACCTACCTGCTGATCGACGCCGCCACCGGGGACGCGCTGCTGATCGATCCGGTCGACCACCAGCTCGAGCGCGACCTGAAACTGCTGCAAGAAACCGGCGCGCGCCTGGCGTGGGTGATCGAAACCCACGCCCATGCCGACCACATCACCTCGGCCGGCCACCTGGCCTTGCAGACCGGCGCGCATACCGCGGCGCCGTCCGGCTGCGACATCAAGCCCGCGCACAAGCAGCTGATCGACGGCGACACCATCGCCTTCGGCAAGCAGGTGCTGCGCGCCATCCATACGCCCGGGCACACCGCCGGCAGCATGAGCTACCTGTGGGAAGAAAGCACCGCCGACGGCATCGTGCGCCGCATCTTCACCGGCGACGCGCTGCTGATCGATGGCTGCGGCCGCACCGATTTCCAGTCCGGCGACGCCGGCACGCTGTACGACAGCCTGACCCGCAAGCTGTTCGCGCTGCCCGACGACACGCTGGTCTATCCGGCGCACGATTACAAGGGCCGCACCGTCTCCACCATCGGCCATGAACGCGCGCACAACAGCCGCGTCGCCGGCCGCACGCGCGAGCAGTTCGTCGAGATGATGCGCAACCTGAACCTGCCGCGCCCGAAGCTGATCGATGTTGCCGTGCCCGCCAACCAGCGCCTGGGCCTGCGCGACGGCGAAAGCGTGCCGCACGGCGCCTGAATGCCTTCCCAACCCTAGGAGTCCATGCATGTCCACCTACACCGCTGAAGTCCTGTGGCAACGAGACGGCCAGGATTTCGCCGGCAACCGCTACAGCCGCCGGCATCTGCTGCGCTTTGATGGCGGCGCCGAAGTGCCGGGCTCGTCGTCGCCGCACGTGGTGCCGCTGCCGATGTCCGATGCCAGCGCGATCGACCCGGAAGAAATGTTCATCGCTTCGCTGTCCAGCTGCCACATGCTGTGGTTCCTGTCGCTGGCGGCCAAGCAGCGCCTGGTGGTCGACCGCTACCTGGACGCCGCCACCGGCGTGATGGAAAAGAACGCCGACGGGCGCATGGCGATGACGGTGGTAACGCTGCGCCCGCAGGTCACGTTCGGCGGCGAGCGCGAACCCACGCGCGACCAGCTCGACGCGCTGCACCACGCCGCGCACGAGGCCTGCTTTATCGCCAACTCGGTCAGGACCGAAGTGCGCTGCGAACCGGTGTACGCCGGCGCCTAGCCGCCACGGACATACGGCCATGCGCGCCAGCGTGCCAGCCGCCGCCACCGCACCCTCGGCACCGCCACGCACGGCGCGGCCGCGCCTGTGGCGGTGGCTGGCAGCGGCCCTGGCGGGGCTAGCCGCAATCGCCATGCTGCAGGACCACTTCCTCTATTTCCCCGAACGCGCCGCGGTCGACGACATGGTCTCGCCCGGGCTGCGTGCGTGGCCGGATCCGGAGGATTTCCGCGGACTGGTGGCCGAGCCACGCGGGCCGGTGCGCGCCACCGCCATCGTGTTCCACGGCAACGCCGGACATGCCGGGCATCGCGACTATTACGCCAGCGCGCTGGCGCCGCTGGGCGTCCGCGTGATCCTGGCCGAGTATCCCGGGTACGGGCCGCGTGCGGGCACGCTGGGCGAGCGCAGCTTCGTCGCCGACGCGGAGCAGTCGATTGCGCTGGCGCGGCGCCAGTTCGACGGGCCGCTGCTGCTGATCGGGGAATCGCTGGGCGCCGGCGTGGCGGCAGCCGCGGCGGCGCGCCAGCGCGACAGCGTTGCCGGCGTGCTGCTGATCACGCCGTGGGACAAGCTGGCCCACCTGGCCTCGCACCACTATCCGTGGCTGCCGGCAGGCTGGGTGCTGCGCGACCGCTACGACAGCGTCGCCAACCTGGCGGGCTTCGGCCGCCCGGTGATGGTGGCGGTGGCCGAACGCGACACCATCGTGCCGGCGCGCTTCGGCGAGGCGCTGCATGCGTCGCTGGGCGAACCGCGGCGGCTGGCGGTGATCGAGGGGGCCGGCCACAACGACTGGACCGCGCACGTCGACGCGGGCTGGTGGCGCGACGCGCTGGCCTTCCTGCTGCCGCGACAGCAGCGCTGACGGCTGTCCGACGCGACTTTACGTGGCCCAGCGATCGCAGGCCTTGCGCACGGTTTCGCGCTGGCTGCGCGCTTCCGCGTCGACCTGGCGCAGCCAGCGGGCATCGCCGTCGCGGCGCTCGGCCAGTGCACGGATATTGGCCAGCGCCTCGAGCGAACCGAGCGCCTCGGCATGCGGCACCAGCGCGTCGCAGATCGACAGGATGTGGTCCGCGATCGGCATGCGGGTCAGTTCGTTGGGGTGCACGTATTCGCCTTCCAGCCCGAAGCGGCACGCCTGGAAGCGGTTGAAGGTGTACACCAGGTAGTCGTCTTCCTGCGGCATGAACGGGCGCGACAGCAGCAGGTAGCGCGCCAGCATCTGGATATACGCGGCGATATCGCAGGCGCGCTGCACCGTCAGCGGCGTGTCCATCACGCGGACCTCGATGGTGCCGAACTCCGGCTTGGGACGGATATCCCAGTAAAAGTCCTTCATGCTTTCGATCACGCCGGTATTGCGCATCTTGTCGAAGTACGCGGTGAAGGCATCCCAGGTCAGCAGGAACGGCGCGCGCCCGCTCATCGGAAACGCCGCGACCGAATTCAGCCGCGCCGAGGCAAAGCCGGTATCGACCCCCTGCACATAAGGCGAGGACGCCGCCAGCGCGACGAAGTGCGGCACATAGCGGCCGATGGCATGGAGCAGGAACAGCGATTCGTCGGCGCTGGGGCAGCCGATGTGCACGTGCTGGCCGAACACGGTGAACTGCTTGGCCAGGTAGCCGTACAGTTCGGAGATGTACTGGTAGCGCGGCGAATCGGAGATGGTGCGGTCGGACCATTGCTGGAACGGATGCGTGCCGCCGCCGGCAATGCCCAGGTTCAGCGGGTGCGACGCCGCCACCATCAGGTCGCGCATCACGGTCAGCTCCTGCAGCGCCTGCTGGTAGCTGTGGCAGATGCCGGTGCTGATCTCGATCATCGACGGGCTGATCTCGGGCTTGATGTCGCCGGCATGCTCGGCGCCCTTGAGCGCGCGCAGCAGGTCGGGCGCAAACGGCGCCAGGTCATAGTCATGCCGGTTGACCAGCTGCAGCTCCAGCTCGACGCCGAAGGTCAGCGCCTCGGATTGCTTGAACGGTTCGAGCGACATCAGCGCCCTCCTCCATTGGCCCGGATATCGACGCGGACTTCGCCTGCGTAGCGCAGCGCCCAGGCCGCGATCACGGGACCGAAAAGTTGTTCGATGGCCAGCGCGCACAGGATGATGGCGGCCAGCGGCTGCCCGGTGCCGGGGTAGAGGCGCGCGACGTCATGCATCAGCAGGTAGGCCAGGCCCGACATCGGCGCCAGTGCCAGCCCCAGCGCCATGCACTGGCGCAGGCTCAGTCCCGAGAACGAACCCAGCGAGACCACCCCGGCCAGCTTGGCCACATGGCGCAGCAGCACCAGCGCGATGGCGTAGACGCCGCCCACGGCCCAGTCCTGCGCCGTCAGCGGCAGGCCCAGCGACACCACCATGACGATGATCAGCAGGCTGCCGGCGCTGCCGAAATGCGGCGGCCACACGTGCGGCTGGTTGTCCTGGTGCTTGAACACCACGCCGGCGAGCATCAGCGTCAGCGGCATCGACAATTTTAGTACCCGGGTCAGCGCCAGCGTGAACAGCACCAGGCCCACCAGCACCAGGAAGCTGTAGTGGTCGTCGGCCGACATGCGGTCGTAGATGGCATGGCCGAGCTTGCCCACCACCCAGGCCAGCAGGCACGAGCCCACCAGCAGGTACAGCGGATGCAGCAGCGCCGCGCCCAGGTTGCCGTATTCCGAATGCAGCCAGCCGGTGGCGACCTGCACGATGGCGGCGGCGTAGATGCTGTTGAGCGCGGCCATGGCCAGCAGCCGCTCGGTGACCTGGCCGTCGGCGCGCAGTTCGTTCTTGAGCTGCAGCACGATGGTGGGCGAGGTGCTGACCGCGATGCCGCCGGCCAGGATGGCCACGCCGGGCGAGGCGCCGATCCACTGCAGCACCGCCGCCACCAGCCCCCAGGTCAGCAGGCTTTCAAAGGCACTGGTCAGCAGCAGCCAGCGGTTGGCACGCAGCCAGGTCAGCGACAGCCGGTGGCCGAGTTCGAACAAGGCCAGCGCCAGCGCCATATCGATCAGGATACGGGTCTGGTTGATCATGTTCTCGTCGACGATGCCGCGGCCCAGCATGCCGGCGCACAGCCCCGCCGCGGCGTAGCCGACGATGCGCGGGCAGCGCAGCCAGCGCCGGCTCAACTCGCCCGCCAGGCCGGCGCCGACCAGGGCCAGCCCGACCCAGAAGAGGCCGCCGGGCGCGAGCGGGAGGCTAGGAAAAAGTTGGCTCAGTCCATTCATGGCGACATGGTAATGTAAGCACTTCACAATCCATGTCAGTGATTGTCCGACACCGCACCAAACGCGCGCCTTATTTCGGTCATCTTCACGTAAAAAACGCCATCTGCGGATGGCGTTTTTTACATACCTTACATCTTCAGCCGTTTCGCGAGCTGCGGGAGACGTTTCAGACGCCCCACACCTTCCACACCGGGCGGGTGGCCTTCAATGCTGCCTCGACCTGCCCGTACAGGGTGCGTGTGGCGCCCTGCGCGGCCCCGCGGGCACGCGCCTTGTCGAAGTAGCCGAGCGCGGCTTCGCGCTGGCCCTGCCCGAGTGCCGACTGGACCGCGCGCAGATACACTTCGGCGTCCCAGTCGTCATGCGCGGCGAAGGCCGCGACGAAGTCCGCCAGCGCCGCGTCGTGGCGGTGCGCGGCGTTGTGCACCAGGCCGCGCTGCACACGTGGGCCGGCCTGGTCCTGAGGATCGCCCTCGGTCAGCGCCACCGCCTGCTCGAACAGCGGCAGCGCGCGCTCGGGCTCGCCCAGGTCGCGCCAGACCTGGCCGAAACGGTTGTACAGCCACGCATCCTCGACCAGCAGCGCGCGCCGCTGCTGGGTCTCGATCTCCGCCAGCGCATCGGTGCGGTCGTGTTCGTCCATGCCCGCCATGCGGGCCTGCAGCAGCGCGGCATAGTGCGCGCGCGCATGCGCCATCGGATGCGCGGCCTCGCTGCGGGCTTCCACCGGCAGCGCGTCCAGGCGCGCATCCATGTGCGCCATCGCGGCGCGCGCGGCCTCGGTCGGCTCGGCGCCGCCGATGGCCTTCCAGGCGGCGATCATGCGGCTGAAGGCCCAGGTCACGTCGGCCGGATTGCGCTCGAGCGGGTAGCGGTTGAGCACCTCGCCCGCCAGCTCCGCCACCTGCTGGTGCCGGCCCGCATCGGCGTGGCAATCGAGCAGGTCGATCCAGTGCTCGATGAACTCGCTGGCGGCCATGCCCTGCCGGTGCAGCGCGATGCGCTCGTCGGCATGCGCGGCGTCGGCCGGCAGGCTGCGCGCCAGCAGCCGGCACAGCAGCGAATAGACATGGGGGTCGGCATTGCCGCCATGGCCGGCGGCATCGCCCTGGCCGCTGGCAAAGTACTGGTCGAAGCGCGCCACCCCCGCGCGCCCGGCCTGCACCAGCACCGGACGCAGCGCGGCCTCGGCGGCCGGCACGTCATCGATGAACTCACCCAGCGCCATCGCGGCGCGGTAGTAGCCGGCGCCGTCGTCGCACTGGTCGGTCAGGGTAAAGCGCAGCCACGGTTCGCGCTCGGCGGCGGCGGTGCCCGCGGTGCCCGCATTGCCGGCCTCGCGCTGCGCCAGCTGGTAGCGCCAGGCCAGTTCGCGTACCTGGCTCTGCGGGTCCGGAACCTGGCGCAGGTAGACGCCGAGGTCTTCGAGCGCACCTTGCAGGTCACCGACGCCATGGCGCAGCGGCGCGCGCAGCCGGCGCGCCTCGGGGTGGTCCGGGTGCTCGGCGAGCACGCGCGCGGCCTGGTCAGCGGCGACGGCATCGCCGGCCGCGGCGTCGAGCTGCAGCAGGTGCGGGTTGTCCAGCGCGACCCGGCCCAGGCAGACGCGCATCAGCGGCTCCGCCGGCACGCCGGCGGCCTCGGTGCGGGCGATGTAGTCCGACACCAGCGGCGCGATATCGTCGGCGCCCAGGTCCGGGTTGCGCACCATCAGGTCGTACCAGTAGCGCGCCGCGGCTGCCATGTCGCCCAGCCGCAGCGCCGCCAGGCCGGCGTGGAAATGCGCGGCCCATTCGCCGGTCAGCAGGCCGCTGCGCTGCGCCGCCTCATGCAGCCACGGGCGGGCCTCGGCATCGCGCCCCAGGCTCATCAGCATGGCGCCGTAGCGGTGCGCGATCACGCCGCGCGAGACCCAGCGGTGCGGCGGCTGCAGCGGCAGCGTATCGAGCCGCGCCAGCGCCTCGTCCAGCACCGCCAGCGCGGCGTTGGCGTCGCCATTGTCAAAGTGCAGCCGCGCCCGCAGCGTGACGAAATCCACCACCTCGGGACGCGCCAGCGACAACTGGTCGGCAATCTGCAGCGCTTCGGCGAAGCGCCCCTGGTTGGCTAGCCCGATGGCGTGGTCGTAGCTGGCTTCCTGCTCGGACACGTACTGCTCCTATGGATTGAAAAAGTGCGAGTGCGGGATTATGCGCCAATGGCGGCGATCGGGATTTGGTTTAGCCACCCGCCCCGCGGCGCCAAAAGAAAAACGCCGCCCGCAGGCAGCGTTCTCCCGTCAGCCTGGCGCGGCTGGCAGCTTACTTCCCGCCCACCGTCTCCAGCACCGTCCACTTGCCGCCCACGACCTTGTAGACCGTGATGCCGCCGTCCTTCAGGTCGCCGCGCGCGTCATACGCCAGCGTCTTGGTGGTCACGCCCTGCATGTTGGTCGCGGCCAGCACCGGCAGGTAGCGCGCCGGGTCGGTCGAGCCGGCCTTGACCATGGCGGTCATCATCGCGGTGGCGCCGTCATAGGCGTACGGCGAGTAGGTCTGGACCTTCGAGCCGAAGCGCTTCTCGTACTTCTTCTCGTACGCGGCGCCGCCGGGCATCTGGTCCAGCGGCAGGCCGGCCAGCGACACCACGGTGCCTTCCGCGGCCGGGCCGGCCAGCTTCAGGAAGTTGTCGGTCTTGGACATTTCGCCCGACACCAGCGGAGCCTTGATGCCCAGCTCCTTGACCTGCTTGGCCATCGGCGCGGACTGGGTCTCGGCGCCGCCGTAGAAGATGATGTCCGGGTTGCTGCGCTTGATGTTGGTCAGCACGGCCTTGAAGTCCACCGCCTTGTCGTTGGTGAACTCGCGGCGCACGATCTTGCCGCCGGCGGCCTTGGCGGCCTTTTCGAACTCGTCGGCCAGGCCCTGGCCGTAGGCGGTGCGGTCATCGACGATGGCGATGTTCTTCGCGCCCAGCTTCTTCACCACGAAGGCGCCGATCACCGAACCCTGCTGGGTGTCGGAGGTCATCATGCGGAAGGTGGTCTTGAAGCCTTGCTTGGTGTATTCCGGCGCCGTCGCCATGGCGATCTGCGGAATCCCCGCACGGTTGTAGACCATCGACGCCGGGATGGTGGTGCCCGAGTTGAAGTGGCCCAGCATGCCCTGGATGCCGTTGTCGACCAGCTTCTGCGCCACCACCGAACCGGTCTTGGGATCGGCCTGGTCGTCTTCGGATACCAGCACGAACTTGACTTCCTTGCCGCCGATCTTGGGCTTGGTGGCGTTCATGTCCTCGATCGCGAGGATGATGCCGTTCTGCATGTCCTTGCCGTACTGGGCCTGGCCGCCGGTCATCGGGCCGGCGTAGCCCAGCTTGATTTCCTGCGCCTGCGCGAACGCGGCGGAGGCGGCGGTCAGGCCGGCCAGGGTCAGGGCAACGGTCATTGCCGTCTTGTGGAAAGTCGAGCTCATCAGATCTCCTTGGGTCCCAAATGGTGCCGATGTGGTGCCGATGTGGTGCTGTTACCGGCAGTTGTATTGCGGCGCGGCCTGGCAGTGCCGCGCCGTGCTTTCTCTGCGCAGCGGGACGGGATCGCCGCCACCGCCGCGCGCTTCGACATGACGCCGTCCGAGGGTTGCCTCAGCCGATCGTCATCAAACTGGCATTGCCGCCCGCGGCCGCGGTGTTGACCGAGAGCGAGCGCTCGATCAGCAGGCGGTCGAGCGCAATGTTCCGTTCCCCCTGCGCCAGGCCCTGCACGCCGATGATCGGACCGGGGCGCGCCGCCACCTGCTCGCACACCGTGCGCAGCTGGTCCGAATCGCCGTGGTGCAGCACCGCATCGATTGCCGTGTCCGCCGCGGTCCAGTCGGCCACCATGCGGACGCGCGATTGTACGCCCTTAGGCAGGCGCGCAAACAGCCCCTGGCCGACAGGGTTTTCCGGCCATACCGCCTCGGCGCCGACGGTCAGCACGGCGCCCAGTTGCAGCGCCAGGTCGGCCTCCTGCGTGGCCAGGCACAGCACCCGCTCGCGCGCCAGCAGGGTGTAGGTGTTGCGCTCGCCGGTGGGGCCCGCCAGCGTCACCGCCAGGCCCGAGGCCGAGGCCTCGGCGAAGCGCTCGCAGGCGGCCGCCACCTCGGGCAGCTCGCGGCGTGCCCACTCGCGGAAGGCCTCGGTGGCGCGCACGGCTTCGTCGTCCGGCCCCACCGTCTGGGCACCGCCGGCGCCGGCATTGACGTCGGCCGCGCGCACGCTGCGCGCCACCGCGTCCTGCGGACAGACCGACAGCAGCCGGTGCAGGTAGAGCGGGCCGCCCGCCTTGGGACCGGTGCCCGACAGCGCCTCGCCGCCGAACGGCTGCACCCCCACCACCGCGCCGACGATATTGCGGTTCACATACAGGTTGCCCACCCGGGCCCGGCTGACGATGAACGAGATGGTCTCGTCGATGCGGGTATGGATGCCCAGCGTCAGGCCATAGCCGGTGCCGTTGATCTGGCTGACCATGGTGTCGAGCGCCGCGCGCGGGAAACGCACCACGTGCAGCACCGGGCCGAAGACCTCGCGCTTGAGTTCCTCGATGCTGTCCAGTTCGATCAGCGTCGGCGGCACGAAGGTGCCGTGGCGGCAGCTGGCGCCCTGCGCGGCGTTGGGATCGGCCTGGTGGACGCGGCGGCCCTTGGCGCGCATCGCATCGATATGGCGCACGATGCCGGCGCGCGCCTCTTCGTCGATCACCGGGCCGACGTCGGTCGACAGGCGGTCCGGGTTGCCCATGCTCAGTTCCTGCATCGCGCCCTTGAGCATTTCCAGCACGCGCTCGGCCACGTCCTCCTGCAGGCACAGCACGCGCAGCGCCGAGCAGCGCTGGCCGGCCGAGTCGAAGGCGGAGTTGACCACGTCGCCGACCACCTGCTCGGCTAGCGCCGACGAGTCGACGATCATCGCGTTCTGGCCGCCGGTTTCGGCGATCAGCGGAATCGGGCGGCCGGCGGCGTCGAGGCGGCCGGCGACATTGCGCTGCAGGATGCGCGCGACCTCGGTCGAGCCGGTGAACATCACGCCCTTGACGCGGGCATCGCCCACCAGCGCGGCGCCGACGGTCTCGCCGCGGCCCGGCAGCAATTGCACCGCGCCGGCCGGCACGCCGGCCTCGCGCAGCAGTTTCACCGCGGCGGCGGCGATCAGCGGGGTCTGCTCGGCGGGCTTGGCCAGCACCGGGTTGCCCGCCGCCAGCGCGGCCGCCACCTGGCCGGTGAAGATCGCCAGCGGGAAATTCCACGGGCTGATGCAGACCACCGGGCCCAGCGGGCGATGGGTCTCGTTGTCGAAGCCGCGGCGCACCTCGGCGGCGTAGTAGCGCAGGAAGTCCACCGCCTCGCGCACTTCGGCGATGGCATTGGAGAAGGTCTTGCCGGCTTCGCGCATGATGATGCCCATCAGCGACTGCATCTGGGCTTCCATCAGGTCGGCGGCGCGCTCCAGCGCGGCGGCGCGCACGTCCGGCGGCGTTGCCTGCCAGATCGGCGCGGCATTGACGGCGGCCTGCAGCGCGGCGTCGACGTCGGCCTGGCTGGCTTCGGTGACATGGCCCACCACGTCGCGGTGGTCGGCCGGATTCAGCACCGGGGTGGTGACCGCATCGGCGCCACGCGCCACCTCGGCGCCCAACAGCGGCTCGGCGACCAGGCGCTCGCCGGTGCCGGCCAGCAGCGCCGACGACAGCGACGCCAGGCGATGCTCGTTGGCCAGGTCGATGCCGGCCGAATTGGGCCGGCTCTTGCCATACAGCGTGCGTGGCGACGGAATGCGCGGATGCGGCAGGCCCAGCACGCCTTCGTCGCGGTGCATGGCCTCGACCACGGCCACCGGATCGGCAACCAGCTCGTCGAGCGAGATGGTGTCGTCGGCGATGCGGTTGACGAAGGAAGTGTTGGCGCCGTTCTCCAGCAGCCGGCGCACCAGGTAGGCCAGCAGCGTTTCGTGCGTGCCGACCGGCGCGTAGATGCGGCACGGACGGTTGAACTTGCCGTCGGCGGTGGGGCCAACCACCTGGTCGTAGAGCGGCTCGCCCATGCCGTGCAGGCACTGGAACTCATACTGTCCCGGGTAGTAGCTGTGGCCGGCAATCTGGTAGATGGCCGACAGCGTGTGCGCGTTGTGCGTGGCGAACTGCGGGTAGATCGCGTCCGGCACCGACAGCAGCTTGCGCGCGCAGGCGATGTACGACACGTCGGTGTAGACCTTGCGCGTATAGACCGGATAGCCTTCCAGCCCTTCCACCTGGGCACGCTTGATCTCGCTGTCCCAGTAGGCGCCCTTGACCAGCCGGATCATCAGGCGGTGGCGGCTGCGGCGGGCCAGGTCGATCAGGTAGTCGATCACGAACGGGCAGCGCTTCTGGTAGCCCTGCACCACGAAGCCGATACCGTTCCAGCCGGCCAGCTCGGGCTCGAAGCACAGGCGCTCGAGCAGGTCCAGCGAGATCTCGAGGCGGTCGGCTTCCTCGGCATCGATATTGATGCCGATGTCGTACTGGCGCGCCAGCAGCGTCAGCGACTTCAGGCGCTCGTACAGCTCGCCCACCACGCGCTCGTGCTGCGCGCGGCTGTAGCGCGGGTGCAGCGCCGACAGCTTGATCGAGATGCCCGGGCCTTCGTAGATGCCGCGGCCGCGCGAGGCCTGGCCGATGGCGTGGATGGCCTGCTCGTACGACGCCAGGTAGCGCGCGGCATCGGCCTCGGTCATAGCCGCCTCGCCCAGCATGTCGTAGGAGTAGCGGAAGCCCTCGGCCTCGTAGCGGCGCGCGTTCGCCAGCGCCTCGGAAATGGTCTCGCCGGTGACGAACTGCTCGCCCATCAGCCGCATCGCCATGTCCACGCCCTTGCGGATCAGCGGCTCGCCGCCCTTGCCGATGATGCGCGTGAGCGCCTTGGTCAGGCCCGATTCGGTATGGGTGGCGACCAGCTTGCCGGTCAGCAGCAGGCCCCAGGTGGCGGCGTTGACGAACAGCGACGGGCTCTGGCCCAGGTGCGACTGCCAGTTGGCGCCGCTGATCTTGTCGCGGATCAGCGCGTCGCGCGTGGCCTTGTCGGGAATGCGCAGCAGCGCCTCGGCCAGGCACATCAGCGCCACGCCTTCCTGCGACGACAGCGAGAATTCCTGGATCAGCCCCTGCACCAGGCCCTCGCGCCCGGTGCCCACCTTCTGCTCGCGCAAGCGCGTGGCCAGTGCCTTGGCCATCTTGATCGCGGCCTCGGCCTGCTGTTGTGGCAGCCGCGCCTGCTCCAGCAGTACCGGCACGCAATCGGTTTCCGGACGGCGATAGGCCGAAGTGATGGCGGCGCGCAGCACCGACTGCGGCTGGATGCTCTGCGCAAATTCCAGGAAGGGCTGGGGCGCGCCGTCGCCATGCAGCGCTTCCGCGCCGTCGCTGCCCTCGCCCTCGGCACCGGCCGCGCCGGCTTCGTACGGCAGGTGGCCGCGCTCGATCTGCTCGAGGTAGCAGAAGATGGCCTGCTTGATCAGCCAGTGCGGGGTGCGGTCGATCGATTGGGCAACGCGCTTGAGGCGGTCGCGCGAGGCGTCGTCGAGCTTGACGCCAAGGGTGGTGGTGGCCATTGCGGGCAATTCTCCGAAAGACTGGAGCCGCCGCCGGTGCTACCTCGTCCGTGCCGACAGGCAGGGGCGCGCGACCGGCCGCAGCCTGTGAGCTGGCGCGATCATACTCCCGAAAATCACCAAGGTGCAACCTGGTGCAACCCTATCGAAAACCCTAATGCCAGGGTTGCACTTTTCATTCCCATCGCCGGCCCGCTAGATCCGCAACGGATCGATTTCCAGCTGCCAGCGCACCCCCTTCACCTCCGTGCCAACCTCTGCGAAAGTCTGTACCCACTCGGCGACAAAGCGTTGCAGCACGGGCCTTGCAGTGGCTTCCACCAGCATCTGGGCACGCTCCCGGTTGAACACGCGCACCATCGACATCGGCACCGGATCATGCAGTTGCACCTCGGGCGCCAGGGTGCAGTGCCCGGCATGCCGGCGCGCGGCTTCCAGGAACTGCAGCGCCCGCTCCAGCTGCCCGTGTTCCGCCGTCACCAGCACCTGGAAGCAGAACGGGGGCAACCCGGCCTGGCGCCGCTCGCGCAACTGGGTGGCCGCGAATCCATCATAGTCATGGCGCGTCAGGGCCTGCAATGCCGGGGTATCGGGATAGCGGGTCTGGATCAGCACCTCGCCCGGCAGCCCGGCCCGCCCTGCCCGCCCCGCCACCTGCATCAGCGACGCAAACAGGTGCTCGGCGGCGCGGAAGTCGTGGCTGAACATGGCCGCGTCCGGATGCACGATGCCGACCAGGGTCACGCGCTGGAAGTCATGCCCCTTGGCGACCATCTGCGTGCCTACCAGGATGTCGACCTCGCCCGCGTGGACCTCGTCGAACATGGCCTGCGCGCTGCCCTTGCGGCGTGTGGAATCGGCGTCGATGCGGGCAATGCGGGCCTGGGGGAAGCGCGCCGCCAGCGC
The DNA here is from genome assembly GCF_020618415.1 of Cupriavidus sp. MP-37. Lineage (NCBI taxonomy): Bacteria > Pseudomonadati > Pseudomonadota > Betaproteobacteria > Burkholderiales > Burkholderiaceae > Cupriavidus > Cupriavidus sp. MP-37. The sequence goes on along the minus strand of NZ_CP085344.1, from coordinate 360,440 downwards.
TTCTTCGATGCGCTGGGTACCGCGTCCGAGCGGCGCGATATCGACGTTGCCGCAGTCCGGGCAGTGGTGCGGCACCGGCGCCTCGAGGCCGCAGTGGTGGCAGCGCAGGCGCCGTTCGGGCCGGTGCAGCACCAGGTACGCGGAGCAGCGCGGGCAGCCCGACAGCCAGCCGCAGCTATCACAGGCGATCACCGGCGCGTAGCCGCGGCGGTTCAGGAACAGCAGGCTCTGCTCGCCGCGCGCCAGGCGCGCGTCGATCGCCTCCAGCAGCGGCACGGACAGGCCTTCGAACAAGGCACGCTGGCGCTGGCGCTCGTGGTTCAGGTCGATCAGCCGCACTGCCGGCAGCGCCGCATCGGCCTGGGCGCGCTCGCGCAGCACCAGCTTGCGGTAGGCGCCCTGCCCGGCGCGCCACCAGGTTTCCATCGACGGCGTGGCCGAGCCCAGCACCACCGCAATGCCGCGCTGCTTGGCGCGCCACACGCCCAGGTCGCGCGCGGAGTAACGCAATCCTTCCTGCTGCTTGTAAGAGGTGTCGTGCTCCTCGTCGACCACGATCAGCGCCAGCGCCGGCAGCGACGCCATCACCGCCATGCGCGTGCCCAGCACGATGCGGGCCTCGCCGCGGTGCGCCGCCAGCCACTGCAGGCTGCGCTCCTGGTCGGCCAGGCCGCTGTGCAGCACCGCCAGCGGCAGCTGCGGGAAGCGCGCGGCAATGCGCGCCTGCAGCTGCGGGGTCAGGTTGATTTCCGGCACCAGCATCAGTACCTGGGCCCGCGGATCGCGCGCCAGCACCGCCTGCATCGCATGCAGGTAGACCTCGGTCTTGCCGCTGCCGGTCACGCCATGCAGCAGGAATGGGGCAAAGCCTTCGGCCTCGGCGATGGCCTGCACCGCGGCGCGCTGCTCGTCATGCAGCGGCGGCGCGGCCGATGGCGCCCGGGCGGGATCGGTTGGCAACAAGGTGCGCGCGGTGCGCCGGGCCTCGATCCAGCCGGCGGCCTGCCATTCGGCCAGGCGCGACGGTGCCGCGGCACAGAGCGCACGCGCCTGCGCCAGGGACAGCGGTTCGCCCGCGGCAGCGCCCTCGGCCAGCGCCTGGGCCAGGGCCCGCACGCTGCGGGCGCGGGGCGGCACGGCCGCCAGCAGGGTGTCGGCATGGCCCGGCAGCAGGCGGTATTCATCGGTGCGGGCACGCTGCGCCAGGTTGGGCCAGCTTTCCGCCTCGCGCAAGGCGGGCGGCAAGGCCGGCAACATCACTTCGCCAAGCCGGCGCTGATAGTAGCGTGCGGCAAAGTCTGCCAGCGCGATCCAGTCCGGCTGCAGGGGCGGCAGCCAGTCCAGCCGTTGCGCCACGGGGCGCAACTTATCCACAGGTACTTCCGAATCTTGCGCGAATTCGACCGCCACGCCGACCATGCTGCGGCGGCCGAACGGCACCACCACCAGGTCCCCGGGCGCGACATCGGCAATAGCAAGGTAGTCGAAGCAGTCGTCGGCGGGCGTGTCGAGCGCAACCCGGATCACCGGGGGCGCCGACGCTGTCGCCGTGGCGGACGATGGCGCCGCGGCGTCAGGAGGGAGCGTGCCGCTATCGGGCAGCATGCACGACTTGGAGGTGCTTCGCCATGGGGCAGCGGTCGGTCCACTGGCGACCTGCCCACCCATGGCGGAAGTTTGGTGTGCGGCGCAACATCAACTTAAAGTAAAACTTCAAATGTGGCCCTAAGTCGATGATAGATGACTGGTTTTCCACTAATTCCAGCGCCCCTGTGGATAACTTTGTTGAAAAGTCGCTTTGCATGGCCCGGAAGCCCCGAAAAACAAGGGATCCACTGGCATCGAGCCCTTCTTTGCAAATCTTCCAAAGCCTTAAAAATCAATGGCTTGCAAACATACCCCAGATAGGCTAAGGAGTAACCCTGTCCTGCACTGCGGCAAACCTATCGGTGTGCATAAGTCAAGTGCCGCCAGTCAACTCAGCGCACCTTTTTGGTGGGCGCTGGCGAAAAAGTTAACTTGACACGATACGCCCGCGCGGCTCGCGCAGCACTGGGTACGGGCGCGGCCGGGACGCTGCAGCGCGGGGCGGCACCGGGCCAGCCGGCCTGCGGGCATACCGCGGCCGTCACTTCCCTGCTGCGCGCAGCTGGCGGCTGTGCCGGTGCACTTCGTCGACCAGCACGGAAACGTTCTCCGGCGGGGTGAACTGCGAAATGCCGTGGCCAAGATTGAAGACATGGCCGTCGCTGCCGCCGCCGGCGGCATAGCTGTCGAGTACGCCACGCACCTGCTCGCGGATGGCGGCCTCGGGCGCAAACAGCACGGTCGGGTCGATATTGCCCTGCAGTGCCACGCGGCCGCCGGTGCGCCGGCGCGCCTCGGCCAGGTTGACGGTCCAGTCCAGACCGATGGCATCGGCGCCGGTGTCGGCCAGCGCTTCCAGCCACAGGCCGCCGCCCTTGGTGAAGACGATCGCCGGCACCTGCTGTCCGGCATGCTCGCGCTTCAGGCCGGCCAGCACGCGGCGCATGTAGGCCAGCGAGAACGCCTGGTACATGCCGTCGGCCAGCGCCCCGCCCCAGGTGTCGAAAATCATCACGGCCTGCGACCCCGCCTCGATCTGCGCGTTCAGGTACGCCGTGACCGCCTGCGCATTGATCTCGAGGATGCGGTGCATCAGGTCGGGGCGGCCGTACATCATCGCCTTGACCGTGCGGAAGTCGTCCGAGCCGCCGCCCTCGACCATGTAGCAAGCCAGCGTCCACGGGCTGCCCGAGAAGCCGATCAGCGGCACGCGCTGGCGGCCGTCCTGCACCAGTGCGCGGCGGATCTCGCGCACGGCGTCAAACACGTACTGCAGCGACGCCATGTCGGGCACGGCCAGCTTGTGCACGTCGGCCTCGGTGCGCAGCGGATGCGCGAAGCGCGGCCCTTCGCCCTGCGCGAACGACAGGCCCAGGCCCATCGCATCCGGCACCGTCAGGATGTCCGAGAAGAGGATGGCCGCGTCGAGCGGATAGCGGTCCAGCGGCTGCAGTGTCACTTCGGTGGCGTAGGCCGGGTTCTTGGCCAGCCCGAGGAAGCTGCCGGCGCGCGCGCGCGTGGCGTTGTACTCGGGCAGGTAGCGGCCTGCCTGGCGCATCAGCCACAGCGGCGTGTATTCGGTCGGCTGGCGGCGCAGCGCGCGCAGGAAAGTATCGTTCTGCAGTGCGGTCATGGTCATCCTCGTAAGACCGCCATTCTAAGGGATGGCCGCACGCGGATGCCGCTCAGAGGTCGTCGATCATCCCGGCGAACGCCGACGCGGCGCGGCGCATCCATTCCCGCGCGCGTTCGGCCTCGGGCTGCAGCCGCGCGAAGCCGTGGGTCATGCCGCTGGCCTCGATGGTGATGACCGGGGCATCGTGGCGCACCAGGAAGTCGGCATAGGCCAGGCCGTCGTCGCGCAGCACATCGTGCGCCGCCACCATCAGCACGGTCGCCGGCGGCCGCACCGGCGGCGCGGCCATCAGGTGCACGCGCGGATCGCGGTGGGCGGCGCCCTGCGCCAGCGCCTCGGCGCCGATGAACTGGGTCCAGAACCAGGCCATTTCGTCACGCGTCAGGCCGGGGCCGTCGGCGAAGGCGCGATAGCTTTCGGTGCTGAGCACCGGCGCCGCGACCGGATAGATCAGCAGCTGGGCATCGACCCGCACCGCGTCGCCGGCATTGAGTTGCTGCGCCGCCTGCGCCGCGAGGTGGCCGCCGGCGCTGTCGCCGGCCACCGCCAGGAAATCGGGGGCGAGATCCAGCGCCTGGCGCTGGCCGGCGAGCCAGACGACGGCGTCGGCGGCATCGTCGCAGGGCGCCGGGAAGGCGTGTTCGGGGGCGAGCCGGTAATCGACGCTGGCCACGGCACAGCCGGTATCCGCCGCCAGCAGGGCCGCGACGGTGTGGTGGGTCTGCGTCGAACCGATCACCCAGCCGCCGCCGTGGAAGTACACCAGCAGCCGCGGTGTGGCCACGCCGGGCGGGCGGAACAGCCGTGCCCCCAGCGTGCGTCCGGCCAGCGCCACGTCGAGCTGCTGCACGACCACGCCATCCGGATCCGGCCGCAACGAGGCGGCGGCAATCTCGGCGAAACGGGCGCGCTGTGCCGGGACGTCGGCAGGCACCGGCTCGGTGGCATAGCGTTCGGCCAGGCGGCGGTAGTAGGCGAGCAGTTGCGGATCGATGGCCATGGTCGGCGGCAGATGGGGAAATCGGGAGGAACGAGGAACCGCGGGGGATCAGGCCCCGCCAAGCTGGCGCGTCAGCTCGATCTTGCTGCAGCAGTCCTGCACCGCCAGCAGCCCCGCATCGGTGGCGTGGCGCACCGCCTGGTCGTTGACGATGCCAAGCTGCAGCCAGACCCCGCGCGCGCCGATGGCGATGGCTTCGTCGACCACACCGGGCGTGTCCTCGGCACGGCGGAAGATATCGACCCATTCGATCGGCGCGCCGGCCGCGGCGGCGGCATCGGCTGCCTCGCGCAGCGTGGCGTGGCAGGTCTCGCCCAGGATGCGTTGGCCGGCATGGCGCGGATTGACCGGCACGATGCGGAAGCCGTGGCCTTGCAGGAACTCGGCGACCTCATGGCTGGGCCGCTCCGGCCGGTCGGACAGGCCGACCACGGCGACAGTCTTCATCGCCAGCATGGCTGGTATGGCTTGCTGCATCTCAGGCGGCATGGCGTCTCCGGGGTATGGACGTGGGCAGGGGAATCGTAACCGCAATTGTCCCGCAGGATTTGGTGCGGAAACGAACATGGAAATCGCGGTTATAAAGATAATCGCGCAACACCTGGCGCCATCAAACGTGACGCGCACGCGCGAAAATATGCCGATCACGCCGGATTTTAAGCGCTCCGGCTTTCAACTTCTTTCAAAACGATACATTTTGTTACTGCCATGCCAGGGAGTTTCCCCCACAATGCATTGACACACCCGCTGTGCGGGCGTGGCGCCCCGGTGAAAATGGCAGTGCAGACTAAAGGGGCGTGCTGAAGAAAGCCTTTTTGTAGCGTTTCCGGCAGTAACCCGATTTTCCGATCCAGCGTCAAGCTTGCTGGACCGGAGCACCAGGAAGACCGTTGCAGCGCGTGGCCTTTGCGGCCTGTGAGTGGATATTTGGATATCCGGTGCGCCTTGCTTGTCGACCTGGACCGAACCCGTTCCTTCGAATTGACCCCTCGAAGGGATTTTCCCGTCCGCGCGGAGCCTCCCCGGCCCGCGCGCTTTTTTTTGCCCAGGGCGCGGCAAAAGCATAGCGCGGGCTCGTAAAAAAGGCAGCCTCGCGGCTGCCTTTTTTAAATGTCGCATCGAAAAAACAACAATGCGACGGTCCTGCCCGATGCTTACTTCTTCCGACGCAGACGCGCGATCGCTGCCAGTTGCGCGGCGGCCACGGCCAGTTCGCTCTGGGCACGCGCCAGGTCGAGGTCGCTGCTCTGGTTCTGCATCAGCTCCTCGGCGGCGCGCTTGGCTTCCTGGGCCTTGGCTTCGTCCAGGTCGCCACCGCGGATCGCGGTGTCGGCCAGCACGGTGACGTGCTTGGGTTGCACTTCGAGAATGCCGCCGGCAACGAACACGAACTCTTCGCTGCCGTCTTCCTTCTCGATGCGCACCGCACCCGGCTGGATGCGCGTGATCAGCGGCGTGTGGCCGGGCAGGATGCCCAGCTCACCCGACTCGCCCGGCAGCGCCACGAACTTCGCCTGGCCGGAGAAGATCGACGCTTCCGCGCTGACGACGTCTACAAGAATGGTTGCCATATCTGATCCTTTCTCCACTCACTTCGCTTCCGACGGCAAAAACGCCTTACGCGATTTACCGTCGCCCCCGCGAACGCGGGGGCCCAGTGACTTTGGAACGACGTTCAAAGACGCTGGGTTCCCGCTTCCGCGGGAACGACGAAACGACGCTTACTGGAGCTTCTTGGCCTTCTCGAAGGCTTCGTCGATCGAGCCGACCATGTAGAACGCCTGCTCGGGCAGGTGATCGCACTCGCCGTCGACCAGCATCTTGAAGCCGCGGATGGTTTCCTTCAGCGGCACGTACTTGCCCGGCGAACCCGTGAACACTTCGGCCACGTGGAACGGCTGCGACAGGAAACGCTGGATCTTGCGGGCTCGGGACACGGCCAGCTTGTCTTCCGGCGACAGTTCGTCCATGCCCAGAATCGCGATGATGTCGCGCAGTTCCTTGTAGCGCTGCAGGGTCTGCTGCACGCGGCGGGCCACTTCGTAGTGCTCGGTGCCGACCACCTGCGGGTCCAGCTGGCGCGAGGTCGAGTCGAGCGGATCGACGGCGGGGTAGATACCCAGCGCGGCGATGTCACGCGACAGCACCACGGTCGAGTCCAGGTGCAGGAAGGTGGTGGCGGGGGACGGGTCGGTCAAGTCATCCGCAGGCACGTACACGGCCTGGATCGAGGTGATCGAGCCGGTCTTGGTCGACGTAATGCGCTCCTGCAGCTTGCCCATTTCTTCGGCCAGCGTCGGCTGGTAGCCCACGGCGGAAGGCATACGGCCCAGCAGTGCCGACACTTCGGTACCGGCCAGGGTGTAGCGGTAGATGTTGTCGACGAAGAACAGGATGTCACGGCCTTCGTCGCGGAAGCGCTCGGCCATGGTCAGGCCGGTCAGCGCCACGCGCAGACGGTTGCCCGGCGGCTCGTTCATCTGGCCGAACACCATGGCCACCTTGTCGAGCACGTTCGAGTCCTTCATTTCGTGGTAGAAGTCGTTCCCTTCACGGGTACGCTCGCCCACGCCGGCAAACACCGACAGACCGCTGTGCTGCTTGGCGATGTTGTTGATGAGCTCCATCATGTTGACGGTCTTGCCCACGCCGGCGCCACCGAACAGGCCCACCTTGCCGCCCTTGGCGAACGGGCAGACCAGGTCGATCACCTTGATGCCGGTTTCGAGCAGGTCAACGGAAGGAGACAGTTCGTCGAACTTCGGTGCCTTCTGGTGAATCGCACGCAGCTCGTCCGAGGCGATCGGGCCGGCTTCGTCGATCGGGCGACCCAGCACGTCCATGATGCGGCCCAGGGTGCCGTGGCCAACCGGCACCGAAATCGGGGCGCCGGTGCTCTTCACTGCCATGCCGCGGCGCAGGCCGTCCGACGAGCCCAGGGCAATGGTACGCACCACGCCGTCGCCCAGCTGTTGCTGGACTTCGAAGGTCAGGCCCTTCTCGGCGAACGAGGCATCGCTGCTGTCTTCCAGCACGAGCGCGTCGTACACCTTCGGCATTGCGTCGCGGGGGAACTCGATGTCCACCACGGCGCCAATACACTGCACAATATTTCCGATACTCATTTCGTATCTCCGATAGCTTGAATTCGTGACGCCTTAGACCGCAGCTGCACCGCTGACGATTTCCGACAGTTCCTTGGTAATCGCGGCCTGACGGGTCTTGTTGTAGACCAGTTGCAGTTCGCCGATCACGTTCTTGGCGTTGTCGGACGCAGCCTTCATGGCCACCATGCGCGCCGATTGCTCGGACGCCATGTTCTCGGCCACGGCCTGGTACACCAGCGCCTCGACGTAGCGGACCAGCAGCTCTTCCACGACGGTCTGGGCGTCAGGCTCGTAGATGTAGTCCCACGAGTAGGCGCGCTTCTCTTCTTCGGTCTGCGACAGCTTGTCGGCGGCGAGCGGCAGCAGCTGCTCAACCATCGGTTCCTGCTTCATCGTGTTGATGAACTTGGTGTACGCCAGGTACACCGCGTCGACCTCACCATTGGTGAAGGCATCGAGCTGGACCTTGATCGCGCCGATCAGCTTTTCCAGATGCGGGGTGTCACCGAGGTGCACCACGTGCGAGATCACCTTGGCGCCGATACGGCCCAGGAACTGCATGCCCTTGGTGCCGATGGCGGTGGCTTGCACATCCACGCCACGGCCTTGCAGGGCCTTCAGCTCATTGGTCACCGAGCGCAACACGTTCGTGTTCAGGCCGCCGCACAGCCCCTTGTCGGTCGTGACCACGATCATGCCGACGCGCTTGACTTCGCGCTCCTGCATGAACGGATGCTTGAACTCGGGGTTGGCCGTAGCCAGGTGCGCCGCAATGTTGCGCACCTTCTCGGCATAGGGACGGGCATTGCGCATCCGTTCCTGCGCCTTGCGCATCTTGGATGCGGCGACCATCTCCATCGCCTTGGTGATCTTGCGCGTGTTCTGCACGCTCTTGATCTTGGTTCGAATCTCTTTCGTTCCGGCCATATCTTCCTCTCCATCCGAACCATCGCCGCGCCGGCGTGAGCCAGGCGCGGCGACGATGTCGTGGAATTACGCGGTTAGAACGCGGCGGACTTCTTGAAATCCTCGACAGCGGCACGCAGGGCGGCTTCATCTTCCTTCGAGAGCTGCTTGGTCTCTTCGATGCGGTTGATGAGGTCGGCGTACTTGGTCTTCAGGTGGTCGTGCAGGCCCTTCTCGAACGGCAGGATGTCCTTCACTTCCACGTTGTCGAGGAAGCCGTTGTTGGCGGCGAACAGCGAAGCCGACAGCTGCCACACTTGCAGCGGCTGGTATTGCGGCTGCTTCAGCAGTTCGGTCACGCGGCGGCCGCGCTCGAGCTGCTTGCGGGTGGCATCGTCCAGGTCCGAGGCGAACTGCGCGAACGCAGCCAGTTCACGGTACTGGGCCAGGTCGGTACGGATACCGCCGGACAGGTTCTTCACCACCTTGGTCTGCGCAGCACCACCGACGCGCGACACCGAGATACCGGCGTTGATGGCGGGGCGGATACCGGCGTTGAACAGGTCGGTTTCCAGGAAGATCTGGCCGTCCGTGATCGAGATCACGTTGGTCGGCACGAACGCGGACACGTCGCCGGCCTGCGTTTCGATCACCGGCAGCGCGGTCAGCGAACCGGTCTTGCCCTTGACGGCGCCGTTGGTGAACTTCTCGACGTAGTCGGCGTTCACGCGGGCGGCACGCTCGAGCAGGCGCGAGTGCAGGTAGAACACGTCGCCGGGGTAGGCTTCGCGGCCCGGCGGGCGGCGCAGCAGCAGCGACACCTGGCGGTAGGCCCAGGCTTGCTTGGTCAGGTCGTCATAGACGATCAGCGCGTCTTCGCCGCGGTCGCGGAAGTACTCGCCCATGGTGCAGCCGGCGTAGGCGGCCAGGTACTGCATGGCGGCCGAGTCCGAA